>JBEBYB010000054.1:0-15230 GCA_040391295.1 Phenylobacterium sp. | reverse complement strand
GCCAGATCCTGCTGGCCCGCCGCATGGGCAAGACCCGGATCATCGCCGAGACCGGCGCCGGCCAGCACGGCGTGGCCACCGCCACCGTCTGCGCCCGCTTCGGCCTGCCTTGCGTCGTCTATATGGGCGCGGTGGACGTCGAGCGGCAAAAACCCAACGTCTTCCGCATGAACCTGCTGGGCGCTCAGGTGGAGCCGGTGACCTCCGGCTCGGCGACCCTGAAGGACGCCATGAACGAGGCCCTGCGCGACTGGGTCACCAATGTTCACGACACCTACTATCTGATCGGCACGGCGGCCGGCATGCACCCCTACCCGGAGATGGTGCGCGACTTCCAATCGGTCATCGGCCAGGAAACCCGCCGCCAGGTGATGGAACTGGAAGGCCGTCTGCCTGACGCCGTGGTGGCGTGCGTGGGCGGCGGCTCCAACGCCATCGGCCTGTTCCACCCGTTCCTCAATGACGAGGGCGTCCAGCTCTTCGGCGTCGAGGCGGCGGGCGAGGGCATGGAAACCGGGCGTCACGCCGCGGCCATCAATGGCGGCCGCCCCGGCGTCCTGCACGGCAACATGACCTATCTGCTGCAGGACGACGAAGGCCAGATCACCGAGGCCCACTCGATCTCGGCCGGCCTGGACTATCCTGGCATCGGCCCCGAGCATTCCTGGCTGCACGATGTCGGCCGGGCGACCTATCTGACCGCGACCGACACCGAATCGCTCGACGCCTTCAAGCTGTGCGCCGAACTGGAAGGCATCCTGCCGGCCATCGAGTCGGCCCACGCCCTGGCCCGCCTGCCGGACGTCGCCAAACAGGTCGGCAAGGGCGGCATTGTCGTGCTGAACCTGTCGGGACGCGGCGACAAGGATGTGGCGACCGTCGCCGCGCATCTGGGACGCACGATTTGACCACGGCTCGCATCGACGCGCGCTTCGCCGCGCTGAAAGCTGAAGGCCGCGCGGCCTTCGTGACCTACCTCATGGCCGGCGATCCCGACTACGCCACCGGCCTGGAGATTCTCAAGGGCCTGCCGGCCGCCGGCGCCGACGTGATCGAGGTCGGTTTCCCGTTCTCCGATCCCATGGCCGAAGGCCCGCCGATCCAGCGCGCCGCCCTGCGGGCCTTGGGCGCCGGCATGACGTTGTCGAAGACCTTGGCGATGATCGCCGAGTTCCGGCAGGATGATCAGACGACGCCGATCATCCTGATGGGCTATGCCAATCCGCTGATCAATCGCGGCTTTGCGACCTTCGCCCATGACGCGGCCCAGGCCGGCGTCGACGGCCTGATCGTCGTGGACATTCCGCCGGAAGAAGCTGATCCGCTGGCCGACGCCCTCGACGCCGAACAGCTTTCGCTGCTGCTGCTGTCGACCCCGACCAGCGACGACGCGCGTCTCAAGGTCATCCTGCGCCGCACCTCGGGCTTCGCCTATTATGTCTCGGTGGCCGGTGTCACCGGCGTGAAGGAAGCTGACGCCGCCGCCGTCGCCCCCCATGTCGAGCGGGTGCGGGCGGCGGGCGGCCTGCCGGTCGCGGTCGGCTTCGGCATCAAGACGCCAGAGCGTGCGGCGGCGGTCGCGCGGGTCGCAGACGGGGTCGTCGTCGGTTCGGCCCTGGTCGAAGAGATCGCTACAGGCTTGGCAATGAACGAATCTGTGACCGACCGGGTTCTTTCCAAAGTCGAATCCTTGGCTAAGGCTGTGCGCTCCGCGCGAGTCGAAAGCCTCACGGTGTAGAACCCCATGGCGATGGCTGAACAGCGAAACGACAAACCCGGCAAGGGACCCCAGGGTCCGAAAGAGCGGCGCGGCTGGTTGTCGCGCATTGCGCCCGGCGTGCGCAATCTCGTCAGCAAGCGCGAGACGCCCGAAAACCTCTGGGTCAAATGCCCGGACACCGGCGAGATGATCTATCGCTCGGATCTGGAAGCCGCCCTCTGGGTGACTCCGTCCGGCAACCATATGCGGATCGGCGCCGAGCAGCGCCTTCGCTACACCTTCGACGACGGCCAGTACGAGAAGCTCGATGCGCCGAAGGGCGTGGTCGACGATCCGCTGAAGTTCCCCGACGAGCGGCCCTATATGGATCGCCTGAAGGCGGCCCGGAAGGCGAGCGGCGCGCAGGACGCGATGACCAGCGGCTACGGCACGATCGAGGGCCAGCCGGCCATCGTTTCGGTCCAGGACTTCAGCTTCATGGGCGGTTCGCTGAGCATGGGCGTGGGCGAGGCCTTCATCAAGGCCGCCCAGGAAGCCGTGCGCCGCGGCGTTCCCTATGTGATCTTCACCGCCGCCGGCGGCGCCCGCATGCAGGAAGGCGCCCTGGCGCTGATGCAGATGGCCCGCACGACCCTGGCGCTGAACGAGGTCAAGGCCGCGGGCCTGCCCTATATCGTCGTTCTCACCGACCCGACGACGGGCGGGGTCACCGCGTCCTACGCCATGCTGGGCGACATCCATCTGGCCGAACCGAACGCCATGGTCGCCTTCGCCGGTCGCCGGGTGATCGAGCAGACCATTCGCGAGGTGCTGCCGCCCGGTTTCCAGCGCGCCGAGTTCCTGATGGAGCGCGGCCAGATCGACCGGGTGGTCAGCCGTGGCGAGATGCGGTCCGTGCTCGCCTCGATCCTCAAGACCTTGATGATGGGCCGCGAGCGTTCAAAACAGGCGGCGTGATGTCGATAGATGCTCCCCTTCTGGGGGAGCGGTCAGCGAAGCTGACTGAGGGGGACTTTGATTTTCAGCACTGTGGTGGCTGGCCCCCTCCACCACTTCGTGGTTCCCCTCCCCCAGAGGGGGAGGATTTTAGAGATGTATGATCCGATCCGCGCCTCCGACGAGGTGATCCTGCGGCTGCGCGCCAACCACCCTTCGTTGATCGACCTGACCACCGGCCGGGTCGAGCGGCTGCTCGGCGCCTTGGGTAATCCCGAGCAGCGCTTGCCGCCGGTGATCCACGTGGCCGGCACCAACGGCAAGGGTTCGACCGTCTCCTACCTGCGGGCCATCGCCGAGGCGGCGGGCCTTAGGGTCCACGCCATCACCTCGCCGCATCTGGTTCGCTTCGCCGAGCGCATTCGCCTGGCCGGGACCCTGATCACCGACGAGCAGCTCTCGGCCCTGATCGACAAGGTCGAGGCGGCCAACGCCGGCCAGCCGATCAGCTTCTTCGAGATCACCACCGTGCTGGCGATCCAGGCCTTCGCCGAGACGCCGGCCGATCTTTGCATCGTCGAGGTCGGCCTCGGCGGACGGTTCGACGCCACCAACATCTTCGCCGCCCCCGCCGTCAGCGTGATCACCCCGGTCGACTACGACCATCTGGAGATGCTTGGCCCCGAGCTTTCCAAGATCGCCTGGGAGAAGGCCGGGATCATCAAGCAGGGCCGCCCCGTGGTGATCGCCCGCCAGATCGAGGAGGGTGAAGAAGTCATCCTCGACGAGGCGCAGAAGCTGTCGGCGCCGGCTACCCTGATGGGCCGAGACTTCGACGCCTGGGAGGAGCGCGGTCGCCTGCTCGTCCAGATGCCGGATCAGCTCTACGATCTGCCGGCCCCGAGCCTGTTCGGCGGTTATCAGTTCGCCAACGCCGGCCTCGCGGTCGCCGCCGCCCTGGCCTTGAACGATCCGCGCATCGACGAAGAAGCCCTGGCCAAGGGCGTTTCCAGCGCCGTCTGGCCCGCCCGGTTCCAACGCCTGACGGACGGGCCGATGGCGCGACTGGCGGCCGAGCGCGGCTCCGACCTCTGGCTCGATGGCGGGCACAACCCCCACGCCGGCCGCGCCCTGGCCGAAGCGGCCGGCCGTCTGGTGGCGCGTGATCCGCGGCCGCTGGTGCTGGTCGCGGCGATGTTCGCCCGCAAGGACGCCCTGGGCTTCTTCCAGCCCTTCGCCGACCTGAAGCCGCACGTCTTCACCACGACCTTCGACTCGCCGAACGCCGCGCCGACCGAGGAACTGACGGCAGCCGCTATCGAAGCCGGGTTGAGCGCCGAGCCGGTTGCCAATGTGGAGGAAGGTTTGCGGCGGGCGCTGGCGGCGCCAGGTCCCGCGCCGCATGTCCTGATCTGTGGTGGGCTGCACTTCGCGGGCGAGGTGCTGGCCATGAGCCCGGAGACCTGGCCGAGCTAGGCCCCCTCAGCCGGCTTCGCCGACAGCTCCCCCAGAGGGGGAGCATCTGAGAGATAAATCCTCCCCCAGCGCGAAGCGCGAACTGGGGGAGGTGGATCGACATGAAATGTCGAGACGGTGGGGGCTTAAACCCCGGCCTCGTTCAGCCATTCCAGGATCTTCTGCTTGGGCATGGCGCCGACCTTCATCGAGGCCATCTGGCCGCCCTTGAACAGCATCATGGTGGGGATGCCGCGCACGCCGTAGCGCGAGGGGGTGGTCGGGCTGTCTTCGATGTTCAGCTTGGCCACGGTGACCTGATCGCCGAGTTCGACGGCGATCTGCTCCAGGGCAGGGGCGATCTGCTTGCAGGGGCCGCACCACTCGGCCCAGAAATCCACCAGCACAGGCTTGGTGGCCTGCAGAACGTCCTTGTCGAAGGACTCGTCGGTGACCGTCACGGTGCTCATGAAAAGCTCCTCATAGCGCAGCCTGGAAAACGCGTGGCTGCGGCCCGCCGTTCATATGAACGGCAATTTTTAGCTAGAGCGCGTTCTGATCGCAAAACCGGTATCCACTTTTGCGGAACGCGCTCGTCCGATCCGCGATGTAAGCGGGCGCAGCCTAGGTATCAACCTTCGCGGTGAAGCTCAGCAAGGGTTTCGGCCAACAGCTTTTCTGGAACCGCCATCAGCTTCGGCCCGTCGGTCCAGACCAAGGCGGCCTCGATCTGGCGGCCTTCGAAGATGTCGGCCAGCACGGCGGCGTAGATCGCCATCTGCCGCAGATAGGCGCGGTCGGCGTCCTCGATGCGCTGGGGCGAAGGGCGGTTGGTCTTGAAGTCGGCGACCAGCACCCGGTCGGGCAACACCACCAGCCGGTCGATCCGGCCCGAGATCGCCAGGCCTGCGGGCAGGCGGCTGGCGGTGCCGGCCACCGAAACCTCGGCGCGGCTGCCGGGGCCGAACACCTCGGCGAAGCGCGCGTCCTCAAGCACGCCAAGGGCCGCGCCGATCATCTCGGCGCGCTGATCGTCGGTCAGGTCGCGTTCGCGGGCCAGGATGCGCCCGGCGGCCGAAGCGCGCTCGGCCACGGCCAGGTCGGGCAGGATCTGCAGCAGGCGGTGGATCAGGTCGCCGCGCCGGAACCGGCCCAGGCCCTGGGTGCGGATCAGCGGCGAGGCGGCGGGCGCGACGACGTCCTCGCCGAGCTGCGAGGGCGAGGCGTAGCGGGCATAGGCCTCGGCCTTGGCCTCGAGCGACGCCCAGGCGGGGACCGGCGAGGGCGTGTTCACAATCGCGGCGCCGGCCCCCAAGGTCTGCGGATCGGGACCAAAGCGGACGATCTCCATGCCGTTCGAGCGGATCGCCCGTTTGTCGCCCGAGACGTCGGCATGCTCGAAGGCGTCGTTGATGGCGCCCCACCAGCCCTTGATGTTCTCTTCCTTGGCGTTGGCTGCGACCCGGCCGCACAGCACCAGCCGGTCGCGGGCCCGGGTCAGGGCGACGTAGAGCAGGCGGTAGGCCTCGTCCTCGTCCTTCTTGGCGCGCCACTCGCGGGCCTGGCCCGAGGCTTCGCAGTCGCCGGCCTTCGAGGCGCTCCACAGGAAGCCGCCGTCCTGCGTCGCCAGCAGCGGCGAGCCGCGCGCGGTGCGCGACAGGGTCGTCTCCGGCAGGAAGACGATGGGCGCCTCCAGGCCCTTGGCGCCGTGGGCGGTCATGACCCGCACCTCGTCGCGGCCGGACTCCATCTCGCGTTTGACGGTGATGTCGAGGCTGGCGAAGGCGGCGGCCAGGCTCTCGAGGTCCTCGACGCCGCGGTTCTCGGCGGCCAGCACCTGGGCCAGGAATTCGTCCAGCGCGTCCTCGGCCTCGCCGCCCAGCCGTCCCAGTAGCCGTTGGCGCATTGAGCGGCCGGCGGCGTCGCGCAGGCCGAGCAGCCGCGAGTAAAGCTCGAACGGTCGCAGGGTCCGCGCCGCATCGCGCACCCAGGTCAGCAATTCGGCCGCCGCGCGCCACTCCGGCGCCTCGTCCTGGCGACGGTGCAGCACGGCGATCAGGTTCTCGCGCCCGCGCCCCTTGGCCAGGGCGTAGAGGCTGTCGTCGGAGAGGTCGCAGAACGGGCTGCGCAGCAGGGCGGCCAGGGTCAGCTCGTCGGAGGGGAACTGGGCGTAGCGGGCGATGGCCACCAGGTCGTCGAAGACGATGTGCTCCGACAGCGCCAGCCGGTCGGCGCCGGCCACCGGGATCTTGCGGTGCTTCAGGGCCCGCAGGATCTCTTCGAACAGCGCCTTGCGCCGCCGCACCAGGATCAGCACGTCGCCGGCGGTCGCCGGCCGCCACTGGCGCAGGTCCTTGTCGAACACCCCGTCGCCGCGCGCGATCAGGGCGGCGATCTCGCCGGCGATCTTCTCGGCCAGCCGCTTGTTGGCGCTGCCTTCGCTCTCCTGGTCGAGGGGAGCGTCCCAGGCGTCGTGGATCTCGCTCTTTTCCTCGCGCTCCAGCGGCCACAGGTCGACGCAGCCGTGGTCGGTGCGCACGGCGGTGTGGATGATCGGCTCGACCTCGACGCGGGGCAGGACGGCGCCGGCCAGTTCGGCGGGTGCGAAAGCGGCGTCCACGAAGCGCAGCACCTGGGGCGTCGAGCGCCAGGAGGTCAGCAGGTCCACCCGCTCGAAGCGGAAGCCGGCCCCGGTAGCGCGGTCCTTGTGAAACTCGAACTCCTGGATCAGCAGTTCGGGGCGCGCGCCCTGGAACGAATAGATCGACTGCTTCTCGTCGCCGACCACGAACATGTTGCGTTCCAGCCGCTCGCGCACGGTGGGCGCGCCGGCCCCGGAGAAGAACTCCTCGGTCAGGGCGCGGACGATCTCCCACTGCTCGGGCGCGGTGTCCTGGGCCTCGTCGACCAGGATGTGGTCGATGCCGCCGTCCAGCTTGAACAGCACCCAGGCCGCCATGGGCCGAGAAGCCACCAGGTCGCGGGTCTTCTCGATCAGGTCGCTGAAGTCGAGCGAGCCGGACGAGGATTTCTCGATGCCGTAGGCGGTGAGATAGGCGTTGGCGAGGATCAGGGCCGAGCCGGTGTCGATCGCCACCTGGGCGGCGCGCATCTGGTCGCGGGCCTGCTCCAGGCGGTCCTGCTCGGACAGCAGGAACATGCGCAGTTGCTCGCGGGGCTTCAGGCCGCTGGTCTTGGCGACCCAGGTCGCGGGCGTGCCATCGCCCCTTTCCGTGAACAGCGCGGCCAGGCAGTCGGCCAGGGTGGCGGACGGATTGCCGGCGATAGCCCTCAGGGCGGCGGCGTTCTTCTGGTCGGTCTTGGTGCCCAGCGCCAGCACCTCGGCGCAGTCGGTCCAGGCCCGGCGGTCCAGCTGCGCCATGACAGCGGCTTCGAGGACGTCCGGCTCCGTCGGCTCGTCGAAGCCGCAGACCGACCAGACGTCGTCCATGGTCCCGGCCAGCCCGCCGTTACGCGCGATATAGTCGGCCAGCCGGCCGCGCGCGGTTTCGAACGCTCCGAACATCGACTGGAAGCTGCCGAAGTCGAGCGCCACCGAGAACCGCGCATAGGCCTCGGCGACCAGCCCCTCGCCCTTCAGCGCATGCCGCGCGACGGCCTTGCGGGCGGCGTCGGCGATGGCGGCCGAGGCGGCGTCGTCCATCACCCGGAAGCCGGGCGAGACGCCGGCCTCCAGCGGGAAGCGCCGCAGCAGCTTTTCGCAGAAGGCGTGGATGGTCTGGATCTTCAGCCCGCCGGGGGTCTCCAGCGCGCTGGCGAACAGGGCGCGGGCTTTCGAAAGGCCCCGGTGGTCATAGGTGTCCGGCGTCACGCCCTCCAGCTTGGCCAGAGCCTCGCGCAGGCTGACGTCGTCGCAGACCGACCAGTCGCCCAGCAGCAGGAACAACCGCCGCTGCATCTCGGCCGCGGCCGCCTTGGTGTAGGTGACGCAAAGGATGGTCTCGGGCCGGGCCCCGGCCAGCAGCAGGCGCGCGACCCGGTCGATCAGGGTCTTGGTCTTGCCCGAGCCGGCGTTGGCGGTGACGAAGGCCGAGAGGCCGGGATCGGCGGCCAGTCGTTGAGGATCGGGACTCATTCGCCGTCCTCCTCGCCGCTGGTCGACCACTCGAAGACCCGGGCCAGGTGGTCGTAGTCGCTCATGTACTGCTTCACGAACTGCGGGGCGGTCCGCGAGGCGTAGGGCCGGCCGTGGTCGAACTGGCTGATCAGCTTGACCAGGCCCTCATAGGCGTTGGCGGCGGCCAGGGCGCTCTCGTCGCCGGGCATGGCGCGAACCTCCTCGCGGCCGGCCGGTTTGCGGCCGGTGATTTCCAGATAGGTCAGCTCGCCGGGCTCGGGATGGCCGAGGCTCGGGAAGCCGCCGGACTGCAGGATCGCCGCCGTCAGGGTGAGCTGCGGCGAGAAGCCGGTCTCCACCACCTTCTTCGACGGGGCCTTGCCGGTCTTGTAGTCGAGGATGTGGCCGAACCCCTGAGGGTCGATCTCGATGCGATCGGCGCGGGCGTTGACGGTGAACGGTCCGGCCGGCGCCTCGATGGTCATTTCTCCCTTCAGCTCGACATGGATGGTGCGGCCGTCGGCGCGGCGGCGGCGTTCCAGGTCGGCGACCCAGGCGGCGGCTTCCTTGGCCAGGGCGGTTTCCCGCGCCAGCGCCTCGTGCGGCATGCCGGCCGCTTCCAGTTCGGCGACATAGAGGCCTTCGAAGATCGCCGCGACGTCGGGCGGAAGTTGGTCGGGGTGATCCTCGGCCAGCCGTTCGAAGGCCTTGTGGATCGCGGTGCCGCGCGCGCGGGCCTCGACCGCTTCGTCGGGCCGCTCCAGCGGGTAGAGCTTGAGGATGTCGCGCGCCCAGACGGCGTAAGGGTCGCGGGTCAGGGCCTCGATGCGGGTGACGGCCATCACGCGGGGGCGGTCGGCGATCGGCGGGCTCGGCGCGGGGCGCTTGGCCGGCGCGTAGCCATCGGCGGCGTCGAGGCCGCGGGCCCAATCGATGACCTCGGGGCGGCCGGGCAGGATCATGCCGGCGCCGCGCGCCAGGGTCTCCAGCCGCCACAGCCAGCGCGACTTCACCGCCGGCCCGCCTTCACGGCGTTCGGAGTGCAGCAGGATCACCTCGGGCGCGCAGGCGGCCTGGGCGAAGTCGTGGGCGGCCAGGCCCACCCGGCGCTCGGGCGGCGGCAGGCCGAGCTTGGCGCGCATCGGCCGCGACAGGAACGGGTCGAGCGGCGCGCCTTGCGGCCAGGTGCCTTCCTCCAGGCCGGCGACGATCAGCCGGTCGGCGCGGGTCAGGCGCGCCTCGATGGCGCCCAGGATCCGCAGGCGCGGGTGGGTCGAGCCGCCGGTCCGCACCGATTCGCCGGACGTCAGGCGCGAGAGCAGGTCGGCGAAACCACGCGGGCTGGTCTGCGGCAGGCCGTGGGACTCGTCGATCAACCCGGCCAGCAATCGCCCCAGGGTCTCGCCGCCATGTCCGGCCCAGAGGTCGCCGGTGTCGCCCAGCGGATCGGCGCAGAGCGCTTCCAGCGTCTCGGTGAGCCGGCGCGCGGCTTCGGCGGGGGGCTGGGCCTCGGCCTCGATCTCCAGGCGGCCGAGCACGGCGCGGAGGTCGGTGACGAGCAGTAGAGCCTCGCCTGCGTTCTTGCTGCGAAGCTGAGTTTCGAGCGCTTCCCAGGTGGTCTTGCGCGGGCCGCGCAGGCCTTGGAGTTCGAGCTCGATCCGGCGCGCCTCCAGGGTTTCGGGATCGAGGCCAAGCCGCGTGAACGGGTGCTTGAGGATCGCCAGCAGCACGATGGGATCGAGCGGATCGACGGCGGCCTTGGCGACCAGGCCGGCGAGCGCGCCGCCCGGGCAGCCCGACAGCGCCAGGCCGGCCGAGGAGTCGGCCCCCACGCCCCAGCGGGCCAGCTTGGCGGCCACGCGGCGGGCCAGGGTCTGGTCGGGCGCGACCAGGGCGGCGGTCTTGCCGGGGGTTTCCAGGGCCTCGCGCAGCAGCAGGGCGGCGATGGTCGCGGCCTCTTCCTCGGCGCGGGCGGTGATGACGGATAGGCCGGCCAGCCCCTCGGCGATGGGATCGACGCCCTCGGTCTGCCCCTCGGCCCGCAGGCTCTCGATCACGTCCAGCCAGTCGGCGGTGCGTTCGGCCGGGCGCAGGGCCTCGTTGATCACCCGTCGGCGCCAGCGGCCGCGCGAGTCGAAGCTGTGCGAGGCCGGCCAGGGCATGACTTCGGCGCGGGTGATGCCGGCGCGGGTCAGCAGCCGCTTCATCGCGCCCTGCGGATGCTGTTCGCCGACCTCGTCCCAGGCTTCGGCGGCCAGGCTGTCGTCGAGGCCGGGCAGGACCACCGCGCCCTGCGGCGCCTGGGCGATGACCCGCAGCAGGTCGGCGGTGGCCGGGGCGGTGCCGGTGGAGCCGGCGGCGATCAGCACGCCTGGCGGCGGGTTCTCGGTCCAGGTTTGCGCCAGCCGGCGCAGCAGCGCCACGCGGCGGCGGGTGGTGTCGACCAGCCCCATAGCCGCCAGCCGCTTGGGCCACTCGTTCAGCGCGGTTTCCAGGAAGTGGCGGCTGACCTGCCAGTGCTCGGCCAGGTCGGCGCTGACCAGGTCGGCGAGCCCGTCGCCGGGAACCTCCTCGATCTGCAGGCTGTCGAGGAAGCCGCCCAGGGCGTCGGCCAGTTCCAGCGCCGCCGAGGCGTCGAGGTCGCGGCCGAGCGCCCGCTCGTTCTCCTTGACCAGCCGGGTCAGTTCGAAGCGGCGTTGCAGAGGCGCGATGGCGGCGGGCAGATCGACGGCGAGGTCGCCCGGCTCGAACGGCGGCTCGCCCTCGTCCAGGTCGCCCAGCGGCCGGATCTGCGGCGGCAGCACGGCGCCGCCGCCGCCAGCGGCGATGAAGGCGTCGGCCAGCGAGCGGGCGCCGCGCCGGGTCGGGGTCAGGATCACCGCCTGGGACAACGCCTCGGGGCCGAGCGGCGTCAGCGCGTCATAGAGGCCTTGGGCCAGGTCCTGGACGAAGGGGCGATGCGCCGGGATGCTGAACCAGCGCGGGGCGGGGCTGATGAAAAGGCTGCTCACCGCAGCTTCGCTTCCGTCGCCTCCCGAGCGGCGGGATCTCCCACATGCATCCAGAAGCCGTCCATCACGGCGCCGAACAGGCGGCCCTTCTCCGAAAGCTTCCACCAGATCGGCAGGATCGAGAACGGCCCGTCCGGCTGGTCGTCGACCAGTTGCGGCTTGAGGATCTGGAAGCCGACATTGGCGTATGGCGTCGGGGGCTCGGGTTCGGCCGAGTGGGTGACCCGCCCGGCCTCGTCCATGAAGAAGCCGCGCGGCCCTTCGAAGCCGATGCCATGGCCGCGCCGCACCAGCAGCAGGCAGAGATCCATGAGCTCGGGGTTCCAGGCGGCTTTCAGGGTCTCCAGCGCCGGGGTCTCGCCCTCGATCCACAGCGAGTCGATATTGGCGACCAGAACGGGGTCGTCGCCCAGCATGGGCCGCGCGCGTTTGATGCCGCCGCCGGAATCCAGCAGTTCGTCGCGCTCGTCGGAGATCAGGATCTTCAGATCGGTGCGCCCGGCCAGATGGGCCTCCATCTGGTCGGCGAAGTGGTGGACGTTGACCACCGCGGTCTCGACGCCGGCCTCGACCAGACGGTCCAGCACCCGGTCGATCAGGGTGCGGCCGGCGACTTCGACCAGGGCCTTGGGGCGCTCGTCGGTCAGCGGGCGCATCCGCGAGCCGATCCCGGCGGCCAGCACCATGGCGGTCTTGATCTGGCTCATCGGCGGGCGCTCTGCGGGATGTGTCGGTCGAACCAGGCCTTCAGGCCCGCGAGCTGCGGATCGGTCAGATTGCG
Organism: Phenylobacterium sp.; assembly: GCA_040391295.1. Classification (GTDB taxonomy): domain Bacteria; phylum Pseudomonadota; class Alphaproteobacteria; order Caulobacterales; family Caulobacteraceae; genus Phenylobacterium. The sequence continues at coordinate 3,249 of JBEBYB010000054.1, read as the reverse complement.
TTCGAGGTAGCGCCAGGTGCGCGGCATGAACTCTTCGTACTGCGTCCGGCCCAGCAGGGCCTGGCGGGCGAACACCCGGCCCAGGATGCGGGCGGCGTTGGAGGCGGCCAGGGCGCGGTAGTCGCCGATGAAGGCGTCTCGCTCAAGGCTGGGCCTGGCCGCCAGGAAGCGATCCAGCATCGCGGCCTCCAGTTCCGGCGAGACGTCGCGGCGGGCGTCCTGCAGCAGGTGGGTCAGGTCCCAGGCCGGATGGGCGCGCAGGGCGTCCTGGAAATCCAGCAGGCCGACGCGGGCCACGCCGCCGCGCTCCGGCAACCACAGCAGGTTCTGGGCGTGGAAGTCGCGGTGGGTGAAGACGCTGGCTCCGGCCTCGCCGCGCGTGAAGATCGGCGCCCAGAGCGCGTCCCATTCGGCGACGGCGGTTTCGCCCAGGGCCGGCAGGCCGCTGAACTTCGGCCACCATTCCAGGAAGGTGTCGGTCCCGACCTTCAGGGCCAGGGCGTCGTAGGTCAGCAGCGGCCAGCTTGCGCCATCGGTGGTCAGGACGTCCGCGGGCGGGGTGGTCTGCAGCGCCACCTGGACGTCGACGGCGGCCTCATAGAGCGGGGTCTCGGCCTGACCCTCGGCGATCAGGGTGGCGAACAGGCCATCGCCCAGGTCCTCCAGCACGGCCAGGCCATGCTCGACGTCGTGGGCCAGGATCGTCGGCGCGGACAATCCGCGTTCGCGCAGGAAGGCGGCGGTGGCGACGAAGGCGGCGACCGAACCGGCGGCCAGGCGCGCGGCGGCGTTGTAGCCCATGGCCAGCCGCTCAGTGTCAGTCGCGCCGGGCGGGCAGACGGTGGTTTCCAGGGCCGGCGGTTGATCCATGAAGATCGCCACCGAACCGTTCGGCAGGTGCAGACGCTGATAGGCGCGCGTCGAGGCGTCGCCGGCCAGCGGCTCGCGGCGCGCGTCGCCGAACCCGGCGGCCTTCAGGAACTCGGCCTTGCGGCCCTCACGATCAGAACTCAAGCCCGCGTCCTTCCCAGGCGCCAGCCGGCGTCAGCCGGGCGCGCCGCGCCTCCCCGCCATCCGGGGCCAGATCGATGGCGATCTCTATATCGAGTCGGTCGGGCGGCAGGTGGCCGTCGAGGCGTTCAGGCCATTCGATCACCGCCGCCCCGTCCTCCAGCGCCTCGTCCAGCCCGATCTCATAGGCCTCGTCGGCCGAGGTCAGGCGATAGAGGTCGAAGTGCGCGACCTTCAGCCGTGCGCCCTCATAGAACTGCACCAGGGTGAAGGTCGGGCTCGGCACGTCCTCGGTCGGGGTGGTCAGGGCGCGGACCAGCGCGCGGGCCAGGGTCGACTTGCCCGCCCCCAGCGGCCCGGTCAGGCAGATCGCCTCGCCCGGCTTCAGCTCGGCGGCCAGCGCCGCGCCCAGCCGGGCGGTGGCGGCCTCGTCGTCGAGGCGGAATTCGCCCTCGGCGGGAGCGATCATGCGAACGGCCGATCGGGATGTCGGGGCAAGATGGTCTCCACATAGGCCTTGAGCGCCAAGGTCGCGGTGTTGGCGTCCAGGTCCAGCGCGTCGGGGGCTATAGGCTGGCCGATGGTCAGGGAAAACTCCCGACCGCGCTTGTTGAGCAGTTCGTGGAAGAGGGTGATGTCCCGCAATTCCTGCGAGAAGCGGTTGAAGAAGTGGAACAGGGTCGACCAGGGCCCGGTCAGGTGCAGCGGCACGACGGTCGCCTCGTATTTGCGCGCGATCGACAGCGCGCTGGTCATCCAGGGCGGATCGGCCAGCACCCCGTCCGCGCCGCGACGGGCCAGGCGGCCGGACGGGAAGATCACCAGGGCGCGCTCGGCCTCCATGGCCTCGCGGGTCAGCTGCAGGGTCAGGCGCGTGCGGTCGCGGGTCCGCTTTTCCTCCACCCACTCGACCGGGATCAGCACCTCGTCGAAGCGCGGGACCACCCGGTGGGCGTCGGAGTTGGCGTAGAAACAGATGTCGGGTCGCGCCGCCTTCAGGGCGTCGAACACCGCGATGCCGTCGGCGATGCCGGTCGGATGATTGCAGACGAAGATGACGCGGCCGGTTTTCGGCACGCGCTCCAGGCCGGAGACGGCCACCTTCACGCTCAGCATGCCCGACACATAGTCCAGCGCCGCGCGGCCGGAGAGCGGGCCGATGGCCTGCGCCATCGCGCGCGCCTTGCGGTAGTCCAGCATGCGGTAGAGCAGGGGACGGATGACCGGCCAGGCCAGGCCGCCCGACAGCGTGGGCGCTCGCTCGGCGATCAGCACATCGATGATGTGGTCATGATAGGCGCTGCGCGCAGGCAGGGCCGAAGCGGTGGATGCGACGCTCGTCATAGCCACGCCAGAATGCGCCGCGCCCCGCGCCGAGGGCAAGGGTGCTTGGCTTTCCACGGCTGTGTGCGAACCGTGCCGGCTTGACGTTGCGTCGGGTCTACCCAGGCGCTTCTTGAAGGCATAGAACCTCGATATGCGCGACATTCAACATTTCATCTCCGGCGCGGCGGTTGCTGGCGTCTCGGGCCGCTTCGGCGACGTTTTCAACCCCAACACCGGCGAGGTTCAGGCAAAAGTCGCCCTGGCCGCGGCCGCGGAGGTCGATGGGGCGGTGCAGGCGGCTCTGGCCGCGCAGCCGGCCTGGGCGGCGACCAATCCCCAGCGCCGCGCGCGGGTGATGTTCGAGTTCAAGCGTCTGGTCGAGGCGCGGATGGACGAACTGGCCGAGGTCCTCTCGTCCGAGCATGGCAAGGTGGTCGCCGATAGCAGGGGCGACATTCAGCGCGGCCTGGAGGTGATCGAGTTCGCCTGCGGCATCCCGCATGTGCTGAAGGGCGAATATACCGAGGGTGCCGGCCCCGGCATCGACGTCTATTCGATGCGCCAGCCGTTGGGCGTGGCGGCGGGGATCACCCCGTTCAACTTCCCCGGCATGATCCCGATGTGGATGTTCGGGATCGCCATCGCGGTCGGCAACACCTTCATCCTGAAGCCCTCGGAGAAGGATCCGACCCTGCCGGTGCGGCTGGCCGAGCTGTTCATGGAGGCCGGGGCCAATCTGGGCATGGACCTCAAGGGCGTGTTGAACGTGGTGCATGGCGACAAGGTGGCGGTCGACGCCATCCTGACCCACCCGGACATCGCCGCCGTCAGCTTCGTGGGCTCGTCCGACATTGCCCACTATGTCTACCAGACCGGCACGGCGCACGGGAAACGCGTCCAGGCCATGGGCGG
>JBEBYB010000053.1:0-15454 GCA_040391295.1 Phenylobacterium sp. | reverse complement strand
AAAAGGTCGAGAAGGCGGTCATCACCGTTCCGGCCTATTTCAACGACGCCCAGCGCCAGGCCACCAAGGACGCCGGCAAGATCGCCGGGCTCGAGGTGCTGCGCATCATCAACGAGCCGACCGCGGCTGCGCTGGCCTATGGCCTCGACAAGAAGCAGGCCGGCACGATCGCTGTCTATGACCTCGGCGGCGGCACCTTCGACGTCTCGATCCTCGAGATCGGCGACGGCGTCTTCGAGGTGAAGGCCACCAACGGCGACACCTTCCTCGGCGGTGAAGACTTCGACATGCGCATTGTCGAGTACCTCGCCGACGAGTTCAAAAAGGAAACCAGCGTCGATCTGCGGAAAGACAAGCTGGCCCTTCAGCGGCTGAAGGAAGAAGGCGAGAAGGCCAAGAAGGAACTCTCGTCGGTTCCGCAGTATGAAGTGAACCTGCCCTTCATCTCGATGAACGCGTCGGGTCCGCTGCACCTCAACATCAAGCTTTCCCGCGCCAAGCTGGAAGCTCTGGTCGAGGACCTGGTCACCCGCACCATCGGCCCCTGCGAGCAGGCGCTGAAGGATGCGGGCCTGAAGAAGTCCGACATCGACGAAGTGATCCTGGTCGGCGGCATGACCCGCATGCCCAAGGTCGTGGACACCGTGAAGGAGTTCTTCGGTCGCGAACCCCACAAGGGCGTGAACCCGGACGAAGTCGTGGCGCTGGGCGCCGCGGTGCAGGCCGGCGTTCTGCAAGGCGACGTCAAGGACGTGCTGCTGCTGGACGTGACCCCGCTGACCCTGGGCATCGAAACCCTGGGCGGCGTGTTCACCCCGCTGATCGAGCGCAACACCACGATCCCGACCAAGCGTTCGCAGACCTTCTCGACCGCTGACGACAACCAGTCGGCCGTGACCATCCGGGTGTTCCAGGGCGAACGCCCGATGGCCCACGACAACAAGATGCTGGGTCAGTTCGACCTGGTCGGCATTCCGCCGGCCCCGCGCGGCGTGCCGCAGGTCGAGGTGACCTTCGACATCGACGCCAACGGCATCGTCAACGTGTCGGCCCGCGACAAGGCTACGGCCAAGGAGCAGTCGATCCGCATCCAGGCCAATGGCGGCCTGTCCGACGCCGACATCGACAAGATGGTGCAGGAAGCCGAGGCCAACAAAGCCGAGGACGAAAAGCGCAAGGCGCTGGTCGAAGCCAAGAACCAGGGCGAAGCCATCGTCCACTCGACCGAGAAGGCCTTGGCCGAGCACGGCGACAAGGTCTCCGGCGCCGACAAGGACGCCATCGTCACCGGCCTGGCCGATCTGAAGTCGGCTCTGGAAGGTGAGGATTCGGACGCGATCTCGGCCAAGACCCAAACGCTGATCCAGGCTTCGATGAAGCTCGGCGAGGCGATGTACGCGGCTCAGCAAGACGGGTCCGACGATCAGCCGGAAGCGGCTGGCGTGGATGACGACGTGGTCGACGCCGAGTTCGAGGAAGTCGGCGACGACGACGACGACAAGAAGAAATCGGCGTGACGTTTCGCCCGATGGCGGTCTCTGGCAACTCTTGCGAGAAGGCCGCCATGGGCGGCGCGACCGAAATGGGAATCTCCGCCTGGCTGCAGCCGGCTCAAGCCTTGCAGTCGGGCGGGGATCATCCCACCTCAATACTCAGATCAATTTTGAACGTCTGAACATAGCATGCGGGATTATTACGAGATCCTCGGTGTGGAGCGGAGCGCCGACGACGGCGTTCTGAAAGCCTCCTACCGAAAGCTGGCCATGGAGCATCATCCCGACCGCAACGGCGGTTGCGAGGAAGCCGAAGGACGGTTCAAGGAAATCAACGAGGCCTATTCGATCCTCTCCGACGCTCAGAAGCGCGCGGCCTACGACCGGTTCGGTCATGCGGGCGTAAACGGTTCGGGCGGCGGCGGCGGCGGAAACGGCCAGTTCCACGACGTGAACGACATCTTCAGCGAGGTGTTCGGCGACGTCTTTGGCGACATGTTCGGCGGACGCGGCCGCCAGCGCAGCGGCCCGGCGCGTGGCCAGGACCTGCGCTACGACCTCGAGATCACGCTGGAGCAGGCCTATGCCGGCTCCGAGGTGGAGATCACGGTCCCGGCCTCGATCAATTGCGAAAGCTGCGAGGGCTCGGGCGCCAAGCCGGGCACCAGCCCGACGGTCTGCGGCAGCTGCGGCGGCGCGGGCCGCGTGCGCGCCAGCCAGGGCTTCTTCTCCATCGAACGGGCCTGCCCGCGCTGCGGCGGCTCGGGCCAACTGGTGCTGGACCCCTGCCAGGAATGCCGCGGCCACGGCCAATTGCGCAAGGAGCGCACGCTCCAGGTCCGTATCCCGGCCGGCGTCGACGACGGCGCCCGGATCCGGCTGTCCGGCGAGGGCGACGCCGGCGCGCGCGGCGGTCCGCGCGGCGACCTCTACATCTTCCTGTCGGTGCGGCCTCACGACCTCTTTGACCGCGAAGGCCTGGACCTGCTCTGCACCGTGCCGGTGCCGATGGGGGTTGCAGCCCTGGGCGGCGAGATCGAAGCGCCCTGCCTGATGGGCGGCGAGAACTGCGACGGCAATTGCAAGATCGAGGTCAAGGTGCCGGAAGGCTCGCAGACCGGCCGCACGGTTCGCCTGAAGGGCCGGGGCATGCCGTCTCTGCGCTCGCGTGAGCGCGGCGACCTGGTGGTCGAACTGTTCGTCGAGACCCCGACTAAGCTGACCGCGCGCCAGAAGGAACTGATGCGCGAGTTTTCCGAAATCTGCAGCGAGCAGCAGCACCCGAAATCGGCCAACTTCATCGGCAAGGCCAAGCGGTTCTGGGAGGACGTCACCGGCGCCTAACGCCTGAGGTCGATGGCCTTGCCGCCGGCCGGCAGGGACACGACGTCGCCGTCGCGCGCCACCCATAGCGGTCCGTCGAAGATGTGACGGGCGTTCCCGAGGAACGGTCCCTCCAACGCCCGTATCCGCAGCGGCGGCACCATGTGGGTCAGCATTAAGGCTCCGACCTTCGCGGTCTGGGCGCTCTGCGCCGCCTCCTGCGGGGCTGTGTGATAGTCGGGGATGTCGGCCATCAGCTTGGCGACATTCGGCCGACCGGCCTTCCGCGACGCCTGCTCCAAAATCGCGACCAGCCGCGGGGAGAGCGCCTCGTGCACCAGCAGGTCGGCGCCGCGCGCGTTGTTTTCGACCGCCACGTTCTTCGCCGTATCACCCGAGATCACCAGGCTGCGGCCCTTGTAGTCGAAGCGATAGCCGACCGCCGGATGGACCGGGTCGTGGTCGACCGCGAAGGCGGTGATCTTTACGCCGCCATCCTCGAACACCACCTGCCCATCGGGGCCCGGCTGGGCGAACGGCCTCGCCGCCAGGCCAAAGCCTTCTGGCGGCACCGTCTCGGCGCCGTGGTGGGCGACCCGGTAGGTGGAGTCCTGGCGATAGGCCTCGTTGAAGCCCGCGGCGATGCTCTCCACGCCGGGCGGGCCACGCAGGGGCAGAGGCGTCCGCGCCGCGCCGCTCACCCATCGCTGCATGGCCAGGGCGCCCAGGCCGTCGATGTGGTCGGAGTGGAAGTGGGTCAGGAACACCGCCTCCACCAGGCCCGGCGACAAACCGATGCTGTTGAGGACCTCGGCCGATCCCTCGCCGGCGTCGACGACGAAGACCCGGCGGCCGGCGACGACGCTCAGGCAAGGCCCCGCCCGGGTGGTGTCGGCGAGCGGCGATCCGGAGCCGCAGACTACGGCATGCAGCCCGTCGGGCAGCTCTTTGGTCAGATTGGTCGCCATCGCCTTTTCGACGGCGCGGCTGGTGAGCGCCAGGGCGATCTCACCTCGCGCCAGATAGAGCCCGCCGAGGACGGCCACGAGGCTCGCCCCGCCCGCCAGCCAAGCCCGCCGCCGCGTCCGATTGGTCGCCATCACGTTCCCTCGCCAAACATATTGGCATGATTAGTGCCATAATATTATCGGGGTCGTCAAATTACATCGCGCTGGCCGGCGCCGCGGGCTATCCAGGGGGCGATGACCGTCATCCTGAACTCCGAGCTGTTCGCCCCCCCGCCCGTCGACGGCCGCCGCGCTCGCACGGCCGCCAGCCGTGCGCGGATACTCGAAGCCATGATCGACCTGTTGCAGGCTGGCGAAACCCAGCCCTCGGCCGAGGCCGTGGCGGCCAAGGCCGGCGTCGGAGTGCGGACGGTCTTTCGGCTGTTCAGCGACGTCGAGGGGCTTTATCGCGGTCTCCAGCAGACCATGGCCGAACGGCTGGCGCCGATCCTGGCCGAGCCGGTGACGGGCAGCCTGGCGGAACGGCTGGACCTGCTGGTGGGGCGCCGCGCCCAGGTCTTCGAGGAGATGGCCCGTCCGAAGGCCTTCGCCGACATGCACCGGGCCAGGTCCCCCGACCTTCAGAAAACCCACCAGATCTTCATTGTCGCCCAGCGCGCCCTGCTGCTTGGCCATCTTGACGGTTTGCTGCCCGATGACGCCGACCTGGCCGAGGCGCTTGACCTGACGCTCAGCTTCGACGTCTGGCGGCGCCTGCGCGACGATCAGGGGCTGTCGCGCGACGTCGCCGAACGGGTGATGCGGCGAATGGCCCAGGCCCTGATCGCCAGCACGCCCAGCCCCTGAACGGGCGTCAGTCGATTTCGGTCAGCGCCCGGATGTCGGGCCAGCGATAGCTGACTTCGTAGGCGACGCCGCCGGGCCCGGGCTCGCGGCGGGGGGCTTCGGCCTGGCCGCCGAGGTGTTCGTAGAAACCGCGGGCCGGGATGTTGTCGCGCAGCACCGAGAGCATCAGGCTGGTGGCCTCGCCCGCCGCGAACACGCGGGCGATGTCGGTCAGGAGCCGGCGTCCAAGCCCATAGCCCTGGGCGGCGCGCAGCACGTAGAGCGTGGTGACCTCGGCCTCGCCGGGCCGTTTGGAGCGCGAAGGGCCGCCCGCGGCGTAGCCGACCAGACGCTCGCGGTCGGCGGCGACCAGGGTCGCCTCGCGCTCGCCCGGCCCGATCAGGCTGGCGGCGAAGCGGCGCGCATAGACCGGGACCGACATGCGGGCGAGGAAGCTGTCGGGCAACAAGCCCTGATAGGTCTCGCGCCACGACTGGATGTGCACGCGCGCGAGATCCTCGGCGTCGCCTGGTCCGGCGGGGAAGATGACGTGCTGCAACGCGCGCTCCTGACTTGATAGAGCTTGGGTGTCGCGGCGCGCCGTTCAAGGGGGCCGTGGCGCCAATGGGGGCTGACGCCGGGCGCGGGCGCGGTTAGCTTCGCCCCGCTCATGAACGCCCCATCTCCCACGCTTCCCGATCCCGCCGGCGCTACGCCGGTCATGGCCCAGTTCTTCGAGGCCAAGTCCCGCCAGCCTGATGCGCTGGTGTTCTTCCGCATGGGAGATTTCTACGAGCTGTTCTTCGAGGACGCCGAGAAGGCGGCCGCCGCGCTGAGCATCACCCTGACCGCGCGGGGCAATCACGGCGGCGCCCCGATCCCGATGTGCGGCGTGCCGGTCCACGCGGCCGAGGCCTATCTGGCCAAGCTGGTCCGCGCGGGCTTCAAGGTCGCGCTCTGCGAGCAGATGGAAGACCCGGCCGAGGCCCGCAAGCGCGGCTCCAAGTCGGTGGTGCGCCGCGACGTCGTCCGGGTGGTCACGCCCGGCACCCTGACCGAAGACGGCCTGCTGGACGCGCGGGGCTCCAACCGCCTGGCGGCCGTGGCCGTGCGGGCCGGGGCCGCCGCCGTCGCCAGCGTGGAGCTGTCCACCGGCGAGGTGGAGTGCATGGCGCTGTCACGCGACGGCCTGGCCTCGGCCCTGGCGGCGCTCGGCCCGTCCGAGACCCTGGTCCCCGACCGATTGTTCGCCGACGAGACCCTGACCGAGATCTTCAAGAGCGCCGGCGGACTGCTCCAGCCGATGGCCTCGGCCCTGGCCGAACCCGCGGCCTCGGAGGCGCGGCTGAAGCGGCTTTACGGTGTCGAGACCCTGGACGGCTTCGGCGAACTGACCGGGGCCGAGATCTCGGCGCTCGGCCTGATCGCCGCCCACCTGGAGACCACCCAGGCGGGGCGACTGCCGGCCCTGACCGCCCCGCGCCGGGCGGGCGAGGCCGACGTCATGTCGATCGATCCGGCCACCCGGACCAGCCTGGAGATCGAGAAAAGCACCTCGGGCGGGCGCGACGGCTCGCTGCTGGGCGCCATCGACCGCACGATCACCGCGCCGGGCGCGCGGCTGCTGTCGGCGCGGCTGGCCCGGCCGCTGCTGGACCCCGCCGCCATCGACGCGCGGCTCGACGCCGTGGAGTGGTTCTGCGAGCGCCGGCCTCTGCGCCAGAAGCTGCGCGAGACCTTGCGCGGCATGGGCGACATGGCCCGCGCCCTTTCGCGCCTGGCCCTGGGCCGCGGCGGCCCGCGCGACCTTGGCTGCCTGCGCGACGGCCTGGCCGGCGGCGAGACCATTTCGCAGTTGTTCTCGCACCCTGAGCCGCTCGACCCGCCGGCGCCGGGCGAAATCGCCGGCGCTCTGGCCGGCCTGCACCCGTTCAGCGATCCGAACCTTGTCGAGTTCCGCCGCATGCTGGCCGAGGGTCTTGGCCAGGACCTGCCGGCCCAGGCCCGCGACGGCGGCTATGTCGCCGCCGGCGTCCGCGTCGAGCTGGACCAGGCCCGCGCCCTGCGCGACGACAGCCGCAAGGTGATCCTGCAGCTTGAGGCGCGGCTGGCGGCCGAGAGCGGCGTGGCGCTGAAGATCAAGCACAACGCCGTGCTGGGCTACTTCGTCGAGACCTCGGCCAAGGCGGCCGAGCCGCTGATGAGCCCGCCGCTCAACGCGACCTTCATCCACCGCCAGACCCTGGCCAACCAGGTGCGGTTCACCACCGTGGAGCTGGCCGAGCTGGACGCCCGCATCGCCCAGGCGGCCGAGCGCGCCCTGGCCATGGAGGTCGCCACCTTCGAGGCCTGGCGCGAGGCGGCCATCGGCGTCGCGACCGCGATCCAGGCGGCCGCCGAGGGCGCGTCGCGCCTCGACGTGGCGGCGGGCCTGGCCGAATGGGCCGACGATGTCGGCGCCAGCCGGCCGGTGGTGGATCGCTCGACCGCCTTCGAGGCGCAGGCCGCGCGCCACCCTGTGGTCGAGGCCGCGGTGAAGCGGGCCGGCGATCCGTTCATGCCCAACGACTGCCGCCTCGACGGGGCAGGGGTGGCGGGCGCCAGGCTCTCCATCGTCACCGGCCCGAACATGGCCGGTAAGTCGACCTTCCTGCGCCAGAACGCCCTGCTGGCGGTATTGGCCCAGGCTGGTTGCTACGTGCCGGCCAAGAGTTTGCGGCTGGGCGTCGTGGACCGGCTGTTCAGCCGTGTCGGCGCGGGCGACGATCTGGCGCGTGGCCGCTCGACCTTCATGGCCGAAATGGTCGAGACCGCCGCCATCCTGACCCAGGCGACGCCGCGCTCGCTGGTGATCCTCGACGAGATCGGGCGCGGCACGGCGACCTATGACGGCCTGGCCATCGCCTGGGCCTGCGCCGAGGCGCTGCACGAGACCAACCGCTGCCGGGGCCTGTTCGCCACCCACTATCACGAGCTCGCGGTGCTCGAGGATCGGCTGGCCCATGTCGCAAACCTGTCGCTGAAGGCCAAGGAGTGGAACGGCGACTTGATCTTCCTGCACGAGGCCGGTCCTGGCCCGGCCGACCGTTCCTACGGCGTGCAGGTGGCCAAGCTGGCCGGGGTGCCGCCCGCCGTGGTGGTTCGCGCCCGTGAAGTGCTGGACCGGCTGGAGCGGGAAGCTGGGGCGCCGGCCCATCTCGACGGCCTGCCGCTGTTCGCCGCCTCGGTCGCTGAGCCTGAGCATCGCGGACCGAGCCAGGTGGAGGAGGCGCTGCGCGCGCTCGACGCCGACAGCATGAGCCCGCGCGAGGCGATGGCCGCGCTCTATCGCCTGAAGGAGATGCTGTAGTGGCGCTGAAGGCCCTGATGGTCGATGTCGATGGGGTGATCGTCACCCACGCCGATCCGAAGGGCTGGTCGGCCAATCTGGAAGCCGACCTTGGGCTCTCGCCGCAGGCCCTACAGGAAGCGTTCTTCGCGCCGCACTTTGGCGAGATCGTTCACGGCCGCGCGCGGCTTCACGACCTGTTGGCCCCGGCCCTGGCCAAGATCGCGCCGCACCTGACCTCCCAAGCCCTGGTCGACTACTGGTTCGAGCAGGACAGTCATCTCGACCACGATCTGCTGGATCAGCTCGCGGTGGTCCGCGCGCGCGGGATCGAACTGCATCTGGCCACCGTGCAGGAGCATGAGCGAGCCGACTATCTCTGGACCAAGCTGGCGCTGAAGGACCGCTTCGACGCGATCCACTACGCCGCCGGGCTCGGCCACGCCAAGCCGGCGCTGGAGTTCTACCGCGAGATCGAGACGCGCACCGGGTTCGCGTCCAGCGAACTGTTCTTCATCGACGACAAGGCCGCCAATGTGCAAGCCGCCCAGGCCTGCGGCTGGGCCGCGGCGGTCTGGACGGGTCAGGACCGATTGGCCGACCTGATGGTGAAGGTCGGGTTCTGAACGGCTATCTACCCACGCGTCGTCATCACCGGGCTTGTCCCGGTGATCCATAAACACGAACCACTCAGATAGATCTCCGATCGCGGAGTCTATGGATGGCCGGCTCAAGAGGCCGGCCATGACGATTTTGGAGGTGTGGTTTAGGCCGCCCGGCGCCGGGCGACGGCGCTTTCGGCCAGTCGGAAGCGGCCGATCAGGTCGGTGAGGGTTTCGGCCTGCTGGGCCAGGTCCGCCGCGGCGTTGGCGGTTTCCAGAACCATGGCGGCGTTCTGCTGGGTGACGCGGTCCATCTCGTTGACCGTGGTGTTGACCTGGCCAAGGCCGATGGCCTGTTCCTGGGTCGAGGTGGAGATGTCGCCCACCAGGCCATGCACTTCGCTGACCCGGCCGACGATGCGGTTCAGCGCCTGGCCGGTCTGGCCGACCAGATCGACGCCCTGGGCCACCTGGCTGCTCGAGTCGGTGATCAGGCCCTTGATCTCGCGGGCGGCCCCGGCGGCGCGTTGCGCAAGCGCCCGGACTTCGGAGGCGACCACGGCGAACCCGCGGCCGGCCTCTCCGGCGCGGGCGGCCTCGACGCCGGCGTTCAGGGCCAGCAGGTTGGTCTGGAAGGCGATCTCGTCGATCACCCCGATGATCTGGCCGATCTTGTCGGACGAGTCCTCGATCTGGCCCATGGCGGCGATCGCGGCCTCGACGACCGGGGCGCTCTGTTCGGCCTCCTGGCGCGCGTCGGCGACGACGGTGGAGGTCTGGCGGGCGGTCTCGGCGGACCGACGGACGGTCACGGTGATCTCGTCGACGGCGGCGGCGGTCTGCTCCAGCGAGGCCGCCTGGTTCTCGGTGCGGCGCGCCAGGTCGTCGCCCGAGACCTTCAGTTGGCCGACCGTCGAGGTCATCGAGGACACGGCCCGCACCACCGCGGCGATGGTGCCGTGCAGTTCGCCGACCGCGCCGTTGAAGTCGTCGCGGAGCTGGGCGTAGTCGCCGGTCAGGTCACGGTCGATCCGGGCGGTCAGGTCGCCCTTGGCCAGACCCGACAGCGCCTGGGCCAGGGTCTGGACCACGCGGGCCTGCTCGGCGGCGGCGGCGGCGCGCTGGGCCTCGGCCTTGGCCCGGTCAGCCTCGGCGGCTTCGAAATAGACGTCGAGCACCAGGCTCATATCGAGCATCGCGCCCTTGATCAGGGCGGTGATCATGTCGGCGGTTTCGGCGTTCTTGGCCTTGCCGCCGAGCATGCCCGGCGCGCGTTCGGTCATCACCGAGCGGACCAGTTGCTCCAGCACCAGGGCGTAGCCGCCGATGTACCAGCGCGGCTCCAGGCCGATGCGGGCGTGGATCCCGCCGATGGTCTGGACCGCCTTGGCGTAGTCGGCGGAGAATTCGCCCGAGGTGATCCCCTGCCAATGGCGAAGCTGGGCGTTGTGGGCCCTGGTGATGTGGCCGTCGTCGCGGAAGTGGGCGCGGGTTTCGGGGGTCTTGCGGACCTGGGCGTAGAAGTGGTCGAGGGCGGCGGGAAGCTTCTCGGAAATCAACGGCTGGGCCGCGCGCAGCGCTTGCCGTGTCTCCGTCGTCACCTGCATGAATTCCAGGCGTCCGTCCAAGCCGTTCCCTGTCATCACTCACTCCTCAACCGCGTCGCAATCACGCACGAGTATTTCGTCGCGCACTCCTGAACCTCGGCGGTTAAGGATGGGTAAGGAGCGCAAAACTCACAGCACAGCTTGATTGATTTCGCGTCATTTCGACGCTGCCTGGCGGGGGCCGATATTGAGCCGGCGTTTTTCTTTGCCCTCGGCATCAGGCCCCGCCGAGACTATTGTCCAAGCCATGCCCCCACGCCTTCGCCCGACGCGTCTGGAATATGTTGTCGACGGGGTGCGCCTGCGCGCCCAGCTGTCGGCCGCCGCGCTTGATGCGGTCGGCGACGAGCCCGAGCAGCGGCGCCGCGCGCTGGAAATTCTGAAACAGGCCCTGTTCCGCGGCCGGATGATCGCCAAGGAGCGGCTGGAGAACGGCGCCGGCGGCATCGAGACCGCGCGGCTGCTGTCGGGCGTGACCGACGAGGTGGTCACCGCCCTCTACGACTTCACCACCGTCCACGTGTTCCGGGCCCGCAACCCGACCGAGGGCGAGCGCCTGGCGCTGCTGGCGGTCGGCGGCTACGGCCGCGGCGCCCTGGCGCCGTTCTCCGATCTCGATCTGCTGTTCCTGCGCCCCTACAAGCAGACCGCCCACACCGAGAGCGTGATCGAGTACATGCTCTACGCCCTGTGGGACCTGGGCTTTAAGGTCGGGCACGCTTCGCGCACGATCGAGGAGTGCCTCAAGCTTTCGCGCGAAGACTATACGATCCGCACCTCGATCCTGGAGGCGCGCCAACTCACCGGCGACAAGCTGTTGGCCGACGAACTGATCCGGCGATTCCGGGCCGAGGTCGTCAAGGGCACGGCCGCCCAATTCGTCGCGGCCAAGCTGAAGGAGCGCGACGTCCGCCAGGAGCGGGCGGGCGCCAGCCGCTACATGGTCGAGCCCAATGTGAAAGAGGGCAAGGGCGGCCTGCGCGACCTCAACACCCTGTTCTGGATCGCCCAGTACCTTCACCCGGTCAGCCAGGTGGACGGCGTCGTCCAGCTCGACATGTTCAATCGCCGCGAGGTGGCGGCCTTCATCAAGGCGTTCGATTTCCTCTGGGCGGTGCGCAGCCACCTGCACTTCGCCACCGGCCGGCCCGAGGAGCGCCTGACCTTCGACCTGCAGCCGGAGATCGCCCGGCGGATGGGCTATGGCGACCGCGGCGACGCGCCTGCCGTCGAGCGGTTCATGCGTCGCTACTTCCTGATCGCCAAAGAGGTCGGCGCCCTGACCCGGGTGTTCGCGGCCAAGCTCGAGGCCGAGCAGATCAAGCAGGAGCCGAAGGGGCTTTCGCGGCTGATCCCCGGGCACGGCAAGGTCAAGCGCAAGAAGCTCGATCCCGGCTTCCACGAGGAGGGCGGGCGTCTCAGTATCGACGGCCCGGAGATCTTCGAGGCCGATCCGATCAATATGCTGCGGCTGTTCCGCCTGGCCGACCAACGCGACCTCGACCTGCATCCCGACGCCTTCACCGCCGCCAGCCGTTGCTCGGGTCTGATCGGCTCGAAGGTGCGGCGCGACCCGGCGGCGGCCAAGGTGTTCCTGGATATCCTCGCCCATGGTCGCGATCCGCAGCGGGCCCTGTCGATGATGAACGACGCCGACGTCCTGGGCCGGTTCGTGCCGGAGTGGGGCCGGATCGTCGCCCAGATGCAGTTCAACATGTACCACTCCTATACGGTGGACGAGCACACCCTGCGCGCCGTGGGCGTGATCGCCGACATCGCCAACGGGCGGTTCGCCGAAGACCACCCGCTCTCGACCTCGGTCATGCCGCTGATCGACGACCGCGAGGCGCTGTTCCTGGCCATGCTGCTGCACGACACCGGCAAGGGCGGGGTCGGGGGTCAGGAAAAGGCCGGGGCCCGCGCCGCGCGCCAGGCCTGCGAGCGCCTGGGCCTGGACCGCAAGCGCATCGAGATGGTGGCCTGGCTGGTCGAGCATCACCTGGTGATGAGCGACTACGCCCAGAAGCGCGACATCTCCGATCCGCGTACCGTCGCCGACTTCGCCCGCATCGTGGAGACGCCTGAGCGGCTGCGGCTGCTGCTGGTGCTGACCGTCGCCGACATCCGAGCGGTCGGGCCTGGCGTCTGGAACGGCTGGAAGGGCCAGTTGATGCGCGAGCTCTACGGCGCGACCGAGGCGGTGTTCCGCGGCGGACGCGGCTCGGACGCCGCCGCCGCCATTCGCCGCTATCACGAAAACGCCGCCTATGACGCCCGGGTGCGGCTGATCGCGGCCGATCCGACCACGGCCGACTGGGTCCAGACCATGGAGGACGCCTATTTCACCTCGTTCACCGACGAGGAAATCCTGCTCCATGCCGCCCTGGCGCGCCGCGCCGAGCAGGCGGGCGGGGCGGCGGCCCAGGGCCAGATCCGCAGCGGCCTGAACGCCTCGGAAGTCGTGGTCGCGGCCCCTGACCGCCAGCGGCTGTTCGTCAATCTGGTCACCGCCATCACGGCGGCCGGCGCCAATGTGGTCGGCGCGCGGGTGTTCACCTCCGGCCAGGGCGAGGCGCTCGACGTCTTCTATGTCCAGGACGGCGCCGGCGCGGCCTATGGCGCGGATAATCCCCGCACCCTGGCCCGGTTGGCCGAGGCGCTCGAGGTGGCCGGGCGGGGCGAGCCGATCAAGGCCGAGCCGCGCCGGGTGACCGACTTTGGTCGCGCGGCGGCTTTCTCGATCACGCCCACGGTCATGCTCGACAACGAGGCCTCGGAGGTTTCGACGGTGGTGGAGGCGTCGGGCCGCGACCGGCCTGGCCTGCTGGCGGCGCTGGCCCACAATATTTCCGATGCTGGCCTATCGATCCTGTCGGCTCACATAGACGGCTATGGCGAGCGCGCGGTCGACGCCTTCTATGTGACCGAGCCGAACGGCGGCAAGTTGACCGACGCCAAGCGGATGGCGGCGCTCAAGGCCGATCTGATGGCCTCACTGAACGAGGTCGAGGCCGCGCCCCCGCGCTCGCGCGCCAACCTCCAGAAGGCCCGGGCCAGCGTCGCTCGCTAGGCGCGGGGTCTTGTCGCTCTTGACCCTGGCCTAGGGCGCAGCGCACACAAACGCGGTGACAGCATCCGCATCCTCGCCCGCCAAAAGCGGCCTGATCCGCTCCTCCATGGTGCTGTCGGGGCTGACGCTGATCAGCCGGTTCATGGGCCTGGCCCGAGACCTAGTGCTCACCGCGCGGCTGGGGGCCAGCGCCACCATCGCGGCCGACGCCTACTATACCGCCCTGGCCTTCCCGAACCTGTTCCGGCGGATCTTCGCCGAGGGGGCGTTCTCCTCGGCCTTCATCCCGTCCTACACCAAGACCCTGGTCGGGGACGGGCAGGCGAAGGCCGACAGCATCGCCTCGGACGCCCTGGCCACCCTGGCGGCGGCCACCATCGCCCTGACCATCGCCGCGCAATTGGCCATGCCTTGGCTGATGTATGTGATCAATCCGGGCTACGCGAACGATCCGGCCAAGTTCAAGCTGGCGATCGTGCTGACCCAGATCAGCATGCCTTACCTGCCGTGCATGGCGATCGGCGCATTGCTGTCGGGCGTGCTGAACGCCCATCGGCGGTTCATTGTCACCGGCATTTTCCCGACCATCCTCAACCTGGTGATGCTGGCCGCCGTCATCCCGCAGGACGACCCGATCCGGGCGGCCTTCGCCGCCTCGGTCGCCATTCCGGTCGCCGGGGTGTTGCAGGCGGGCCTGCTCTGGTGGGGCGCGCGACGGGCGGGGGCGAAGATCATGTTCCGTCTCCCCAAGCTCAGCCCCGAGATCAAGGCGCTGATCGCCCTGGCCATTCCCGGCGCGATCGCCGCCAGCGCGGTGCAGATCAACATCTTCATTTCCGGCATCCTGGCCTCGCAGGTTCCAGGCGGCCGCGCCTGGACCGAGGTCGCCGCCCGCCTCTATCAACTACCGCTCGGTCTGATCGGCGTGGCGGTGAGCGTGGCCCTGCTGCCCAGGCTCTCCAGCGCCATCCAGGCCAAGGACCACGCCGACGCCCAGGCCGCCACCGACCAGGCGATCATCTTCTCGCTGGCCCTGACCGCGCCGGCCGGCGCCGCGTTGGTGGCCATGCCGTTCTTCCTGATCGACGGGCTGTTCACCCGCGGCGCCTTCACGGTGGAGGACGCGCGCCAGACCGGTCAGATCCTGCTGCAATACGGCTGGGGGGTCCCGGCCTTCGTGCTGACCCGCGTGCTGCAGCCGGCCTTCTTCGCCCGGGCCGACACTCGCGCCCCGATGCGGTTCGGCATCATCTCGGTGGCGGTGAACATCGTGCTGGGCCTGGCGCTGTTCCAGGTGATCGGCATCCAGGGCATCGCCGCGGCGACCAGCGCGGCGGCCTGGCTGAACGTCCTGCAGATGGCCCTGCTGCTGGCCAAGCGCGGCGACTACAGCCCGACCAAGGCGGCCTGGAACCGGATCGCCCGCATCGTCGCGGCCAGCACGGCGTTCGGGCTGCTGATGGGCTTTGCGTCCCACAACAGGGCCTTCATCGAGGCGCCGTTGCAGGACTTCTATTTCATCGGCCTGGGGGCCAAGGAGATCGCCGTGCTCTCGGTCAGCGCGCTCGGCGTCGTGGCCTATGGCGTGCTGTTGCTCGGGTTCAGGGGCGTCACCCCGACCGAGATCCGCGCCGCCCTGCGCCGCCGTCCGGGCGACGTGGCGGTCTCGCCCGACCTCTGACAGGCTTGCCGTTCTTTCCCGAAGGCCTTATTCGCAATGGTCATGGCTTATGGAACGCACACTTGGCGATGGCGCAGCGCCTGATCCCGCCCACCGGCTGCGCGCACGCGCGCCCGCACGTCCTCTTATCAAAAGCCTGACATCATCATGACCGACCAAGCCCCCCCCGCCTACACGGGCCCGCAACGCGTGCTGTCCGGCGTCCAACCCTCGGGCGCCCTGCACCTTGGCAACTATCTCGGCGCGCTGGTGAAGTTCGCCCGCCTGCAGCACGAGGTGGAGACCTTCATCTTCGTGGCCGACATGCACGCGATCACCGTGTGGCAGGACCCCAAGCTCCTGGCCTCCCAGGTCCGCGAGATCGCCGCGGCCTATCTGGCCTCAGGCCTCGACCCGAAGGTCGCCACCATCTTCCCGCAGTCCGCGGTGACCGCCCACGCCGAACTGGCCTGGATCTTCAACTGCGTCGCCCGCCTCGGCTGGCTCGACCGGATGACCCAGTTCAAGGAGAAGTCGGGCAAGCACAAGGAGCGCTCGAGCGTCGGCCTCTACACCTA
>JBEBYB010000052.1:0-15598 GCA_040391295.1 Phenylobacterium sp. | reverse complement strand
CCCCAGCGGGGAGAGGAGTAGTTAGCGCTAAGCCAACCGTTCGCGGCCGCGGATGTCGCGGAACGACACCAGCCGCTCGGCGGCTTCGTCCCACAGCGCCAGGCGCGCGTTCTTGAAGCTGTCCCAGAGGCCGATGCGGCTGACGTCTTTTAGCTCGGGATGATCCTTCAGCACCTGGGGCAGGCGGTAGAAGGGAATGCGGCTCGACAGGTGGTGGACGTGGTGGATGCCGATATTGGCGGTCAGCCAGCGCAGCGGTTGCGGCAGGTCGTAGTGGGAGGAGCCGTGCAGGGCCGCCTCGTCACGCTTCCAGGTCTTGTTCCGCGACCAGGAGACACCCTCGTACTGGTGCTGAACGAAGAACAGCCAGACGCCGATGGTGGCGGCGATGACCATGGTGGTGAAGTTGACCAGCACGACCGGCGCCACCCCGATCAGCCACATCATGATCCCGACCCCGGCCGCGATGATGGCTGTGTTGCCCAGCGTCGAAACCCAGGTCCGCCAGTCCTTCATCATGCCGACCGGCACGCGCTGCTGCAGGAAGAACACGAAGGTTGGGCCGATGCCGAACATCACCGCCGGGTTGCGATAGAGCCGGTAGCCCAGCCGCTTGATCGGCGGCAGAGCCAGATACTCGTCCACGGTCAGCATCTCGATCACGCCCAGGCCGCGGCGATCGAGGTTGCCGGATGTTGCGTGGTGGATGGCGTGGGTGCGGCGCCAGTAGTCGTAGGGGGTCAGGGTCAGCAGCCCGATCGAGCGGCCGACCCAGTCGTTGGCGGCCTTGGCCTCGAAGAACGAGCCGTGCCCGCAGTCGTGCTGGATCATGAACAGCCGCACCAGGAAGGCGGCGGCCGGGACCGTCAGCAGCAGGGCCAGCCACCACAGGCCGAAATACATCGCCGCCCAGCCGAGCGCCCATAGGGTCGCCAAGGCCGAGGCGGTCAGCACCAGTTCGAAGATGCTGCGCGCCAGGACCGGGCGCTTGTAGTCGGCGAGCTTGCGGCTCCAGTCGGCAGGCTTGGTGTCAGGCACGTGGGTAGGCTTTCAAGGGGGATGGTTGCTTCCTACTCGCAGAATGGGGTTCTTCTGCGACAGGGCGATAACGACCAGGCGCCTGCATTACGGCGAATTAACAATTTGCGCCACGACGGGTTGTTGCAGCGCTCGGCCGGCTCCGAGATAGGTGAATGTCACAAATGTAACGAGTTCGGGGAGGGTGCTACATGCAAAGCCGCCGTCAACTTCTTCTGTCCGCCGGCGCCTTGGCCGCCCTGGGGGGCTGCGCGAGCACCGCGCAGCCGGTGGCGACCACCGTGCCGGCCGTCCCGCTGACGCCTGCGACCCCCGGCGCGACCGCGCAACTGGCCGCCTATCTCGACCAGGTCTTCGAGCAGGCGCTGGACGATTCGCCGCAACTCGTCACCGGGCTCGGCCTCGACACCGGCGCGCGCGTCTCGGCGAAGTGGAAGCTCGACAGCGCCTCACTGGCCGAAAAGGCCAAGCAGAAGGCCCTCAACACCGAGCAACTGCGCCAGCTGAAAGCCATCGATCGCTCCCAGCTCTCGGGCATGGCCGCGGTCAACTACGACAGCCTGATGTTCAGCCGCGAGACCAACGAAGCGGCCAACCAACGGTTCGACTACGGCTATCTCGGCGCTGGCCAGCCCTACATGCTGTCGCAGCTCACCGGCTCCTATCAGTCGACGCCCGACTGGCTCGACAACCAGCACCGCATCGAGACCAAGGACGACGCCGAGGCCTACCTCTCGCGGCTGTCCGACTTCGCGACGGTCATGGACCAAGAGACCGAGCGCGCCCGCCGCGACATCGGCGCCGGCGTGATCCCGCCGGACTTCGTGATCGAGCGGGCGCTGGGCCAGATGGCCGGCCTGCGCAGCGCGCCGAACGCCTCGCCTCTGGTCGCCTCGGTGACCCGCCGCGCCAAGGAGAAGGGCATCGCCGGCGATTATGAAGGCCAGGCGGCCAAGATCTATTCGGACAAGGTGCTGCCGGCCCTGGAGCGCCAGATCGCGCTCTTCAAGGAAACTCAGGGAAAGGCCGTCCACGACGCCGGCGTCTGGCGTCAGCCCGACGGCGAGGCCTATTACGAGCACGCCCTGCACGACTCCACGACCACCCGGCTCACCGCCGACGAGATCCACAACATCGGGCTCGAACAGGCCAAGGAACTGAACGCGCGGGCCGAGGTGCTGCTGCGCGCCCAGGGCATGACCCAGGGTTCGGTCGGCGCGCGGATCCAGGCGCTCTACAAGAACAAGAAATATCACTACCCGAACACCGACGCGGGCAAGGAGAAGCTGCTGGCCGACCTGATGCTGCAGGTCGACGCCATGTCCAAGCGCCTGCCGCAGTATTTCGGCACGCTTCCCAAGGCGCCGCTGGAGATCAAGCGGGTGCCGAAGTTCATCGAGGCCGGGGCGCCGGGCGGCTACTACAACCAGCCCTCGCTGGATGGCTCGCGGCCGGGGATTTACTGGATCAACCTGCGCGACACGGCCGAGTATCCGAAGTGGACCCTGCCGACCCTGACCTATCACGAGGGCGTCCCGGGCCACCATCTTCAGCTCTCCCTGCAACAGGAAGCCGACCTGCCGATGATCCGGCGGGCGACCTTCCTCTCGGCCTATGGCGAGGGCTGGGCGCTTTATTCCGAGGAGTTGGCCCGCGAGATGGGCGTCTACGAGGACGATCCCCTCGGCGAGATCGGCTACATCCAGTCCTCGCTGTTCCGCTCGGCGCGGCTGGTGGTCGACACCGGCATCCACGCCAAGCGCTGGAGCCGCGAGAAGGCCATCGAGACGATGAGCTCGATCGACGGCTCGCCGAAGTCGGCCGCCACCACCGAGATCGAGCGCTACTGCGTCTGGCCGGGCCAGGCCTGCAGCTACATGGTCGGCAAGCTGGAGTGGCTGCGCCTGCGGGCCAAGGCCAAGGCGGCGATGGGTCCGAAGTTCGACATCCGCCAGTTCCACGACGCGGCCCTGCTGTCAGGCGCCATGCCGCTGACCGTGCTGGAGCAGGTGGTGGACCAGTACGCGGCGAGCGCCAAAGCTTAGAGAACGCAGCGCCGTTGGCGGTTTCAAGCGGCGCTTCGGAGACTTCACCGTTGTCATCCCGGAAAGCGCATAGCGCTTGTCCGGGACCCGTTCGCGCCGATTGGGCGGAATGAGGCGAGGCTGAACCGCTTCTGGCGCTCATAGGTCCCGGTCTTGCTGCGCAAACCGGGATGACACGGCTTGAGGCGGGGTCAGCCCCAGGTGTCGACGCTGCCTCTGCGGCGGGCGGCGGGCGCCATCGGGGGCAGGCCCGGGCTGATCTCCGGTTGGGCCGGCAGGTCGGCCGGCGCGCCGTATAGCCAGCCTTGGGCGTAGTCGACGCCGGCCCGGCGGACGGCGTCTTCGGCCTGGGCGTTCTCGACCATCTCGGCCAGGGTCTTTACGCCCAGCTCGGTGCACATGTGGACCAGATGGCGGATGAAGGTGCTTTCGCGCCCGCCATGCTGCAGTTCGCGGATGAAGCGGCCGTCGATCTTTACGATGTCCAGGGTGAGCTGCTGCAGATAGGCCAGCGACGCCGCCCCCGCCCCGAAGTCGTCGAGGCAGATGACGCAGCCCTCGGCCCGCAGCGCCTGAAGGTGCCGGTCGGCCAGGGCCAGGTCGTCGATCGCCGCGCTCTCGGTGATCTCCAGCAGCAACTGGCCCGCCGCGATCGGCGTCTTGGCCAGCATCGCGTGCACGGCCGCGACGAAGTTCGGGCTGACGATCGTGCGGCCGGAGACGTTTGCGGCCAGCCGAAGTCTAGGCGACGTGGCGAGCTTGGCGATCGTTTCGCCGACCACGGCGATGTCCAGCGGCTCGATCATGTCGAGCTCTTCGGCCATGCGGATCATCGGATAGGGGCTGGCGTTGTCGCCGAAACGGACCAGCACCTCGTGGTGATGCAGGACGGAATTGGCCTTCAGGTCGACCACCGGCTGGAAGACCAGTTGGAAGCGTTTCTCGTTCACCGCCTGGCCCAGCACGCCGACATCGATCAGCGTGCGCTGCACCGAGCGGTTGACCGCCTCGTTCAGGGTCAGCGAGACCTCGCTGTCCATGCCGTCCTTGATGAAGTTGTCGAGCGAGAAGCGCAGGGCGCGCAGCACCTGGGCCGGCTGGACGTCGGCCTTCAGGGCCATGGTCCGACCGGTCGCCGTAAGGTTGTCGCTGGGGTCGCTGGAAACCAGCTTGATCAGCCGCTGAATGAGCGCGTCGACGCTTTCGCCCTTCTGGCGCACCAGGGCGAAGCGATCGTACCCGAGGTCGGCGGCCGCGGCGCCGCCATGCGATTGCGAGCGGATCGCGCCCGACAGCCGCTCTTCCAGGGCCTTGGCGCCTTCTTCGCCGAGCAGCTTGCGCAGGGCCGCCAGCCCTCCGAATTCGATCAGCGCCAGTTCGAGCTCAAGTCCCGTGGCCTTGGCGGTTTCGATCAACGCCGCGGCGGTGGTTTCGAAGCCGGCCTTGTCCTGCAGTCCGTGTTGGGCCTTCGGCGCCGCGCGGCTGAACGCACAGGAGGTCGCCCCGCCGTTGCCGGGCATCCGGAAGGCGGCCATCGACGCCGCCCGCTCGATCCCATCGGCCGCTCCGGCCAGGCTGATCACCAGAGGGCCGCCGCGGCCGCCGTCCTTCAGGCCGTCCAGCAGCGCCTCAAGCATCACCTGGTCGCGCGGATCGATGAAGTCGCGCCAGGCGCGCCCGACCAGGGCGGTCTCGGCCGAGCCGGACAACGCTTCGCTCGCCCCGATGGCGAAGCTGATCTGGCCATCCTGCGCAATTTCGAGAAGGAGGTCGGCGCTCGCGAAGGCGAAGCCGAGCAGACGTTGAGGGCCGAGCGCCAACCGGGGACTCCATGTCGTTTCCGGCAACACCTTGTCGCGCCTCGATTAACTTCAGATTGAGACGGAGGTTCGCGCTCGGCCGCCAACGCGATAGTTTCGGCCTATGTTCTCTGGGAGCTTGCCTTGCGCCATCGCCTGACCGCCCGTGTGCTCCTGTTTGATCCGCGGGGCCGGATACTGCTGATGAAGGGGCGACTGCCTGGTCGCCCGCCGAGCAGCGCGGCGTGGTTCACGGTCGGCGGCGGCGTGGAGGAGGGCGAGAGCCTGGCGCAGGGCGCGCTCCGCGAGGTCGTCGAGGAGACCGGGTTCACACAGGTCGAGCTTGGCCCGGTGGTGTGGACGCGGGAGGGCGAGGGCGTGCTGGTGTCCGGCGAGCGGGTGCTGTTCAAGGAGAGCTACATCGTCGCGCGGTGCGCGGGCGGTGAACCCTCCCGCGAGGGCTGGGCCGACTACGAGACCGATCTGATCGACGACATCCGCTGGTGGGCCCTGGACGATTTGGCCGCCACCACCGAGCGGGTCTACCCGGAACGCTTTGGCGAGTTGATCGGGGCGGTGGCTTCAGGGCTCTATCCCGATGCGCCGATAGAGATCACGGTGGTCCGCGGCGCGAGCTGAACCGTCGTCACGGGGGTGACGTTCGCGCGTCCTAGGGAGGGGCCATGATCAGCATCATCTTCGCCGCGGCCGCCGCGCTCGCCGCGCAATGCGACCTTGAGGCGCCGTCAGGCCAGGCCGGCTGCACGCGGGCGGGGGTCGACGCCCTGAAGATCAACCAGATCCAGGCGGTCGGCACCCATAATTCCTACAAGCAGGCGATCTCCCCGGCCCAGATGGCGCTGCTGCGTTCGGCCGATCCGGCCCAGGCCGACGGCCTCGACTACGCCCACCCTCCCTTGACCGTTCAGCTGGAGGCCGGCGCGCGCCAACTGGAGATCGACGTCCTCAATGACCCGGAGGGGGGCCGGTACGCCACGCCGCTGGCGATGAAGATGGCCAACGACCTGCCCTATGACCTGGCGCCCCTGAAGGGACCTGGGCTCAAGGTGATGCACGTCCAGGACATCGATTACCGCTCGAGTTGTCCAACCTTCACCGGCTGCCTGACCGAGGTCCGCGCCTGGTCGAAGGCCCACCCGGACCACCTGCCGCTGCTGATCCTGCTCAATCTGAAGGAGGGCGCTCTCGATGTGCCGGGCGCGGTGATCGCCGCCCCGTTCGACGCCAAGGCGATGGACGTGGTGGACGCCGAGATCCGAGCGATCTTCGCCGCCTCCGAACTGATCACGCCAGACAATGTCCAGGGCCGCCATGCGACCCTACGCGAGGCTGTGGCGGCGGGCGACTGGCCCAGCCTGAAGGCCGCGCGCGGCAAGGTGATGTTCGCCCTTGATGCGCCGCAGGCCCAGGTCGCGCTCTATCGCGGCGACCGCGCTTCGCTTGAGGGCAGGGCGATGTTCGTCAACATCGACGAAGCCTCGCCGGCCGCCGGCTACATCACCCTGAACGATCCGAAGGCGGAGGCGGGGCGCATCCAGGCGGCGGTGCGCGCCGGCCTCATCATCCGCACCCGCGCCGACGCCGACACGCTCGAGGCGCGCAGCGACGACCGGACGCGGCAGGCGGCGGCCTTCGCCTCGGGCGCCCAGTACGTCTCGACCGACTATATGTTCGCCGATCCGCGCCGTGGCCCCTATCGGGTCCAGTTGCCCGGCCACGGTGTCGCGCGCCGTAACCCGGTCGCGCCCTGAGCGGTCAGATCGGCCGGGCGTCGGGATACTGCGGCTTGTCGTCGGTGATCGGCCACCAGTTGGCTTTCGACGCAGTGTAGAAATGGAAGCCGATCTGCGTTTCGACCGGGCCGTCCAGCGCGCCGGCGCGGACACGCATGGCCTCGGGCTTGTTCTTCAGGCGACTGAACAGCGGCCCGCCGCAGCGACCGCAGAACACCCGCTCCTTCCCCGGCGTGGACTCGTAGACGCGCAGGTCCTCGGCGCCGGACAGCAGGTGGAACCTGCTGGTCTCCACCGGGATATTGGTCCCGAACGGCCCGCCCTGCGCCTTGCGGCAATCCCCGCAATGGCACACCTGGATCGGCGCCAGCTCGCCTTCGATCTCGAAGCGGACGGCGCGGCAATGGCAGGAACCGGTGTGCATGCGGTCTCCGGGGATAGGCCTTGGACGGACGTCCTTGTGCCGCCGCCTGCGAAACTAACCAAGCCCGTTTACGGATATTTGATAGAACGTCGTTATTCGTGTGCGCATGTCGCGCTTCTCTATCCAGATCAGGGACCCCGCGCCTCGCAAGCCGCCTATCAATGGTTGGGTGGCCGTCCGAGTCTTCATCTGGACGCTGCTGCTCGCGGGCGCTGTGCTTTGGTGTTGGTCGATACTGGCGTCCTGACGCCGCTTCGCTGAACGACTGGCTTGGCTTTTGCGGGTGACGCCGCAAGAGAAGTCAGACCGTCCCAGCGGAGGACAAGATGCGGTTCACGTTCGCTCAAACAGCCATTGCGCCGCCGCGGCGCAGCCTCGCCCTGCTGTGGGTGAGGCGCGCCTTCGACATGATCGTGATCGGGGCGATGGTCTATGCGGCCGTGGAGACGGTCGCCTTCCTGCGCGGCATGAGCGGCTAGTCGCAGGGCGCCGTAGCGGTGCCCTGATCTCCCCTGGAAAACCGCGTCGAACTGCGTCAACTGACGGGAAAGATCGGGGAGAAACGTCGTTGAAGATTCTGAGCCTGGCTCTTGCTGCGGTCCTTTTGGCGGGCGTCGCCCATGCCGAACCTCCGACTGTCCCCAAGGTCGCCGACCTGCCCACCGCCTTTGACGACCTTGGCCCCGCCGTGCAGTCGCTGACCACCGCCGATGGCCGGACAGTCCACTATGTCGACACCGGCGAGGCCGGCTTCCGCCCGGTGCTGTTCATCGGCGGCACCGGGACCAGCGCCCGGGCTTTCGGCATGACTGAGTTCCTCAAGTCGATGCGCCAGCAGCTCAAGCTGCGGTTCATCACTGTCGAGCGCAACGGCTTTGGCGACACCCCGATCACGCCCGGCTGGGGCTATGGCGACTATGTCGCCGAGGTGCGCGCCGTTCTGGATCACCTTGGCGTCGAGCGTTTCGCGGGCGTCGCGATCTCCGGCGGCGGCCCTTACATGGCCCAGATCGCCGCCGCCATGCCTGAACGGTTGATCTCGGTGCACATGTTGGCCGCCGCCACCCAGCAACCGGCCGGCGAAGGGCTCTGCAAGCTGGGAGCCGAGCAACTGACCGGGATCGTGAAGTCCCAGGTTCAGAACCCCCGCACCTGGTGGGGGTTCGGCAAGAACAGCCCGACGCATCAAATTCCCGGCTTCGCCGACCGCGCCTATGAAGAGGGCGCGCGGGCGTTCTTCGTGCGCGGCCAGATGGGCGATCCGGCCCCCGAGGTCGCCGAGATGCTGCGCTACTGCGGGCCGCACGCCGACCTGTCGGCCGTGAAGGCGCCGGCCTTCATCTACCAGGGCGCGGCCGACCCGCTGGTGACCATGGCCAGCGCCGAATACTGGCGCGACCACTTCCCGAACCTGGCGCAGATGCGCGTCTATCCGGGCGAGGGGCATGACGTGCAGTACCGCCATTGGGACCAGCTGTTGCTCGACGTCGCCGGACACTCGGCGCTGACCGCGGTCTGCACTGACGGCCGCTCGCGCGCGGTCCCCAAGGCGCAGGCCGAAGGTCTGCTGAAGGCCGGCGCGAACCTAGGGATCTGCGTCTGGAAGACGCCGGCCTCAGCCGGTTAGCGCTGGGCGGCGACGGCCGGTCCGTAGAGCAGGCCGTTGAACAGGAACTTGAAGGTCCCATACGACTGGGCGCGCTGGGTCACTTCCGGGCCCATCACGAACAGCTTGCCCTTGCCGAAGTCGATATCAAGCACGGCGGTCGAGCCCTTCAGCTTCTCCTGGCCGACGGCCCAGCCGCTGCGCAGCGGGGTCGCGGTGTCGAACCACGACACCTTGGCCACGCGCGGCGCGGAGGCCTTGAGGTTGAAAGTCGGGCTGCGGTCGAAGAACACGTCCACGTCCTGCGGCATGCCGTAGGCCAGCGGTTGGCGGTTATCGACCTTGGCGCGCAGCACCGAACCCGGAATATAGAACTCCCTGGTCGTGAGCGTCGTCAGTTTGTCGCCGGTCTTCTTGGCGACCGCCACCTCGACGGGAGCGCCGAGGGCGGTGGCCAGGCGCGCCGAGGAGCCGATGGCGATCACCGTGCCGCCGTTCCTGGCGAACTCAGCCACCTGCGGCAGAGTCTTGTCGTCGGTGATCGCGCCCAGCCATGGCCGGAACTCGGCCGGGATATCCTCGGCCTTCGGCTGCGGGTAGCTGCGGCCGGCCCGGAACGGACCACCTTGCGGCGCCGGGATCACGCCGTCGGCGAAGACCAGGACGTCGTAGTCCTTGGCCAGGTCGCCGGCATCGAGGCGTTGCGGATAGACCACCTCGAAGGGCGCCTCGAACCGCTCGAACAGCCAGCGGTTCCAGCCCGAGGGCATCGAGCCGCCGTAGACGTCGACCAGGCCGACCCGGATCGGCTTCAGCGGCAGGGCCTCGCCGGCCGGCTTGGCGGCGATGGCATGGGCGTCGATGCCCAGGTCCTTGACGCCGGCCGTGACGATGGCCTGGGCCTGCGCCGACGCGGGAACCCAAATGGCGCCCGGACCGAAGCTTTCCTGGCCGGCCTTGGCGTCGTCCTTCAGCCAGAACACGGGCTGACCGGACTTCAGCAGCCGGTTGGTCAGGGTGAAGCTCTTGTTGGTCTCGTGGCTGATCAGCCAGCCGGCCTTGCCTGAGCCCTTAACCGACCCCGGGGTAACCGTGATCAGGTCAGGCACGCGCTCGGTCGGCGCTTCGAAGCCGTCGACGATGCGGTCGAACTTGATCCCCATCTGGTAGGCGAGGGTGTAGCCGGTGACGTCGTAAGGCGCCTTCGGCGGGCCGCCAGGATACTCGACGTCGTGCGGGTGATCCTGCGGCTCGAACATGTCCAGGACGTGCGGACGATAGGCCTGGGCGGTTTTCACCACGTAGGAGCCGGCCGGATAGGTCTTGGCTCCGACCTTGAACGGCTTGGTCGCCTTGTCGACGTCGACGCCGGTCTTGATCAGCGCGTTCACGAACGCTGTCACGGTCGGCATGTCCGCCTGGTCCGACGGGATGATGAAGCCGCGCGGGTCGCGCGATTCCGGGGCCCGCAGAACGCCGTAGAGGTTCGGATCGACCGCGCCGGCGCGGCCGAAGAACGAGGCCGTCATGCCGTCCTCGCCTGCGGGATTAGCCTTTTTGGCGGCGTCGTTCAGCAGGTCGATCTTGGTCGGGGTGATGGTCCAGCTGTCTCTGGAGCCGCGCTCGATGCTGTTCGCGCCCATCTTGTAGATGTTCCAGAGCAGGCGCTCGCGGTTGCGCGAGGCGTAGTCGATGACCGCGCGGTTCATCGTCCACTGGTACTCGACCGTCTGCGACAGGCGCCAGGTCTGCGGTCCGATCGGCATCGGCCGGTCGCCGTTCGGCAACTGAAGGTTCGGCACCAGCTTCACGGTCTCGGGAGTCGGGCCGCCGATGATCTCGGTCAGCAGGCCGATCGAGTTGTGGAAGTAGGCGATCGAGCGTTCCATCCCGTTGTGCCAGGTGGAGTAGGAGGCCGCACTGCGGGCGCCCGAGCCGGGCTTGTCCTCGGCGATCAGCCGGCTATGCATCGCCATGCCGACTTCCTGCAGCGAGGTCATGACCAGCGGGTCGTAATTGTAGTTGAACGGGTCGCGGAACGGGGGGACGAACACCACCATGCCCGTCGGGCCGGTCTGGTGCTGGTTGAAGATGATCTGCGGATACCACTCGCGGAACAACTGCTTGTTGACGTTGGTCGTCTCAGCCATCTGCGACATGTAGCTGTCGCGGTTGTTGTCGTGGCCGATGTACTTTTGATAGAGGCGCGGGATCGAGTTGAACTCGCGCTTCTTCGGATCGTCGTGGCGCATGTACCAGTCGGACACCAGCTCCATGCCGTCCGGGTTGTCGTGCGCGAACAGGGTGATCACGTCGTTCAGCATGCGCAGGGTCTCAGGATCGTCCTGAGTCAGCATGCGGTAGAGGACCTGGACCTGCCCCTGGGAGGTCACCGTTTCAGTGGCGTGCAGTCCAGCGTCGATCCAGACGACGGCCTTGCCTGCGGCGGCGAGCCTGGCGGCCTCGTCCTTGGTCAGGCCCTCGGCCTTGGCCAGGCGCTTGGAGATCGCCTTGTAATGGTCGAGCCTGGCGAGGTTGGCGGGAGAGGAGACCACCGCCATCCATTGGCTGCGGCCCTCTTCGGACTTGCCGATATCGACCAGCTTCATGCGGTCGGACTGCCCGGCCAGGGTCTTCAGATAGGCCTCGTAGGCGGTGTAGTCGGCCAGGAAGTAGTCGCTGCCGGGGTTCTGGGCGAAGGCCTCGCTCGGCGGCGTGACGGTCGCGGCGTTCGCGCCGCCCCCCATGATCATGACCAACGCCATGGCGGCGCCTGACATGGCGTGTTTCCGCGTCAACATTATCCCCCGTCCTCTCTGCATACTGGGCGAGCCCTCCAGCGGGCTCGTCTCAGCAAGCAAGACGCAGGCGAAGGGGCGTTCCACACTGTAGGTTGACGGCGACGGTGGCGATACCGGGGGCTCGAAAAACCGTTGTTCGGGACGTGAGCGGAACCTGGCCGCCAAGGCCAGGTCCCGCCCCGGTGGTCGCCTTACTCGGCGCCGCCAGCCTTGCGGTAGTCGAGCGGCGGCTTACGGTCGCCGACCATGGCCTTGTACTTGAAGTCGGCGCCTTGGCGCTCCTTCAGCTCGGCCTTGGCCTGGGTGATCAGGTCCGGGTTGGAGAACAGTTCAGCTCCGGTGATCGACAGGGTCTTGGCCGCGACGGCCGCGCCCTTCAGGCCGATGCTCATGCCGCCCGCCGCCACGTTCTGCCAGCTATGGCCGGCCGAGCCGGGAACGAAGGTCGCCGTCGAGAGGCCGACCGTGGGCGTGACCCAGCTGATGTCGGCCACGTCGGTGGAGCCGCCGCCGGCGTCGCCCGAGGTGTCGGCTTTCTTGTAGGCTTGGATCTTGCCGACCGAGGAGAGGTCGCCGCCGCCGTTCGGCAGGGACTTGGCCAGTTCCTGGGCGAACTTGGTTTCTTCCGGCGTCCAGGTGACGCCGCCGACCTGGGTCAGCGAGTTGTACATGACCTTACCCAGCACGTCGTTCGGCAGCAGGTTGTAGACGCCGCCGGTCTGTTCGAACTCGACCTTGGTGCCGGTGATCATCGCCGCGCCGTTGGCGGCCAGCTTCACCCGGTCCATCACGTCGACGACGATCTTCGGGTCGGCGTTGCGGACGTAGTAATAGACCTCGGCGAAATCCGGGACCACGTTCGGGGCCTTGCCGCCGCTGGTGACGACGTAGTGGATGCGGGTCCGGTCCGGGATGTGTTCGCGCAGATAGTTGTTGGCGACGTTCATGATCTCGACGCCGTCCAGGGCCGAGCGGCCGGCCCACGGGGCGCCCGAGGCGTGGCTGGATTGGCCGTAGAAGCGGAACTTGCCGCTGATGTTGGACATCGAGGTGCCCTGGTTGGCCGAGTTCGCATTGCCCGGGTGCCAGTGCAGGGTGACGTCGACGTCGTCGAACAGGCCGTCGCGGACCATGTAGACCTTGCCCGAGCCGCCTTCTTCGGCGGGGGTGCCGTAGACGCGGATTTCGCCCTGGACCTTGTTCTGGATCATCCAGGACTTCAGCGCCACGGCGCCGGCGACCGAGGCCGCGCCGAACAGGTTGTGGCCGCAGCCGTGGCCGGCGTCATGGCCGGGGATCGGTTGCTTGGTGGGAACCGCAGCCTGGCTCAGGCCGGGCAGGGCGTCGAACTCGGCCAGGATGGCGATGACGGGACCGGCGCCGTTCTTGAAGCTGGCGACGAAGCCGGTGGGCTCGCCCGCCACGCCGGCCTTCACGGTGAAGCCGGCCGCCTTCAGTTGGTCCTGGAGGACCGCGGTGCTCTTGGTTTCGAGATAGCCCAGCTCGGCGTAGTTCCAGAGCTTCAGCGCCGCGTCGTTCATCTTCGGCGTATAGGCGTCGACTGCGCCGACCAGCTGGGTGCGGTCGGCGGGCGTCAGCGGCGCCGCCAGGGTCGGGCCGGCTGCAAGCCAGGCCGAAGCGCAGAGCGCGCTGGTCGCCAGCGCCTTGTAGATCGTCTTCATGAAAGTCCCTCCAGGCCACCGGCGCGTACAGCGCCGGCCGTCGTCTTCAAGACGCAGGCCGATGGGATATCCTCACCCCGGGGCGATAGGGAAGAGGTTGATCGTCGCGGGACGTCGCACGTGCGTCTTTAGCATGCGTCAAAATCGGTCGCACGGCACGCTTGGCTCCAAAAGAACATCTTGCGAACATAGAACAAACTGCGTACGCCTTTGTTCAGACGGCCGGCGGCTCTTTCGAGAGTCGAACTGTCGGGTTGGAATCATGAAACAAGGAGCGCCTTGCAATGAGTCAGTCGGCGTTGAAACTCGTGGGACGAGAAGAAGGTGACAAGGCGCGGGCGCTGGAAGCGGCGCTCGCCCAGATCGATCGGGCCTTTGGTAAGGGCTCGGTGATGAAGCTTGGCTCGAAGAGCAAGATCGAGGTCGAGGCGGTTTCGACCGGCTCCCTCGGCCTTGATATCGCGCTGGGCATCGGCGGCCTGCCCAAGGGCCGGGTCGTGGAGATCTACGGGCCGGAAAGCTCGGGCAAGACCACGCTCGCGCTGCATGTGGTGGCCGAGGTTCAGAAGAACGGCGGCACCGCGGCCTTCGTGGACGCCGAGCATGCGCTGGATCCGTCCTATGCCCGCAAGTTAGGCGTGAACCTGGACGATCTGCTGGTTTCGCAGCCGGACACCGGCGAGCAGGCCCTGGAGATCACCGACACCCTGGTGCGCTCCGGCGCCGTCGACGTGATCGTCATTGACTCGGTGGCGGCGCTGACGCCGCGCGCTGAAATCGAAGGCGAGATGGGCGACAGCCTGCCGGGCCTCCAGGCCCGCTTGATGAGCCAGGCGCTGCGCAAGCTGACCGCCTCGATCTCCAAGGCCGGCACCCTGGTCATCTTCATCAACCAGATTCGGATGAAGATCGGCGTGATGTACGGCAGCCCGGAGACCACCACGGGCGGCAATGCGCTGAAGTTCTACGCCTCGGTCCGCCTGGACATTCGCCGGACCGGTTCGGTGAAGATCCGCGACGAGATCGTCGGCAACAATGTCCGCGTGAAGGTCGTGAAGAACAAGGTCGCCCCGCCGTTCCGCGAGGTCGAGTTCGACATCATGTACGGCGAAGGCATCTCCAAGCTGGGCGAGATCATCGACCTGGGCGTCAAGGCCGGCGTGGTCGAGAAGGCCGGTTCCTGGTTCTCCTGGAACTCCACCCGGATCGGTCAAGGCCGCGACAACGCTCGGGAATTCCTCAAGAATAACCCCGACATCGCCGCGCAGATCGAGAAGCAGGTCCGCGGCGCCAAGGAAGCTATCGAGGAAGAACTCCTGGTCGGCCCGACCGCCGAGGAAGAAAAAGACGCCGAATAGGGATCGCGTCGCGGAACGTCGCCACGGCCCTTGCAGGCCGGACGCGCCCAACCCGACGTTCGGTCCGCTTCGAGGGCTGAGACCCCCGCGCGACTGTTCCGCACTGCGTGAGGACGCTTGGACGCAGCCCGTCCAGGCGTCCTTTTCCTTTGCGGGCGCTGCCAAAATTCGTAAACGGTCGCGCGCGGGGGCGGCGCGGCGAGCGTCACCCCATATCTGGTTTTCCTGTTTTAGATCGTCCGACGAGTCATGCAGAGCCTTAACGAAATCCGCAGCGCCTTCCTGGGCTACTTCGAGAAGAATGATCACCTGATCATTCCGTCGGCTCCGCTTGTCCCGCAGAACGACCCGACCCTGCTGTTCGTCAATGCGGGCATGGTGCCGTTCAAGAACTACTTCACCGGGGCCGAGACGCCGCCCGCGCCGCGCGCGGCCTCGTCGCAGAAGTCCGTGCGCGCCGGCGGCAAGCACAACGACCTGGACAATGTCGGCTACACCGCCCGCCACCACACCTTCTTCGAGATGCTGGGGAATTTCTCGTTCGGCGACTACTTCAAGGCCGGCGCGATCGAGCACGCCTGGACCCTGCTGACCAAGGAATTCAAGATCCCGGCCGAGAAGCTGTGCGTCACCGTCTATCACACCGACGATGAAGCCGCCGAGCTGTGGAAGAAGATCGCCGGCCTGCCCGACGAGAAGATCATCCGCATCTCCACCAACGACAATTTCTGGTCGATGGGCGACACCGGCCCCTGCGGCCCGTGCTCGGAGATCTTCTACGATCACGGCCCGCACATCGCCGGCGGCCCTCCCGGCAGCCCGGACGAGGACGGCGACCGGTTCGTGGAGATCTGGAACCTGGTCTTCATGCAGTTCGAGCAGTTCGCCGATGGCACGCGCCGCGACCTGCCCAAGCCGCAGATCGACACCGGCATGGGCCTGGAGCGCGTCGCGGCGGTCCTGCAGGGCGTCCACGACAACTATGACATCGACCTGTTTCGCACACTGATCGCGGCGTCGAAGCAACTGGTCGGCGGCGGCTCCAACGGCCCCTCGCACCGGGTGATCGCCGACCACCTGCGCTCCACCAG
>JBEBYB010000051.1:0-15879 GCA_040391295.1 Phenylobacterium sp. | reverse complement strand
GAAGTCGCGCGCGCCTTCCGGCGACGAGGCCGTCAGGATCGGCGTCTGATACTCCAGGAAGTCCTGGGCGATCATGCGGTTGCGGATCGAATGGATGACCTTCGAACGCAGCACGATGTTCTTGTGCAGGGTCTCGCGGCGCAGGTCGAGATAGCGGTGCTTCAGCCGCAGCTCTTCCGGGTACTCCGGCTCGCCGAAGACCGGCAGCGGCAGCTCGGCGGCTTCCGACAGCACTTCGACGGTCCGCACGCGCACCTCGACCTCGCCGGTCGGCAGGTTGGCGTTCACGGTCTCGGGCGAACGAGCCACGACGTCGCCGTCGATGCGGATCACGCTCTCGGCGCGCAGGCGCTCGACGGTCGCAAAGCCAGGGGTTTCCGGGCTGATCACCAGCTGGGTCAGGCCGTAGTGGTCGCGCAGGTCGATGAAGACCAACCCGCCGTGGTCACGCTTACGGTGAATCCACCCCGAAAGTCGGACGGTCTTACCCGTGTCGGCGGCGCGAAGAGCGCCCGCGGTATGGCTGCGGTAGGCGTGCATTTTGGAGTCGCAAACGGCTGAAAATGAGGCGCGGAAGACCGCATGCGGGGGCCGGAAAGTCAAGGCTGGGCGGTCCGTTACGTCCAATACCGCTACAAATCACGTCATGGCCGGGCTTGTCCCGGCCACCCATCGTCGGCAAGCTTCAGCATGGGGCCCATTCATTCCGACACTGCGGTCTACATGATGGCCAGCCGAACGTACGGCACGCTCTACATCGGCGTGACCGGAGCGTTCATCCAACGCATCAACGAACACCGTCAGGGCCTCAGAGCGGGCTTTACGAAGCGCTATGGGGTGACACGCCTAGTCTGGTTCGAACGTCACGAAGGCATCGTGACCGCGATCCAACGCGAAAAATCACTGAAGAAGTATCCGCGTCAGTGGAAGATCAACCTCATCGAGCGTGAAAATCCTGATTGGGACGACCTGTTCCCAGCCTTGCTTCTCCCGTGATCTTGGGTGGCCGGGACAAGCCCGGCCATGACGTACTGTTGAGTTACTTCGCCGGATCGGTCAGCGCCTGATAGACCAGCGTCCGGCTCAGATCGCCGAGATCGGCGCCGCCGGTTCCGCCATAGCGTTGGATCATGCCGACGAAGACCACGTCGTTGGTGGGATCGGCCCAGAACCAGGTGCCGGCCGCTCCGCCCCAGCTCATCGTGCCCTTGCCTTCCAGCGTCCCGGCCTTGCGCGGGTCGTTGACCACCATGAAGTCGAGGCCAAAGCCGACGTGCTGGTTGAAGCTGTTGCTCACCGAGCCGTTCGACGACACCAACGCGGCCTCGGGAATGACGTTGGTTCCCATCAATTCGACGGTGGCGGGCGCCAGGATGCGCGCGCCGTCCAGTTCCCCGCCATTAACGATCATCTGGGCGAACCGGGCGTAATCGGCGGTGGTCGAGACCAAGCCCCCGCCCCCGGACTCCAGGCCGGGCTGGCTGTCGAAGGTCGGGACCGGAGACCCGAACAGGGTCTTGGCCTCCTCGATCTTCCCGGTCTCCTGGTTGCCGATATAGACCGCCGCCAGCCGGGAGGCCTTGGCCTGGCCGGTGCTGAAGGCGGTGTCGGTCATCTTCAGCGGCTTGAAAATCCGGCTTTCGAAGAACTGCCCCAGGGTCTGGCCCGACAGCTTCTCGACGATGTGACCCTGCAGATCGACAGCGACCGAGTAGCTCCACTGCTCTCCCGGCTGATAAATCAGCGGAATGCCGGCGACCTTGGTGGTCATCTCCTGAAGGCTGCTCGAGCCCAATACCCGCTGCTCGCGGAACATCTTGTCGACCGGATGCTTGTCGCCCAGGCCATAGCCGAAGCCGGCCGTGTGGCTCATCAGTTCGCGCATGGTCGGCGGGCGACGAACGGGCTCGAGGATCGGCTGTCCCTTGGCGTCGACACCCTTCCAGACCTTCAGGTCCTTGAATTCCGGGATGAACTTGGTGACCGGATCGTCCAGATTCCACCTGCCCTCTTCGAACAGGATCATCATGGCCACGCCGGTGATCGGCTTGGTCATCGAATAGATGCGGAAGATCTCGTCTTTGGGCATCGGCTGGCCGGTTTCCAGACTGGCCTTGCCGTAGGTGTTGAAGGCCACGACCTTGCCATGCCGCGCCAGCAGCGTGGTCATCCCCGCGACCCGGCCGTCGGCCACCGCCTGGGCCATGGCGGCGTCCAGGCGTTTCAGGCGCTGGCTGTCGAAGCCGACCGCCTCCGGACTGGCGGCAGGCGCCAGTGTCGCGGCCCTGGCCTGGGCGTGCGCGGCCGGCGCCGTCGCCAAGCCGATCGATACGGCCGCCAAGGTGCTCGCAAGCAGATGCATTCTGCGCGTCATACGCTTCCCCCCAATTCGTTGTTGGGTGGAGCTTAACCGTGTGCCGGGCGCCCGCAAGGCGCGATGACGACTACTTAGGCTTGAAACGCTTGCTGGTCGGGAAACCCTTGGGCGCCAGCTTGCCGGCCGCGGCGCGTTTGGCCAGCCAGTCGCGCCATTCGCCCCAGACCCGGGTGCGTCCGGCAGCATCGATCCAGGTCGCGCCCTCTTCGGCCTTGAAGACGACGGCGTCACGCAGACCGCCTTCGCGGTAGCTCTGCAGTTTGACGCCCTTGCCACGCGGCATTTCCGGCAACTCGGCGAGAGAAAAAATCAGAAGTTTGCCGTTGTCGCCGACCACGCCCAGGTGATCGCCGGTCAGCGGCATCGCGAAGGCCGCGCCCTTGGCGCCGGCGTTCAGCACCTGCTTGCCGGCGCGGCGGAAGCTGATCGCCTCCTCCTCCGGCAGGATGAAGCCGTAGCCTTCCTTGGACGCGATGACGCGCTTGGTCCCCGGCTTGTGCGGGAACATGTCGATGATGTCGGTCTTGTCGTCGAGGTCGAGCATCAGCCGCAGCGGCTCGCCGTGACCGCGCGCGCCAGGAAGCTTGTCGCAGCCGATGGTGAAGAACCGGCCGTCGGAGGCGAAGATCAGCAGCTTGTCGGTGGTTTCGGCCGGAACGATGAGGCCGAGCTTGTCGCCCTCCTTGAACTTCAGTTCCGAGGGGTCTTCCACCTTGCCCTTGGCGGCGCGGATCCAGCCGCGTTCGGACAGGATGACCGTGATCGGCTCGCGCACGATCATCGCCTCGATGGCGGCGTCGGCGTCGACCACCGGCGCGGTGTCGAAGATCGAGCGGCGCTTGCCGAGCTTGGTGTCGGGGCCAAGGATCGCGCGCACGTCCTTGAGCCCCACGCCGACCAGCTTCCACTGGGCAGGTTCCGAGGCCAGCATCTTCAGCAGGCCGTCGCGCTCTTGCGCCAGTTCGGCATGCTCGCGGCGGAGCTCCATCTCCTCCAGCTTGGCCAGTTGGCGCAGCCGGGTGTTGAGGATGGCGTCGGCCTGGATGTCGGAAAGCTCGAAAGCCTCGATCAACTTGGCCTTGGGATCGTCCTCGTACCGGACGATACGGATCACCTCGTCCAGATTGAGGAAGGCGATGACCAAGCCGTCCAGGATGTGCAGACGGGCCTCGATCTTATCCAGACGGAAGCGGGCCCGGCGGACCAGCACTTCGCGGCGGTGATCGAGGAAGGCGCGCAGCGCCTGGCGCAGCCCCATGACGCCCGGCGAACCACGGGCGTCCAGCACGTTCATATTGACCGGGAAGCGCGTCTCCAGCGCCGAGAGCTTGAACAGGCTCTCCATCAGCACTTCGGGTTCGACGTTGCGGTTCTTGGGCTCGATGACCAGGCGCACGTCCTCGGCGCTCTCGTCGCGCACGTCGCCTAGCAGCGGCGCCTTCTTGTTCTCGATCAGGTCGGCCAGTTGCTCGACCAGATCGGCCTTCTTCACCTGATATGGGATCTCGGTGATGACGATCTGGTAGGTTCCGCGGCCGGTCTCTTCCTTCGACCACAGCGCCCGGACCCGGACGCCCCCACGCCCGGTGGCGTAGGTTTCCAGCATGCTCTCGCGCGGCTCGACGATGACGCCGCCGGTCGGGAAGTCAGGCCCCTGGACGTGCTCCATCAGCCGCGCGGTGTCGGCGTTCGAGTCCTCCAGCAGCACCAGGCAGGCGTCGATCAGCTCGGCGGCGTTGTGCGGCGGGATCGAGGTCGCCATGCCCACGGCGATGCCGCTGGAACCGTTGGCGAGCAGGTTGGGGAAGCCAGCCGGCAACACCACCGGCTCTTCGTCTTCGCCGTCATAGGTCGCGCGAAAATCGACCGCGTTCTCGTCGATCCCGTCGAGCAACAGCTGGGCGGCGACGGTGAGCTTGCACTCGGTGTATCGCATGGCCGCGGCGTTATCGCCGTCGATATTGCCGAAGTTCCCCTGACCGTCGATCAGCGGATAGCGCTGGGCGAAATCCTGAGCCAAACGCACCAAGGCCTCATAGACCGCCACGTCGCCGTGCGGGTGATACTTACCGATCACGTCGCCGACCACGCGGGCGCATTTCTTGGCCGAGCTGTTCGGGTCCATCCGCAGTTGGCGCATGGCGTACATCAGCCGCCGGTGAACGGGCTTCATCCCGTCGCGGACGTCCGGCAGGGCGCGGCCGGTGATGGTGGACAACGCATAGGCGAGGTAGCGCCGAGACAGGGCCTCGGTCAGCGGTTCGTCGATAATGCGGTCGCCGTCGCCGCTACCCGGCGGGGTGATGTGCTTGGTCATGTCGAATCAAACTCGGAGTTCAGTCCACTTCTAGCGGGCGCCGCTGCGGAAGTCGCCGCGACGCATGGACTCTTGATGCGCCGGGCGCAACTGCGCTCCGCCGGCCGCAGGAAAAATCGTCCGTGGCCCATAGCGACGCCACGGAGCCAGCTATCTGGCGAAGTCAAAGCGCCGTAGGCTGCCCGCGAGGGACACGCATATGGACCCGCCCGCGCCAAATCCCGCCGATCCGCCTTCGCGTTCGAAGATGCTCGACACTGTTATCCAGATCGGGCTGCTCGGCCTGCTGATCTACGCCTGCGCCCGGATCGTGCTTCCGTTCGCCGGCATACTGCTCTGGTCGATGGTGCTGGCGGTGATGCTGCACCCGCTGCATGTGCGGGTGGCGGGTCGGGTCGGCAACCGTTGGTCAGCGATTCTGATCGGCGTCATCGGGGTCACCGTCATCCTGGTGCCGACGGTCGTCCTGGCCGCGTCGCTGGCGTCCTCAGCACATTGGTTGATCTCGGGGCTGGAGAATCACAGCCTGGTTATCCCGCCGCCGCCCGCTCGGCTCAGCGACGTGCCGGTGGTCGGCCCGGCGCTGACCGAGACCTGGGTGCTGGTGGTCACCGACGCCCCGAGCGCCCTCGCCAAGTACGGCGGCAAGCTGAGCCGCCCCGCGGCCTGGCTCGCCTCCTTCGCCGGCCGTCTGGCGGTGGGCGAGGTGTCGTTCGTGATTTCCTTCGCGATCGCCGCGGTGCTGCTCGCCTATGGCAAGGGAGCCGCCAACTTCGCCGAGTATCTGATTGAGTTCATGACCGGCAACCGGGGGCGCGGGCCAAGGCTGACGGCCCTGACCGCCGCCACGGTTCGCGGCGTGGCTATCGGCGTCGTCGGGGTGGCCGCGATTCAATCGGTGCTGCTCGGCGTCGGCTTCTTCGCCATTGGGATCCCGGCGGCCGGCCTATTGATGTTGGTGGCCCTGTTCCTGGGCATCGTCCAGGTGCCGGCGACGCTGCTGACCGTCCCGGTCATCATCTATGTCTTCATGACCGAGCCGACAGTTCCGGCGGTCATCTTCCTGATCTGGACCCTGCTGGCGGGGCTCAGCGACAACGCCCTCAAGCCGCTGATGCTCGGCCGTGGGCTGGAGGTGCCGATGCCGGTCATTCTGATCGGGGTGATCGGCGGCCTGATCGCCGACGGCCTGGTCGGCCTGTTCGTCGGCCCGGTGGTGCTGGCGGTCGGCTACGTGCTGTTCATGGAGTGGCTGCAGCTACACCCCCAGCCCGCTGGCGAGCCGCCGCCTGACGAACCGGGACTTTAGGACGGCCGCTTAGAGCCTCTGGGCGTCGGTCAGCCGGTCCACCAGCCAAACCCGCGCCGGCGGCAACGGACGGTTCAGCGGGCCGAACACGAACAACTCCAGGAAGTGCGCGGTAAGGTCGAGGCCGGCGCGAACGTCGCCCGGCGACAGCCCGCCCTGCGACGACAGCATGAACGGCGGCAAGGCCAGCAACCGGTCCTTGTAGGGCTCGCCCGCAGTACGGCTGACAGCTCGCCCTGTGCGGGGGCTGACATAGATGAGATCGTCGGGCGAGCCGGTGGCCGCGCACTTGGAGAGGTCGAGCCCAAAACCCAGGTCTTCCAACAAGCCTGCCTCGAACCGCACGAACACCGCGGGCCAGATATCGGGCATGGCCAGGACCGAGGTCAGGGCTTCGAAAGCCAGGAACGCGCCCGGATGCGGCTCGCGCTCCGGCAAGGCGGCGGCGGCGACGGCGGCGGCGGCCGACAGGCCAGCCAGCGCCATGGGATCGTCGAACAGGGCCGCCGGTCCCTCGCCGACCGGCTCCAGCGTCGCCGATCCCAGTTGGTCGGACACCCTGGAGCGGTATTGGAGGATGATGCGCGCGCCGGCCTGAAGGAACGGCTTCATCCGCCGCGACGCGCCGCCCGCCACATGAGCGGCGTACTTGCCGTGATGGGCGGTCAGCAGTTCGACGATCGCCCCGGTTTCCCCGTGGACCCGGGCCGACAGCACATAGGCGTCGTCCTCAAACTCCATGAGACGAGGCTTTCATCAACCGCCCGCCGCCACGGCGCGCTCGAATTAGCGGTGTCCAATCGGGTTGGACCGCCAGGCCGAAAGTCTCGGTGAGCACCCCGCCGATCTCATCGGCGGTCAGCATCCGCCGCTCCACCGTCCCGTCCGTCTGCCGAATGGTCAGGCGGTTATGGAGCAGATTGTAACGAGCCTGCGGCGTGGTCCGGGCGACCATCAGGTCGTGCCGAAAGTGCGAGCTCGGATGGGTAGCGGTAAACCAGTTGGGCAGGTCGTAGTCGACGTCCAACTGAACCTCGCGGGATAGTTGATAGACCGGCGTCCAGACGTCGCCGATCAGGGCCTGGAGCGCAATGTCCTCGCCCTCGGGAACCATCCGAAAGGTCTCATGCGGCGTCGGCTGCGGCTCGATGATCCCGAACTTCAGCGGCGCGGTGAGGACCAGGCCGCCAAAGCCGACATCGGCGTACCAGGGCTCGTCGTCGATGGTGACCCAGAGGCCCATATGGGTGCGAGCCCGCGGCGGGCTCTCCGGCGGCAGCGCCCATTGAACCCGCGCGATCAGGCCTTCGACCTCAAAGCCCAGCGCCGTCAGGACGCGCTTGAACAGGCCGTTCTGCTCATAGCAGTAACCGCCGCGCCCGGCCCCGATCAGCTTGGCGTCGACCACCACCGGATCGAGGTCGATCCCTCGGTCCCGCAGCACGTCGATCGCCTCGAACGGGATGGCAGCCGGATGCAGGACATGCAGCGCCCGCAGGGTTTCCAAGGTCGCCGTGCGCGGCCCGTCATAGCCGATGCAGGCGAAGTAGGCGTCCAGGTCGATCATATCGCCTACCTATGGGCTTAGACGTCGAAATCCAGGCCCACGTCGCCGTAGAACTCGCGCTTGTCCGCCCAGCGCTCGTCGACCTTCACGTGCAGGAACAGGTGGACCGGGCGATCGAGCAGTTCGGTCAGTTCTTCGCGGGACTTCTGGCCGATCCACTTCAGGGTCTGGCCGTTCTTGCCCAGGATGATCGGGCGCTGGCTCTCACGCTCGACATAGATCGTCTGCTCGATGCGCACCGAGCCGTCCTTGCGTTCCTCGAAGGCCGTCGTCTCGACAGCCGCCGCATAAGGCAGTTCCTCATGGACCCGCAGGAACAGCTTCTCGCGCGTGAGCTCGGCGGCCAGCAGGCGGGCCGGCAGGTCGGCGGTCTGCTCCTCCGGATAGAGCCAAGGGCTCTCCGGCATCAGCTCGGCCAAACGGGCCTTCAGGTCGTCCACGCCCTGGCCGTCGGCGGCCGAGATCATGAACACTTCGGAATAGACGCCGGTCTCGAACAGGCGCTGAGCCAGCGCCAGCAAGGTGTCGCGGCGCATGCCGTCGATCTTGTTGAGCGCCAGGATCGCCTTTTTGCCGGACCGCTGCAGGCCCTCGACGATCGAGACGACGTCGATGGCCGAGCGCTTGTCGGCCGATTTCGCACCCGGTTCGGCGGCGGCCAGTTCGGCCACGGAATCGACCAGATGGACGATGGTGTCGGCCTCTTCAGCCCCACCCCAGGCCGACCGAACCATGGCGCGGTCCAGACGACGGCGCGGCGCGAAGATGCCGGGGGTGTCGACGAGGATGATCTGGGCCTCGCCGGCCATGGCGACGCCCCGCACCGGGAAGCGGGTGGTCTGGACCTTCTGGGTCACGATGGAGACCTTGGCCCCCACCAGACGGTTGGTCAGGGTCGACTTCCCCGCATTCGGGGCTCCGATGATCGCGGCGAAGCCGGCGCGGGTGGTCATAGAGGTCCTTCTCGTTTCAACAGCATTATCATGGCCGCGGCCTTCTCCGCCTCTTGGCGGGACGGCCCCTGGGCAAGTTCGGGCTCGTAGTCGCCGACGGTCACCGAGACGGTGAACGACGGCGCATGATCGGGACCTTCGCGGCCCACGACCTTGTAGGCCGGAAGAGCCATACCACGTCCTTGCGCCCATTCCTGCAATTGGGTCTTGGGGTCCTTGATCCGCGGCTCGTCCAGCGCGGCGAACTCTTCGGTCCAGAACTCCAGGAAAAAGGCGCGGGCGGCTTCTAGTCCATCGTCGATATAGAGCGCGCCGATCAGGGCCTCGCAGGCGTCGCCCAGGACCGTGTCCTTGTCGCGGGCGCCGATCTTGGTGGCGCTGGCCGCCATGCGCAGGGCGTTCGGCAAGCCGATCCGCCGCGCGACACGGGCGCAGGCGTGATAGTTGACCAGGCCCGACATCAACCGGCTCATCTCGCCTTCGCGCGCGTCTGGATTGAGCGCCATCAGCCGCTCGGCCGCGAGCAGGTTGAGCACCCGGTCACCCAGGAACTCAAGCCGCTCGTAGTGCCGGACCTTCAACGCCCCGTCACCCACGCTGGCGTGGGTCAGGGTTCGCTCCAGAAGCTCGCGGTCATGAAAGGTGTGGCCGATCCGGCCCTCAAGCTCGGCGACCGCTGCTTCGCGCTTGTTCATTGAAGGACGGTGAAGAACCGCTCGGGCCGGGCGTTGAGCACCCAGGTCCAGGGTTTGAAGAGCGAGGCGCCCGGGTTCCACGACAACAGGATGATCTGCGCCTTGCCGACCAGATTCTCGGCCGGCACGAAGCCCACGCCGTTCTCGGCGGGCGACACGCGGCTATCGAGCGAGTTGTCACGGTTGTCGCCCATGAAGAAGTAGTGACCTTCGGGGACGATGAAGGTCTGGGTGTTGTCCACGTCGCCATCGGTCCCATAGTCATAGGTCACGAACTGGCGGCCGTTCGGGAAGGTTTCCTTGTAGCGCTGGACGTTGCGCGTGAAGCCATAGCCCGAATCGATCATCACCGGCGGCAGCGCCTGGTGCGGGATTTCCTTGTCGTTGATCCACAGCCGACCTTCGCGCATTTGCACGCGGTCGCCAGGCAGGCCGATCAGACGCTTGATGTAGTCGGTGTGGCCATCGCGCGGCAGCTTGAAGACGATGATATCGCCGCGGTTGGGGATGCGTTCCATGATCCGGCCCTCGAAGAGCGGCGGGCTGAACGGGATGGAGTGACGCGAGTAGCCATAGGTGTATTTCGAGACAATGATGTAGTCCCCCTCCTGCAGCGTCGGCTCCATCGAAGCCGACGGAATGGTGAAGGGCTGGAAGAACAGCACGCGCAGGAACAGCGCGATAAGCAGGGCGTAGGCGACCGTTTTCACGATCTCCACGAACTCGTTCATGGCGCCGGATTTATCCGGAGCAGCCGAGGTCTTTGCGCTGTCGGTCATCAAGGGGTCCTGCGATTTATCCGAAAATGACGGACAGTTTGCCTAGCTAGACGCTGCATACG
Organism: Phenylobacterium sp.; assembly: GCA_040391295.1. Taxonomy (GTDB): domain Bacteria; phylum Pseudomonadota; class Alphaproteobacteria; order Caulobacterales; family Caulobacteraceae; genus Phenylobacterium. The sequence goes on along the minus strand of JBEBYB010000051.1, from coordinate 5,820 downwards.
CCGGGAGCAAGCGCGCCGCCCGTGAACTCTGTGTCACGCGCTGTAAAGGCGCAGGCGCGGTCCGAGCGCAAAAACCACGCCGCGACCGTCCGCGCGATTGCCGCGCAGGTTACAGGGTCTATGAGGTGACGCCATGAATCGATCCGCCCTTCCCTGGCTTCACGTCCTCCTCGCCTTGGCGGTGGTCGCCGTTTGGGGCACCAACTTCGTGGTCATCCGGATCGGGCTTGATCATCTGCCGCCGCTGACCTTCGCGGCGCTGCGGTTCACCTTCGCCCTGCTGCCGGCGGTGTTCTTCCTGAAGAAGCCCGACGTGCCCTGGCGCAACCTGGCGGCCTACGGCGTGCTGATCGGGGCCGGCCAGTTCGGTCTGCTCTACATCGCGATGAGCGAATTCATTTCGCCGGGCCTGGCCTCGCTGGTGGTGCAGACCCAGGTGTTCTTCACCATCGGCCTGGCCATGTGGCTGGCCAAGGAAAGCATCCGCAGCTTCCAGTTGGTCGCTCTGGCCCTGGCCGCGATCGGTCTGGTGGTGATTGTCGCCCACACCGACGCCTCGGTGACGCCGCTCGGCCTGATCCTGGTGCTGATCGCCGCGGCGAGCTGGGCCGGCGGCAACGCCTTCTCCAAGGCGGCCGGCAAGGTCAACATGCTGGCCTATGTGGTTTGGGCCAGCCTGTTCTCGGTCCCGCCGCTGCTGGTTCTGGCGCTGATTTTCGAGGGACCGCAGGCGATGATCCAGGGCGTCCGCACCGCCGACACCGCCACCTGGGCCGCCGTGCTCTGGCAGTCGGTGGGCAATACGCTGTTCGGGTACGCCGCCTGGGGCTGGCTGCTGTCGCGCCATCCCGCCGCCGTGATCACCCCCATGGCGATGCTGGTGCCGGTGTTCGGCATGGGCGCCTCGGCGATCTGGCTGGGCGAAAGCCTGCCGCCCTGGAAACTGCTGGCCGCCGGCCTGGTGATGAGCGGCCTGGCCATCAACATCTTTTGGCCGGCCCTGGAACGGCGCTTCGCCCCAGCCTAGGCCCCTACTCCGGCAGCGCCTCGATGATCACGAAGGCCTGGGCGTAGGGATGGTCGTCGGTCAGCGACAGGTGGATAACCGCCTTGTGGCCCGCCGGCGTCATGGCTTCCAACCGCTTCAACGCCCCGCCGGTCAGCGCCATGGTCGGCTGACCCGAGCGCATGTTGACGACGCCCATGTCGCGCCAGAAGACCCCGGCCCGCATGCCCGTGCCCAGCGCCTTGGCGCAGGCCTCCTTGGCCGCGAACCGCTTGGCGTAGCTGGAGGCGCGATCTGGCTTGCGTTCAGATCGGGTGCGTTCGATCTCGGTGAAGATGCGGTTGGTGAAACGCTCGCCAAACCGCGTCAGCGTATCGGCGATCCGCCGGATGTCGGAGAGGTCCGAACCGATCCCGATGATCAAGCCGCTCTCCCGATCCGGGCCTGGTCCATCAGGCTGCGCATCCGCTGGATGGCCGGCGTCAGGCCGACAAAGATCGCCTCGCCGATCAGGAAGTGACCGATGTTCAGTTCGGCCAGTTCGGGGATCTCCGCGACCGCCTTGACCGTCTCATAGTCGATCCCGTGGCCCGCGTGAACTTCAAGGCCCAGCCGCGCGGCTTCGACGGCGGTGGCCCGCAGATTGGCCAGCAGCCGCCCCGCCTCGGCCGAGCCTTCACGCACGGCGTCGCAATAGGCGCCGGTATGCAGTTCCACTACCTGAGCGCCCATCGCGTGGGACGCGGCGGCCTGGGCCGGATCGGCGTCGATGAAGCAGGAGACCCGGACACCGGCGTCCACCAGCTTGCGGACCACCGGGGCGATGTGATTGTGGCCGCCGGCGACGTCGAGGCCGCCCTCGGTCGTGCGTTCCTCGCGCCGTTCGGGCACCAGGCAGGCGGCGTGCGGCAGGTGAGCCAGCGCGATGGCCTCCATCTCGGCCGTCACCGCCATCTCGAAGTTCAGCGGCCGGCCGCGCTTGCGGGTGATGACGGCCAGGGCCTCGATATCGGCGTCGGAGATATGGCGGCGATCTTCGCGCAGATGGGCGGTGATGCCGTCGGCGCCGGCCGCGATGGCCAGTTCAGCGGCCCGGACCGGATCGGGATAGCTCCCGCCCCGGGCGTTCCGGATGGTCGCCACGTGGTCGATATTCACCCCTAGGCGCAGTCGGCTCATCTGGTTACTCCACTATAGCCGCGATGGCGGGCTGACCTGGAAATAGGCGCGAGCGGCCTGGAAATCACCCGTGCAGGCGACGGCTGCCGGGATCCTCGATCGGAATCGCAGCCAGTTCGGGCGGAAGCTGGTCGGCGGGATAGGCCGGCACGTCCAGGCGGGCCAGGGCCACGAACGGCGCGCCAGGGTCGGCCCGGCCGCCGGAGCGGTCCACGATGCAGGCCGCGACCACGACATTGCCGCCGGCCGCCTTGATCGCCTCGACGCATTCACGCGACGACAGGCCGGTGGAGACGATGTCCTCGACCATGGCGATCCGCGCGCCCGGCGGGATCGAGAAAGCGCGGCGCAGCTTGAACGAACCGTCTTCGCGCTCGACGTACATCGAGGGTACGCCCAGGTGACGGGCGGTCTCATAGCCGGGGATGATGCCGCCGACCGCCGGGGAGATGCAGAGATCGACCTCGCCCACCGCCTCGACGATCTTGGCCGCCAGCGCCTTGCAGAGCCGCTCGGTGCGCTCCGGATACTGGAAGACCAGGTTCTTCTGCAGGAAGGTGCCGGAGTGCAGCCCGCTGGACAGCACGAAGTGGCCTTCGCGCAGGGCGCCCGAGGCGCGGAATTCTTCGAGGACGTCTTCGGTGTTCATTGGGGCCTCCTGACTTGCGGATTACCCAACGCCTGCCAAGCTGTCACCGACCAATTCATTTTGGGAGGACGAACCAGTGAAGCTGTTCCAGACCTACGACTCGCCCTTCCCCACGCGCGTGCGTCTGTTGCTCTACGCCAAGGGCATCGAGGTCGAGGTGATCCGGCCGCCCGGCTTTGGGGCCACGGCTGAATCCAAGGCCGAATATCTGAACGTCAATCCGATCGGCCGCGTGCCGGCCTTGGTGCTCGACGACGGCCGCGTGCTGCCCGAATCCGAGGTGATCTGCGAGTACCTCGAAGACGCCTATCCGACGCCTTCGCTACGGCCTGACGATCCGTGGGAACGGGCGCGGATGCGGCTGCTGTCGCGTATCTGCGACTTCTACGTGGTGATGGCGATGGTCCCGCTGTTCAACTTCGCCGGCCGCTCGCGTCGTCATTGGGAAACCCAGGCCATCCACCACGCCTCGGGCAAGGTGGCCGAGGCCCTGGCCTATCTCGAAGCCTTTATCGGGTCGGACGGCTACGCCGTGGGATCGAGCCTCACCCAAGCGGACGGGGCCATCGCGCCGCAACTGGTCCTCGCCAGCGAATGGATCCCGAACCTGTTCGGCACGCCTGATCCGTTGGAGAACCTGCCCAAGCTCGCGGCCTATTGGAGCTCGATCCAGACCGATCCCATCGCCGCGCGGTTGATCGACGAGACCCGGCAAGCCATCGCCGAACAACAGGCCGCCGCCCGCGAGCAGGCCAAGCAGACGGCCTGATGATCGAGCGTAGCTTCCGCCTCGCCACCGCTCGCCTGAGCCTTCGGCCGTTCGAGCCGGCCGACGCGCAGCGGCTGGTGGAAATCCAGTCGAACTGGAACGTCACTCGAATGCTGCGGCTCGCGCCCTGGCCGGCCACCCTCGAGGCCATGGCTGAGTGGGTGGACGTCCATGGCCAGGAGTGGCGGGCGGGCCAGGCCTATCGCTTCGCTTGCGTGCTGGACGGCCAGGTCATCGGCTGCGCCGACATCGACGCCATCAAAGCCGGCGGCGCTGAACTCGGCTACTTCTTCGACGAGGCGCACTGGGGCAAGGGCTATGCCCGCGAGGCGGCCGGCGCCGTCCGCGACTTCGCCTTCGAGACGGTGGGGGTTGATCACCTGGTCGCGGGCCACGCGGCGGAGAATCCAGCCTCCGGCAAAGTCCTCCAGGCCCTGGGTTTCCGCTACATCGGCGAAGTGGACAAGTTCTCCAAGCCGCACGGCTGCGACGTGCCGTACCGCCTCCTCCGCTTGGAAAAAGCCTGGCTCTAGCGAGCCAATGCGGCGGGCGCTCCCCTCCCCATGATCGTCATTACCGGGCGTGTCCCGGTGATCCATACATACGAGCGGCTCAGGCAAGCCTTCAACGTCGGCGTCTATGGGTAGCCGGCACAAGGCCGGCTATGACGAACCGATGGATGGGCGTTTGCCCCTTAGTCTTCAAATCCGGAGAGGTCAGGCATCCGCCCGTTCCAGCCGGACACGGCCTCGAAAGCCGCCGCCAGGGCCACGACCGAAGCCTCATCCCGAGGCCCGCCCATAATCTGCACCCCGGCTGGCATCCCATTTACGGTGAGGCCACACGGCACGCTGGCCGCCGGCAGGTCGAGGTAGTTTCCGGCGCGGGTCAGGCTGGAGAGCGGCGAGACCCTCTCGTCCACGCCCGCGATGGGCGGGGCCTCGATCGGCGCGGTCGGGCAGATCAAGGCCGAATAGCCCGAGAGCCAACCGTGGAACTCGGCCTGATCCTCCTTCCGGCGACGGCGCGCCTCGTCCAGTTGGGCGTCGGTGATGCCGCGCCCGGCCTGGAAGCGGCTGACGATCCATGGATCCATTTGGGCGGCATGCGCCTCGATATGGGCGCCGCGCACTCGCCAACCCTCGGCGGCCATCAGCACGCCGTTAGGCTCGAAGTAGGCCGAAAGCGGCCGTGGAGGCGTGGCCTTCACCACATCAACCCCAGCTTCCCGTAGGGCTTCCAGCGCCCGCAGATAGAGGCGGGCGATCTCCGGCTCCAGATCACCGATGTCGGCTGGGGCAAGCGCCGCCACCCGCCAGCCGCGCACGTCGCGCGTCAGGGCCGCTTTGGCGTCGAACACCCCTCGCCCGGTCTCCGTCCCGTCCGGCCGCGAGATGATCTCCAGCGCTCGGGCGGCGTCGGCGACACTGCGCGCCAGGGTTCCGAGCGTGTCGAGGCTGGGCGCCAGGTCATGCACGCCGCGCAGGGAGACGAGCCCCCGCCCAGGCTTCAATCCAACCACCCCGCAGGCGGCGGCGGGAATGCGAATCGATCCGCCCGTATCGGTGCCCAGGGCCACGTCGCAGAGCCCGGCGGCGACCGCGACCGCCGATCCGCTGGACGAGCCGCCCGGCGCGCGATGAATCTTGGAGTCCCAGGGGTTCCACGGCGCGCCGACCGCGCGGTTCGTGCCCCAGCCGCCATAGGCGAGCTCGACGGTCTGGGTCTTGCCGACCGGCGCCCAGCCCGCTTCCAGCAACCGCTCTACACCGGCCGCGTGGCGCGCTGGCGACGGATCGAGCGGCGAGCGCCCGCCCCCGCCGGTCGGCACGCCGGCGAAGTCGATCATGTCCTTGATCGCGAAGGTCGGCCCTTCGCCGACCGCCGGCTCGGAGACCTGGGTGAAGGCGCTCAGTTTGCCATCAAAGCGGTCGATCCGCGCCCTGGCCTGCGACGGGGTCACCAAGCCCAACTCCAGTCCTTGGCGGTCGGCTTGCAGCCGCCGCCCGCCCAGCCCTTCCAGGCCCGGCCGCGCACCGCTTGGCCGGCGGCGACGCCGGTCGGCTCGCCATCGATCAGCACCAGCTTGCCGTTGACCAGCACATGGCTGACCCCGGTCGCGAACTGCTGGGGTTTCTCATAGGTCCCGTGGTCGCCGATGGTTCCCGGATCGAACACCACCACGTCGGCGTGATAGCCGACCTTCAGCAGGCCGCG
>JBEBYB010000050.1:0-16005 GCA_040391295.1 Phenylobacterium sp. | reverse complement strand
GGCGCGGATGCGGGTGATCGCCGAGAACATGGCCAACGCCAATTCGGTGTCGCGCCAGCCGGGCGGCGATCCGTATCGGCGGCAGGTGCCGGTGTTCACGCCGATCCGCACGGACGGCGGCCAGGGCGTTCGGGTCGCCAGGGTCGAACCGGACCGCAAGGACTTCCGCAACGTCTACGATCCCGGCCATCCGTCGGCCGACCCGGCGGGCTACGTGAAGCTGCCGAACGTGGACACCCTGGTCGAGGCGCTCGACATGAAGGAAGCGCAGCGGGCCTACGAAGCGAACCTGAACGTGATCGAGACGGCGCGCTCCATGGAAATGCGCACCCTCGATATCCTCAAGAAGTAGGGGCGCCTAAGCCATGATGACCGCGCTCGCCGCCGCCAAGGCCTACGCCGCCACCCAGAACACCGCCCCCATCACGCCGCCGTCCGCCGGCGCGGGGGGGCTCGACTTCGGCTCCATGGTCAAGTCGGCCATGAACGATGTCGCGCACAACACCAAGGCCGCCGAGTCTCAGATTACGGCGCAGGTGCAGGGCCGGAGCGAACTGATCGATGTGGTCACCGCCATCTCGGCGGCCGAAGCCAGCCTGGAGACGGTGATGGCCGTCCGCGACCAGGTGATCAACGCCTATCAAGAAATCATGCGGATGCCGATCTAGAGGCCTTTTGATCCTCCCCCAGAGGGGAGCATCTTCCGAATTCCCGTGTTACGCCTTTGGCATGACCCAACCGGCGATTGAACTTATCGGCATAGAAAAGCGGTACGGCGCGCAGGCCGCGCTGGCCGGGGTGTCGCTGGATGTGCCGGCCGGCCAGTTTGTCGCCCTGGTCGGCGCCTCGGGTTCGGGCAAGACCACGCTGCTCAAGACCATCAACCGCCTGATTGTCCCGGACGCTGGCCAGATCCGGGTCGGGGGTGAGGACGTCGCCGCCGCTCCGCCCCATCAGCTGCGTCGTCGGATCGGCTATGTCTTCCAGGAAGTCGGGCTCTTCCCGCACCTGAGCATCGCCGAGAACATCGCCATCACCCCAAAGCTGCTCGGTTGGGAGCGCGCGCGGATGACCGGCCGGGTGGAGGAGCTGCTCGATCTGGTGGCCCTGCCGCGAGAGGTCGCGGCCCGCGCGCCTTCCGAACTTTCGGGCGGTCAGCGCCAGCGGGTCGGCGTGGCGCGCGCGCTGGCGGCCGAACCGAAGATCATGCTGATGGACGAACCGTTCGGCGCGCTCGATCCCCTGACCCGCGACGCGCTGGGAACCGATTATCGCGCCCTGCACGACACGCTGGGCCTGACCAGCGTCATGGTCACGCACGACATGACTGAGGCGGTGCTGCTGGCCGACCGGATCGTGGTGCTGGAGGCTGGCTCCGTCGTCGCCGATGGTCCGCCCGGGGCGCTGCTCGCCTCGACGCAGAACCCCGAGGTCCGCGCCCTGCTGGAGGCCCCGCGCCGCCAGGCCGAGCGGTTGCGTCAACGCCTGGAGGCCGCCTCGTGAGCGGCCGCGTCGCGCAGGCCTGGGGCCTGCTGCCCGAATATCTGGCCTGGCATGTGCTGCTCAGCGCCAGCGCCCTGACGCTCGGGCTGCTGATCAGCCTGCCGCTCGCGGTCGCCGCCAGCCGTAGCCCCCGGCTGCGTTGGCCGGTCCTGGCCTTCGCCGGCCTGATCCAGACCATTCCCAGCCTGGCCCTGCTGGCCCTGTTCTATCCGCTGCTGCTGGCGCTGTCGGCCTTGAGCCAGAGCGTCTTCGGCCAGGGGTTCTCGGCTCTGGGCTTCCTGCCCTCGCTGCTGGCGCTGACCCTTTATTCGATGCTGCCGATCCTGCGAAACGGGACGGCCGGCATTCTCGGGGTCGATCCGGCGGTGCGCGAGGCCGCCGACGGGGTGGGCATGACGTCGCGCCAGCGGCTGTTCCAGGTCGAGCTTCCGTTGGCCATGCCGGTGATCATGGCTGGGGTGCGAACCGCCGCGGTCTGGACCATCGGCGCGGCCACGCTCTCGACGCCGGTCGGCCAGACCAGCCTGGGCAACTACATCTTCGCCGGCCTGCAGACCGAGAACTGGGTGTTCGTGCTGTTCGGCTGCGCCGCCTCGGCGGCTCTGGCCATGAGCGTCGACCAACTTCTGGGGCTGATCGAGACCGGCGCGGCGCGGCGCAAGCGCGGGCTGATGGTCGCGGGCGCGGCGCTGCTGTTGGTCGGGGTGCTGGCGGCGCTGACGCCGCTGGCCGCGCTCGGCAAGCCGTCGAGCTATGTGGTCGGGGCCAAGAACTTCTCCGAGCAGTACATCCTGGCCGAGGTGATGGCCGAGCGGCTGGAGCGGGCCGGCGCCCACGTCTCGCGCAAGGAGGACCTGGGATCAGCGGTCGCCTACCGTGCCCTGGCGGCCGGCGAACTGGACGTCTATGTCGACTATTCAGGCACGCTCTGGACCAATGTCCTGAAGCGCCAGGACAATCCCGGCCGCGCCCAGGTGCTGGCCGAACTCACCACCGAGCTGAAGACGCGCGACGGGGTGGTGGTGCTGGGCTCGCTCGGCTTCGAGAACGCCTACGCCTTCGCCATGCGGGCCGACCGCGCCAGGGCGCTGGGGATCGTCAGCCTCGCCGATCTGGCTCGCCAGGCACCCCGACTGACCCTGGGCTCGGACCTGGAGTTCCTGTCGCGACCGGAATGGAAGGCGGTCGACGCCGCCTACGATTTCAATTTCAAAAAGGAGCGCTCCTTCCAGCCGACCTTCATGTACCGCGCTCTGTCGGGCGGGGAGGCTGACGTGATCTCGGCCTTCTCTTCCGACGGCCGGATTTCGGCCGACAAGCTGGTGGTGCTGACCGATCCCAAGGGGGCGCTGCCGCCCTATGACGCGGTGATCCTGATCTCGCCGAAACGGGCAGGCGATGAACGCCTGCTGGCCGCGCTGCAGCCGTTGATCGGCTCGATCTCGGTGGAGGCCATGCGGGCGGCCAACTACAGCGTCGATCGCGACCAGGGCAAGGCGAGCCCGGCCGAGGCGGCGCGGGCGCTTCAGCCCTGAGGTGACGAGACGCAGCGGTCTCAATTCCTCCCCCATTCATGGGGAGGAAAGCGAGGCTTGGTGAGTAGTCGTTCGTTAACCATAACTAGGCAAATTCCGCCTAGCTTGATTTCCCTGCTTCACGCGTACCCAAGAGGCCAAAGATGAACGGCGCCGAGGTTCTCGACATCGGTCGCGACGCCATCTGGCTCACCATCCAGCTTGCGGCGCCGGTGCTGATCGTCGGGCTGGTGGTCGGGGTGGGGATCGGCCTGCTGCAGGCCCTGACCCAGATCCAGGAAGCCACCCTGGTCTATGCGCCGAAGATCGTGGCCATCTTCCTCTCGCTGCTTCTGTTCCTGCCGTTGATGGGGGCCTTGATGAGCGGCTTCATGCGCCAGATCGCTGCGCGCATCGCAGCGATGTAGCGGCCGTTCGACCGGTTCATGGAAAGCTTTGCAGCCGCATCCCAGGTCTATGCAGGAGGCCTGATCTTCGCCCGTATCGCGGCGATCGTCATGCTGTTGCCCGGCATCGGCGACAGCAGCGTGCCGCCGCGTATCCGCCTGAGCTTCGCCTTCCTGATGGCCTTGATGCTGATGCCGGTGATCGCGCGCGGCATGCCGGTGCCGGCCGACGTCTCCGGAGTCGCCGGCGCGGTGATCAAGGAGGTGCTGATCGGCCTGATGATCGGCGGGATCTTGCGGATTTTCCTGTCGTCCCTGTCCACCACCGGCGAGATCATTTCGATCCAGACGACCCTGTCCTTCGCCCAAACCGCCGCGCCAGGCCAGGCCGCCCCCTCGACCACGCTTGGCACCTTCCTGGGCCTGATCGGGGTGACGCTGATCATGGTGACCGATCTGCACCACATGTTCCTGAGCGCGATCGTCAGGTCCTATGCGCTGTTCCCGTTCGGGCGCGACATCCCGGTGGCCGATAGCGCGCAGCTCGCGGTGCAGACCGTGGCCGGCTCCTTCCGGCTGGGGTTGCAGCTCGCTGCTCCGGTCGTGGTCTTCTCGCTGGTCTTCAACATCGCCGCTGGCCTGGTCGGCCGGGTGATGCCGCAGTTCCAGGTGTTCTTCGTCGCCACCCCGTTGATCGTGCTGCTCGGCCTGTCGATCTTCGCCATGAGCCTTGGCGTGATCGGGATGGTCTGGCTCAACCGCTACCGCGAGCTCGCCTCGCTGTTCCTGGGCTAGGACCATGGCTGACGAACAGGACGAAGCCTCCAAGACAGAAGAGGCCACAGCCACCAAGCTCCAGAAGGCGCGGGAGAAGGGGGATGTCGCCAAGACGCCGGACCTGGCGCCCTTGGCGTCATTCTCCGGCGCAGCGGCTGTCATCGCCATCGCCGGGGGCTGGATGTCACAGAACCTGGCCGGCGCCTTGCTGCCCTTCATCGCCCACCCCGAGAGCATGAGCCTGGAGGGCCACGGCTCCATCGAGGTCGCTCGCATCGCGGCGCGGGCCGCCGCCCCGATCCTGGTCACCGTCCTGGCCGTCGCCGCCCTGATGGGCGCGGGCGGCAATCTCATTCAGTCGGGGCTCATGTACAGCCCCAACAAGGTCAAGCCGGACTGGAAGAAGGTCTCGCCGCTGGCGGGCGTCAAACGCCTGGTCGGGCTCGACAACCTGATGCAGTTCGTGAAGTCGCTGACCAAGATCACCATGGTCGGTTGGGTCGGCTGGGTGGTGATGAAGCCCTACCTTCACCCGCTGCGCGAACTGGCGGCGATGGACCCGGCGGCGATGCTGCCGCTGCTGTCCGAGATCCTTCGCAAGCTGATCTTCGCCACAGCCGCCCTGATGCTGGTCATCGCCGGGCTGGACTGGTTCTGGCAGCGCCAGCGCTTCCTGAAGCGCATGCGCATGACCAAGGAAGAGCAGAAGGAAGAATACAAGAACGCCGAAGGCGACCCCCACTTCAAGGCCAAGCGCCGGCAGATCGCGCTCCAGCGCTCGCGCAGCCGGATGATGGCCGCCATTCCCACCGCGACCATGGTGGTGATGAACCCGACCCACTACGCCGTGGCGCTGAAGTACGAGGCCGGCGAGACCGTCGCCCCGCAGTGCGTCGCCAAGGGGATGGACGCCATCGCCCTGAAGATCCGCGCCTTGGCCGAGGAGCATGGGGTGCCGGTGATCGAGGACCCGCCGCTGGCCCGGGCGCTCTACGCCGCAGTTGAACTCGAAGAGTTCATTCCGCCGGCCCACTACGAGGCCGTGGCCAAGTTGATCGGGTTCATCATGAGCAACAGCGCCCGCGTGGTCGCAAATGCCCGTGGCCGCTGAGAAATCGTGAGAAGATCGTGTGAATGATTCGCCAGAGGCCTTGGCCTCTTCGTCTGGCATCAACCGAGGCCTCCCTATGGCCAAGCCGCCGACCCATGATGGCGCTCGTCGCCGTTTCGACCTGCTGACGGTGTTCGCGGCCTTGTGCTTCGTCGCCGCCGTAGGCTTTGCGGCCGTGCCTGCGATTCATGCCGGCCCGTCGACACGGGCTGGCCTGATGCTGCTGATCGGTCTTGCCGGGGTGGCGTGCCTGGGGCTGTTCGCCGTGCGCAATTCGGCTGCGCCGGCGCCTGCGGCCGAGCCGGGCGCCGACAAGCTGATCCATGCGCTGTCCGAGCCGGCGGCGATCGCCGCCGCCGATGGCCGGATCCATGCCGCCAACGCCTCGTGGAGGGCTGCGCTGGGCGCCGCTGCGCGTCTGCCCAAGGGCGGTCCCTCGGCCGCCAGCCTGTTCTCGGCCCTGGCCGCCGCCCGCCGCGGCGAGACGGCCCAGGCCTCGATCCGCAACAATGGCTCCGAGCATACGGCCACGGTAGCACCGCTCGGCGAGCGCCGCTTCCTCGTCCGCCTGGCCGAAGCCGCCCCGCTGGCCCTGCCGCGCGCCGCCGCCGAGGTGCTGGACGCCTTCAACACCGCCAAGCCGCCGCCGCCCAAGGTGCTGGACGCTTTCGCCGCCGCGTCGCCGTTCGGCGCGGCGCTGCTGGATGGCGAGGACCCGTTCGCCGCCACCATCGTCGAGGCCAACCCGACCCTGTCGGCGGTCGCCGGCGGCGGCGCGGCGGGTACGGTGTTTGGGGAATTGATCGACGCGGCCTCACGCGCCGACGCGACCCAGAAGCTGGCCGACGGCCATGTGGGCGCTCTGGAGGTGCGGCTTGCCCGCGATCAGACCAAGGTGGCTCACCTTTATCTGTCCAAGAGCGACGGCCGTTGGGTGGCCTATCTGGTCGACGTGTCCGAGCAGAAGCAGATCGAACTGCAGCTCTCCCAGAGCCAGAAGATGCAGGCCATCGGCCAGTTGGCCGGCGGGGTGGCGCACGACTTCAACAACCTGTTGACGGCGATCTTCATGCAGCTCGACGTGCTGGCCCAGCGCCACCCGGTCGGCGATCCCTCTTACGAGGGGCTGAACGAGATCCGCTCGACCTCCGCCCGCGCCGCCGACCTGGTCCGCAAGCTGCTGGCCTTCTCGCGCAAGCAGACTGTCCAGCGCGAGACCCTCGATCTGGGCGAACTGATCAGCGAGTCCGAGGTGCTGCTGCGCCGCGTGCTGTATGAGGACGTCAAGCTCGAGACCGAGTACGGCCGCAACCTGCCGCATGTCCGCGCCGACCGCAGCCAGATCGAGACGGCGGTGATGAACCTGGCCGTCAACGCCCGCGACGCGGTGCGCGCCCACGGCGGCGGCGTGGTCCGCATCCGCCTGGCCCGCCTGACCCAGGAAGAGGCCGTGGCGCACGGCTATCCCGCCGCCCAGGGCGGCCAGGCGCTGATCGAGGTGTCCGACGACGGCCCCGGGATCCCGCCCGACGTCATCGACAAGATCTTCGACCCCTTCTTCACCACAAAGCCGGTGGGCGAGGGCACCGGCCTGGGCCTGGCCACCGTCTACGGCATCATCAAGCAGTCGGATGGCTGGATCGGTGTGGCCTCCAAGGCCGGTGAGGGCGCGGCCTTCCGTATTTTCCTGCCGGTGCATGTGCCGAGCGCCGCGGCGCCGGCCCTGGTTCCGGTGATCAAGACCCCGCCGAAGGCCCGCGACCTGTCGGGCGCCGGCCGTATCCTGTTCGTCGAGGACGAGGACGCCGTCCGCGGTGTGGCGGCCAAGCTGCTGCGGGCTCGCGGCTACGAGGTGATCGAAGCCGCGTCGGGCGAGGAAGCCCTCGAACTGGCCGAGCAGTATGCGGGCAAGATCGATCTGATGATCTCCGACGTGGTCATGCCCGGCATGCAGGGGCCTGACCTGCTGAAGCACGCCCGGATCTATCTGGCCGGCGCGCCGGTGATGTTCATCTCGGGTTACGCCGAAGCCGAATTCTCCAACCTGCTGGAAGGCGAGGAGAACGTCTCATTCCTGCCCAAGCCGATCGACATCAAGACGTTGGCCGAACGCGTGAAGCAGGAACTCCAGAAGGCCGCCTGACGTATTCACCGATTGGCCTTGGGCCGCCGAGCAGAGCTAAGCGAGCTTCATGCAGGGATTTGAAACCGAGCTGACCGACCGTCTGCGTCAGACCATGACCACCGACGAGAACGTCCTTCACAAGTTCATCGACGCCGCCGGCGACCTGGCCGTGAACCTGGTGGTCGCGGTCATCATCATGACCGTCACCTGGTGGGCGGCGGGCTGGGCCTCGCGGCTCGTGCGCCGCTTCATCGCCCGGGTCCATGGGGGTGGTCCCCCCGATGTCACCCTGCAGAGCTTCGCCGGCTCGATGGCGCGCTACTTCGTCATCGTGGTCGGCTTCGTCGCCGTGTTGCAGCAACTCGGCGTGCAGACCACCTCGATCCTGGCGGTCCTGGGCGCCGCCTCGCTGGCGGTCGGCCTGGCGTTGCAGGGCACGCTCAGCAACGTCGCCGCCGGCGTCATGCTGCTGCTGTTTCGGCCCTATCGCGTCGGGGACACGGTCGAGATCGCCGGGCGTGTCGGCACCGTGAAGATGCTCGACCTCTTCGTCACCGAACTGGCGACACCCGATAACCTCAAGGTCGTGCTGCCGAACGGCAAGGTGTTCGGCGATGTCATCGTCAACATCAGCTACCACAGCCGTCGCCGGGTCGACGCGGTCTTCCGCGTCGACAACAAGCGCGACGTGCCGGCGTTGCTGGCCGGCCTCAAGGCGCGCGCCGACGCTAACCCCTTGGTGCTCAAGGACCCGGCGCCGAGCGTCGAAGTCACCGGCGTGTCCGACGCTTTTGTCGAGGGCGCGGTCCGGGCTTGGGTTGAAATCGGCGACTTCGGCGTCGTGAAGGCCGACTTGCTGCTCGCCGCCCGTCTACTGGCCGACGGCGCGGACGAGGCGCTTCCGCCCTTGCCCAAAGCGCACGTGAAGGGGCCGCCCGCGCCGCCGAAAAAGCGCCCCTCCATCCGTGATCGCCTAAAGTATCCTAACGACTAGCGAGCACCGCCCGGGCGGCGGCGACGCCGTTCGCAAAGGCGCCTTGCAGCAGGTAGCCGCCGGTCGGCGCCTCCCAGTCCAGCATCTCGCCGACGGCGTAGACGCCAGGGATAGCATGCAGCATCAGCCCCTCGTCCAGGCTGGAGAACGTCACCCCGCCGGCCGTTGAGATCGCCCGGTCGATGGGCCGCACGGCCTTGAGCGTGATCGGCGTCGACTTGATCGCGCGGGCCAGGGCGCCGGCGTCCTTGGGCAGTTCGACGCCGTGGCCTTCACGCAGCAGGTTGATCTCAGCCGGCGTCAGGCTGGCGGTCTTGCGCAGCAGATTGGTCGTCGACTGGCCGCTGACCACCTTGTGCAATCGGTCGGCCAGCTTGGGACGGCTGACGTCGGGACGCAGGTCTACGTCCAGCACCGCCGAGCCGTCGCGCGAGATCGCCGCCCGCAGATCGGCCGACAGCGCATAGACCGCGCCGCCCTCGATTCCGTAGTCGGCGATCATCGCCTCGCCCCGGACCGTGCGGCCGCCGAAGCTGAGCGCGATGTTCTTCAGCGGATGACCGGCGAAACGGGTGCGGAACACGTCGCTCCAGGACACGTCAAAGCCGCTGTTGGCCGGCTCGAACGGCGCCAGTTCGACGCCGCGTGCGGCCACCGCTTCGGCCCAGGCCCCGTTGGAACCCAGGCGCGGCCAGCTTGCGCCGCCGAGCGCCAGGATCGTGGCGTCCGGCCGCGCGGTCTCGATCACGCCGCCCTCGGTGTGGAAGACCAGGTCGCCGGCCTCGTTCCACCCGCGCCAGTCGCGGCGGGTGCGGAACTCCACCCCCTGGGCGGTCAGGCGGGCCAGCCAGGCCCGGAGCAGGGGAGAGGCTTTCAGCGCGCGCGGGAAGATCCGGCCGCTGGACCCGATGAAGGTTTCCTGGCCCAGGCCTTCGGCCCAGGCGATCAGGTCGGTCGGGGTGAAGGCTTCGATCAGCGGCTGAAGCCGTTCGCTCTGGGCGCCATAGCGGGTGACGAAGGTCTCCAAGTCCTCGGAGTGGGTGAGGTTCAGCCCGCCGCGCCCGGCCATCAGGAACTTGCGGCCAAGCGTCGGCATGCGGTCATAGACGACGACCGAGACGCCGGCGGCGCTCAGCACTTCGGCGGCCATCAGGCCAGCCGGGCCGCCGCCGACGACGGCGACATTTTCAATTCGTTGGGTCATGGCGGCAGGTCACGTCCTATTTGGCCATGAATGTCCAGCGATTAGGGCGCGAAGCTCGATCTGGCCTTCACGCCCCAGTGGCCGTTCTCGCAGGTGATCACATAGATCGAGTCAAAGCCGCCGATCACCGAGCCGTCCTTGCGGTAGCGGGTGAAGCGGGTGTCCAGGTGGACCTTGTCGGCGCCGGCGTGGATCACCTCGCGGCGCTCCCAGGCGGAGTGATCCCAGTCCGACAGCGGCCCGCGCTCGAACATCTGCGGCTGATGATAGCCGGGCTCGATCAGGGCCAGGGTGTTGGAGGCCAGGCGGACGCTGGGGAAATTGAAGGTCGCCTCAAAGGCCGGCAGGTCGCGGGCGTTGAAAGCGGTCATGAAGGCGTCGGTCACGGCCATGGCCGCGGCGATTTCGGTCTCGTAGGCAGGCATAGGAACTCCCCTTTTCGGCCAGCTTGCCTGCTCGACACGGGTAAAAACAGCGGTTTCCGCCCTGCGGCCCTTACGCACCAGTTAATGAATTCCTTGCCGCAAGGCTTGCCGTGGCGTCTTGCTTGGCCTCTAAGGCGCGCCCGCGCGTTCTTTTGTGTGTGGCGCGAACCGACAGGACGACAATGGCCTTCCCCGACATTCACCCCGCCTTGGCGCGCGCGCTCGCGAGCCAGGGCTACGCCGAACCCACTCCCGTTCAAGCCGCGGTGCTGACCGAAGAGGCCGCCGGCCGCGACCTGCTGGTCTCGGCCCAGACCGGCTCTGGCAAGACCGTCGCCTTCGGCCTGGCCGCCGGCCCGACCCTGCTGGGCGATGAAGCCCGCTTCGGCAAGCCGGGCGCGCCGCTCGCCCTGGTGATCGCCCCGACCCGCGAATTGGCCATCCAGGTCAGCCGCGAGCTGACCTGGCTCTACGCCGACTCCGGCGCGAAGGTGGAAACCTGCGTCGGCGGCATGGACCCGCGCCGCGAGAAGTTCGCGCTTCAGGACGGGGTCCACATCCTGGTCGGCACGCCCGGTCGCCTGAAGGACCACCTCGAGCGCGGCAATCTTGATCTTGGATCTCTGCGTGTCCTCGTCCTCGACGAGGCCGACGAGATGCTCGACATGGGCTTCCGCGAAGACCTTGAGGAAATCCTCGACTCCTCGCCGGTCGACCGCCGCACCCTGCTGTTCTCGGCCACCATCGCCAAGGACATCGCGGCCCTGGCCAAGCGCTATCAGAAGAACGCCCTGCGCATCGACACCGTGCGCCGCGACGAACCGCACGGTGACATCGAGTATCGCGCCATCCGCGTCGCGCCGAACGAGATCGAGCTGGCCGTCGTCAACGTGCTGCGCTTCTACGAATCTCCCGGCGCCCTGGTGTTCTGCAACACCCGCGAAGGCGTGCGTCACATGCACGCCGCTCTGCGTGAGCGCGGCTTCGCCGTGGTCGGCCTGTCGGGCGAACTTGGCCAGCGCGAGCGTTCCGAAGCGCTGCAAGCGCTGCGCGACGGCCATGCCCGCGTCTGCGTGGCCACCGACGTCGCCGCCCGCGGCCTCGACCTGCCCGACCTGGGCCTGGTGATCCACGCCGACATTCCGATCAACAAGCCGGGCCTGCTGCACCGTTCGGGCCGGACGGGCCGCGCGGGCAAGAAGGGCATCTCGGTTCTGCTGGTGTCCTACACCCGGCGTCGCAAGGCCGAGCAACTGCTGGCCTCGGCCGGCATCGAGGCCATTTGGCAGGGGCCGCCGACCGCCGACGAGATCAAGGTGAAGGATCAGGCCCGCCTGTTGGAAGACCCGATCCTGACCGAGCCGATGGCCGAGGAAGATTTGGCGCTGGCCAAGCTGGTGTTGGAGAACCGCAGCGCCGAAGAGGTGGCCGCAGCCCTGATCCGTCTGCACCGCCAACGTCTGCCGTCGCCGGAAGAGCTCTATGACGACGCGCGGATGCGCGATTCCCAGAGCCGTGACCGTGATCGTCCCGTGCGTGGCGGCGACCGCTACGATCCGGCCGATCGCGACGGCGGCCCTGTCGGCCGCCCGCCGCGCATGGCGCCGGAAGACGCCACCTGGTTCCGCATCAGCGTCGGCCGCGACAAGAACGCCGATCCGAAGTGGCTGATCCCGATGATCTGCCGCCTGGGCCATGTCACCAAGAAGGACATCGGCTCGATCAAGATCTTCGACCGCGAGACCAAGTTCGAGATTTCCAAGGAAGCCGAACCGAAGTTCGCCGCCGCCGTGAAGGCGACCGTGGCCGACGAAATCAAGATCGAACCCTCCTCGCCTCCGGGCGGCCCGACCTCGCCGCCGCGCGGTGGTCAAGGCCGCAAGGGCCCGCCGACCGGGGACCGTCCGTTCCGCAAGGGGCCTCCGGGCGAAGGCAAGCCTGCGTTCGGCAAGGGACCGCCTGGCGAAGACCGTCCGCCCTTCCGCAAAGGCCCGCCGCGTGACGGCGCCAAGCCGGCGTTTAAGGGACCGCCGGGCGCGCCCGGCCCCAAGGCCGGCAAGCCGCCGTGGAAGAAAAAGGGCAACGACGAGCGTCGCTAGGTCGCGCTCTGGCCGTCTTCCTCTCGTCATAAACTCATAGCTAGGATCGTCGCGGGTTCCGGGGCGTTTCTGTGTGGGAGTTCGCCCCGGGGAGCCTTAGCCCGAGGTCTGAACCCATGGGAGATGGCGAGTGACGCGCCAGGCGACCGAGGTCGAGACCAGGAACCGCCAAGCTCTGCGGGCGCTCGCCCGCTGGGCGCCGGCCCTGTTGCTGGTCGCCGTAACAGCTTGGCTCTACGCCAGCGGCCTGGCGACCGATATCTCGCTCGACAATCTCCAGGCTCATGAAATCCGGCTGCGCGGCGAAGTGGCGGCGACCCCGCTGCTGGCCCTGGCGGTCTTCACCGCCCTGTACGCCGTGGCGACCGCGGCCTTTGTGCCGGTCGGTTTGGTCATGATGCTAGCGAGCGGCTTCTTGTTTGGGCCGCTGGTCGGCGCGCTCGCCACCATCGTCGGATCAACGCTTGGCGCGATCATGGCCTATCTGGCCGCGCGTTTCGCCGCTGGCGATCACATTCGAAACCGTCTGGCGGCAGGCCGGCTGCGCGGGTTGGTCGAGGGCTTTGAGCGCGCTCCGTTCATCTATCTGTTGACGCTTCGCCTGGTGCCGCTCAGTCCGTTTGGCCTGGTCAATGTCGCGGCCGGCGGCGCCCGTGCGCCGTTTCGCGCCTATGTCGCCGCGACCCTGCTCGGGGCCGTTCCCCACTCGTTGATCTACAGCTATCTGGGCGCTGGCCTGGGCGAGGCGTTCCTGACCGGCCGGACGCCCACCGCCGCCATCCTGCTGACCCCGAATATCGCCTGGCCGTTGGCCGCCCTGGCGGTGGTCTCGTTGCTGGCCGCGCGTATTGGCCGGCGGGCCGCTTCGGGGCCAGTCGGCTAGAACGCTCGACTTCCCCCACGGCGCGGCGGCATGATCTTGGCTGCTTAGCGAAGGGAACGTCATGCCGATCAATCGCCAATGGGTCCTGCGTCATCGTCCGGCGGGCGAGATCGGTCCCGACGACCTGGAACTGATCGAAAGCGTTACGCCCGAACTCAAGGACGGCGAGGTCCTGGTGCGGAACATCTATCTGTCGCTGGATCCCACCAACCGCATCTGGATGAGCGACCAGGACCAGTACCTGCCGCCCGTGCAGATCGGCGAGGTCATGCGCGGCGGGGTGATCGGCGTGGTCGAGCAGTCGCGAGCCGCCAGCCTGCCGGTCGGGGCGATCGTCAATCCGGGGCTGGGCGGCTGGCAGGACTACACCGTGGCGCCGGAAACAATGGCGCGCCGCACCCCGCACATCCCGGGCGTTCCCCTGACCGCCTATATGAGCGTGCTCGGGGCGACCGGCCTGACCGCCTATTTCGGCCTGATGGACATCGGCAAGCCGCAGCCCGGCGAGACGGTCGTGGTCTCGGCCGCCGCCGGCGCGGTCGGCTCCATCGTCGGGCAGATCGCCAAGCTGAAAGGGTGCCGGGTCATCGGCATCGCCGGCGGGCCGGAGAAGTGCCGTTGGATCACCAAGGATCTCGGGTTCGACGGGGCCATCGACTACAGGTCCGAGAACGTCA
This sequence comes from Phenylobacterium sp., assembly GCA_040391295.1. Taxonomy (GTDB): domain Bacteria; phylum Pseudomonadota; class Alphaproteobacteria; order Caulobacterales; family Caulobacteraceae; genus Phenylobacterium. The sequence continues at coordinate 2,286 of JBEBYB010000050.1, read as the reverse complement.
GCGAGGCGTTGGGTCGGCTGGCCCCGAACGGCGTCGACATCAATTTCGAGAACGTGGGCGGCAAGGTCATGGACGCCGTGATGGGCCATATGAACAACCACAGCCGCATGCCGTTGTGCGGGATGATCTCGGCCTACAACATCGAAGGCCCGGTGCCCGGCCCCTCCGATTTCGCCAGGGTTTTGATGCGCCGCATCCACATCCAGGGCTTCATCGTCATCGACTATCTGCCGCGCGCCGCCGAGGCGCTGTCGGTGCTGGAGCCCTGGGTCGCCTCGGGCCAGGTCAAGTGGAAGGCGCATGTCGAGGACGGCCTCGAGAACGCAGTCACAGCGGTGCAACGCCTCTTCACCGGCGATCACGACGGCAAGCTGCTGGTTCGCGTGTCGCCCGAGCCCTAGGCGGTGACTCCCAAGGCCGCTAGCGCCAGCTCGCGCGAGGCCTTGTAGTCGACCTTGCCGTTGGGGGCGCGGCCGATGCTTTCGACCACCACCAGTTCGCGCGGGGCCTTGTAGGCCGCGAGCCGGGTCCTCACGTGACCTGACATCTCTTCCAGGGTCGGCGGTCTCATCGACGGATCGGGTTCGACTACCGCGCAGATCCGCTCGCCGAACCGGGCGTCGGGGATGCCCACCACCACCGCGTCGCGGATCGAGGGGTGGGTCTTCAGTGCCTCCTCGACTTCCTCGGGGAAGACCTTCTCACCGCCGGTGTTGATGCACTGGCTGCCGCGTCCGAGCAGTTTCAGCGTGCCGTCGAGATTGACCTCGGCCCAGTCGCCGGGGACGCTCCACCGCTGGCCGTCCAGGGTCTGGAAGGTCTTGGCGCTCTTTTCGGGGTCCTTGTAGTAGCCGGTCGGCAGGAAGCCGCAGACCGCGACCAGGCCGCGCTCGCCCGAGCCGGGTTCGACCCTGCGGCCCTCTTCGTTGAAGACCGCGCAGTTGGGGCCGAGCATGAAGGCTGCGGTCGCCGCCTCGGCGCCGGGCGCGGAGGCCGAGGCGCCCAGGCCGACGGCCTCGGACGAGCCGAAGCTGTCCATGATCATCGCATTGCGGGCGTGGGACAGCAGGCCGCGCTTGTTCTCCTGGCTCCACATCGAGCCTGACGAACTCATCGCCTTGACGTGGGATAGGTCCCAGCGCTCGGGATTAGCTTCCAGCGCCTCCAACATCGGGGTGGAGAAGGCCAGGCCGACGATGACGATGTTGTCGGCGTGCAGGCGCACCGCTTCGTCCCACAGCTCCATGGCGTTGAACTGGCGCGAGGGCAGCGAGGCGACCGCGCCGCCGATGTTGAGCGTGATGAAGGCCGAGAACTGGCCGGTGCCGTGCATCAGCGGGCAGCAGACCAGGGTGGTCGGTTGCTCATAGGTGGAGAGCCTGTCGCCGACATCGTCCACCTGCGTCAGCGGCGGCAGGCCCATCAAGGCGTGGCCGCCGGCGCCGATGACGTTGAACAGGTCGTCCTGGCGCCACATCACGCCCTTGGGCATGCCGGTGGTGCCGCCTGTGTAGAGCAGCATCAGATCGTCGGGTGTCCGACCCCAGGGCGCCTTGAACGGATGGGGCGCCTGCGCGGCGACGACGGTGTCGTAGTCGTCGGCCCAGGCAGGGCAGGGATGGCCTGGCTCGGCGACGGCGATCCAGCGCTTCACCTGGGGCAGCTTGGCGCGCAACGGTTCCAGGGTCTCGGTGAAGCCGGCGTGGAAGATCACCGCCTGGGCGTCGGCGTTGTCGAACAGATAGGTCAGCTCTTCGCCGCCATATCGATAGTTGGTGTTGAGCGGGGCCATGCCGGCCTTGAAGGCGGCGTAGTAGGTCTCGAGGTATTCGGGGCTGTTGTAGAGATAGGCCGCGACCTTGGCGTCGGAGGTCAGCCCGCTGGCGACCAGATGGGCGGCCAGGGCGTCGGCATGGGCGTCGAACTCGCCCCAGGTCACCACCCGGTCGGCCTGGATCAGGGCCGGCTTTTCGGGCTGCCGGGCGGCGATCGCCTCCCAGACGTCAGCGAATGTCCACGCGCTCACGGTCTCTCTCCCACATGCTTTTCTTCTTATGAAGGAAGTGGGGGGCAGCGGCGGCGGGGTGTCAACTCTGACGCGGGGGCAGGTGAGGCTGCACAACGCGTTCCTCTCCCTCGGGAGAGGCTAGGTGAGGGGGCGGCGCGTAAGCGGCGCTCTGCTGACGTTCGATCAATGAGGCGGACGGGGGCAAGCCCCTCACCCAACCTCTCCCCAGCGGGGAGAGGAGTAGTTAGCGCTAAGCCAACCGTTCGCGGCCGCGGATG
>JBEBYB010000049.1:0-16130 GCA_040391295.1 Phenylobacterium sp. | reverse complement strand
ACAACGAAAAACGCCCGGCCATGCAGCCGGGCGTTCTCACAGACTGGAGGTCTGCGAAGGCTACTTAATCTTGCCTTCTTTGAATTCGACGTGCTTCCGGATCACCGGGTCGTACTTCATCATCACCAGCTTTTCGGTCTTGGTGCGGGCGTTCTTCTTGGTCACGTAGAAGTAGCCGGTGTCCGCCGACGAATTCAGACGGATCTTGATGGAGGCGGGCTTCGCCATGGTCGGTCCTCGCGGGGCCGGCTTGACCGGCAGGTGTTCGAAAGAGCGGCGGACAATACGAATCCCAAACCCAAAGTCAATCCGGGCTGGGAAATTGCCGCATGCGGTGATGTCTCAGCCAAGCATGGCCTCGAACTTCGAGGAGAGGATTTCGCGCAAACCGTCGCCGTCGTCCACCAGGAAATAGGCCGCAAGCCCATGTTTTTCAGCGAATTTCGGTCCGTCCTGCGGCCCGAGCACCCCAAGGGCGGTGCTGAGCGCGTCGGCGTCCATGCAGGCCCGGTGAATTACGCTGACCGAGCGGACGCCGTTGTCGATCGGCCGGCCGATTCGCGGATCGAGCGTGTGGGCGTAGCGGCGGCCGTCGTGATCCAGGAACCGCTGGTAGTCGCCGGAGGTGGCGATGGCGAGCCCGTGCAGGGCCAGCAGGATCGGTCCTCCAGGCAGGCTTGCGCCGGGCGGTGCGGCGATCTCCACCCACCAGGGCTCGCCGCCTGGCTTGACGCCCTGGCCGCGCAGTTCGCCGCCGATCTCCACCAGATGATCGGGCAGGCCAAGAAGGTTCAGCGCCCGCGACACCTCGTCGACGCCGAAGCCCTTGGCGATGCCGGAGAAGTCCAGAGCCAATCCGCCGGGCTGGAAGACCCTGGAGCCCTCTAGAGCCAATCTGTCCCAGCCGCAGGCGCCGAGGGCGGCTTCGACCTCGGCGGGCGCTGGCGGGGCTTCCACGGGGCCTGGGGGGCCAAAGCCCCACAGATCGACCAGCCGCCCCGCCGTGGGATCGAACGCGCCGTCGCTAGCCTGCGCCCAGTGCAGGGCGCCGGCCAGCACGTGCTGGAAGGCCGGAGCCATGTTCAGCCACGCGCCGGTCGGGGCCTGGTTGAAGCGGCTGATGTCGGATTGCGGCTCCCAGGGGCTCATCTGGGCGACCAGCCGGCCCAGCAGGGCCTGGACGCCGGCCTGGGCGGCGGCCTGATCGAAGCCGGCGGGGGCCAGGGCCTTGGCGCTCCAGGCGACGCCCATGGTCGGGCCGCCAAGCTCGATCATGACGCCGCCGCGCGGCCTTTCAGCCGGCGGCGACAACTCAAGGGGAACCGCGACGCGGTTCATTGTCCGTCCTGGCCCCAGATGCTCCCCCGCTGGGGGAGCTCCCGGCCGCTTGGCCGGGTGAGGGGGACTATGGCGTCTGCTTCAGGCCCCCTCCGTCGCGCTGCGCGCGCCACCTCCCCCAGCGGGGGAGGATCTAGGCGCGGCGAGGTGGAGGTCGAGGCTCTCAACGTCCCTAGTCCGGGAGGACTTCCAGCGTCGTCACATAGGAGGCGCTGCGCTCGGCGTTCGGCACGGTGGCCTTGCTGTCGCGCACCGAAGCTTCCAGCCAGTACATGCCGGGGTTCGGCCACTTCACGGTGAAGGCGCCCTGGGCGTCGGTGGTCAGCTTCATCTCGCCCGTGCCGTTGCGATAGCGATTGCCGCCGGGAACGACCTCGACCTCGACGCCGGCCGCCGGCTTGCCGTCGAGCATCAGCTTGAAGGTGGCCGCCTCGCCGGCGACCAGGTCGTTGGGGTGGGTGACGGGCTCAAGCTCCAGGCCCTTGCCGGTGATCTTCAGCACGTCCTTGGTCGGGCCGCCGCGCGTGGCGAAGATCTCCAGCCGGCGTTGCGACTGGGTCAGCTTCACGTCGGTGGCGTCCTTGGGGATGGCGCTCGCCAGTTCGGCCTGCGTCCCGCGCCAGCGCTTGGCCTCGCCGTTCAGCTTGTAGGAGGCCGTCAGCCCCTCGCCGACATTGGTGATCTTGTAGGTGCCGGGCTTGTCGAGCTGGACGTCGAAGGTGCTGCGGTACTTGCCGGTCGCGCCGTTCTTGACCTCGCCCTTCGAGCCGTCGGGCGCGATGACGGCGATGCCGTCCAGGCGCATCGGCACGTGGTCGAAATAGAACAGGTCGTTGGAGACGGCGGCGTCGACGGTGATCCAGGGATCATTGCCCGACAGCACCGTGGCCGAGGGCAGCAGCCACTGGCGGTGGGCGTTGGCGGCGACCGGAGCGGCGAGCAGGGCGACGAGGGAGACGGCGGCGAGCGCGCCGCGACGAAGCGAGATCATCTGATGGATCCTTCCGGGGTTCACGGCTTGACGGTGACGCTCATCGCGCCGAGCTCGCTGGAGCCCTTCGCCGAGGAGGTGGTGCGGGCCTTGGGCGGCCACTGGAACGGGGCGCGAAGCACTTCGACGCCGCCGACTTCACGGGCGGCCTCGACGACCAGGTTGTATGGGCCGGCGGGCAGGGCGCCGGGCTTGAACACCACCTGGTGCTTGCCGGGCGCGCGGGTCGCGGCGCTGACGCCGTCGGCCGGCAAGGTCATGTCGCGGCCGGCCCGGCGCCACCACTGGCGCATGTCCTTCAGCCACTTCTGGCCTTCGTTGTTCTTCAGCTTGACGTCGTACCAGACCGCCAGGGTCTTCACGGCGGCCTTGTCGGGGGTCTCGATCCAGACCGCGACATAGGGGCGGTGATACTCGGCCACCGTCAGCCGCGGGATCTCCAGGCTGAGCTCCAGGTCGGCCGCCAGGGCGGGGCTCGCCATCAGGCCGGTCAGGGCGGCGGTGTAGACGGGCAGGCGCATGGAGGCTCCGGTCAATGGATGAAGAGGAGGACGAGGATCAGCGGCACGGCGAGGCCGAGCCCCACCAGCGGCCAGGTGATCTTGCGGGCGCGCGAATGCAGTTGCAGCAGCACCAGGCCGGTCGCGCAGAACACGATGCAGCCGATGGCGAAAACGTCGAGGAACAGGCTCCAGACCGCGCCGGAGTTGCGCCCCTTATGCAGGTCGTTGAGATAGGCGATCGCGCCGCGGTCGGTGCGTTCGGCCAGCACCTCGCCGGAGACGGCGTCGAAGGTCACCCAGCCGTCGCCGCCGGGGCGCGGCAGGGCGACATAGGCCTCATTGTCGGTCCACTCGACGGCCGCGTCCTTGGGGACCTTCACCTCGAGGTCCTCGGCCAGCCAGGCGCGGACCTCCTCGGGCACGCTGTTGGAGGTCTGGGCGGCCTTGGCGAGCGCGATCAGTTCGGGCGGAAGCTGGCCCCCGACCTCGACGGTCTTGGGCTTGGTTTCGATCGCGCCGGCGTGGTTTAGGGTGATGCCGGTGATGGCGAACAGCAGCATGCCGATCAGGCAGATCGCGGCGCTGATCCAGTGCCACTGGACCATCTGGCGCATGAGCGCGGCGCGACGCTGGGCCGCGCGCTTGGCGCGGGCCTTAGCCTCATCGATGGCCGGTTTGGCGCCAACGAGCTCAGAAGCCGACAAGATCCAAATTCCCCCGCGGGTGCTTAAGAATGGTTCGCACTAACAACGGGGAAGGCCAAGCGCAAGCTTGTTGCGAATAATTCGCAGCTGTAACGCGCGCCGGCGCATCAACACTCGTCGTCCATAAAGCTCGTCATCCTAGGCCTTGTGCCTAGGACCCCTCGTTCCGCTTCATCGACTTGGGGTGATCGAACTCGGCCACGCAGCTACAGCCCCCAGGGCGTCGCCGCCGCGAGAGGGGTCCTAGGCACAAGGCCTAGGATGACGAAAGAGAGGGGGCCCCTACAGGTGGGTCAGCTTCGTCCCGTTGGCCCCGAAGCGCATGAACGGCTGCGGCCGGCTGGGATCTTCCAGGCGCTGGATCGCCTCGCCGATCACCGTGCGGGTCACCGAGGGCAGGGGCAGGGCGATGGCCTCGTCGAAGTCGACCCAGGCGATCTCCTCCAGCTCGCCGCAGTCCGGCTGGCGGTCCAGGCTCATCAGGTGCTCGGCTTCGGCCATCAGGAACCAGGTGTCGAACCGCTTGGCCAGCATGGCCGGGGTCACCGCCCGGGCGATGATCTGCAGGGCTTCCAGGTCGGCCGCCGCGCCATGGGCGGCGAACTCGCGCCAGGGACCGGCCACCGGACGCGGCGGAACCGGCTTTGCCAGCAGCAGTCCGGCCTCTTCATAGGTCTCGCGCACCGCCGCCAGCGCCAGGGCCCGGCCCCGGCTCATCGGGATGTGGGCCTCGAACTTGGCGGCCACGTCGGGCTTCAGGTCGGTGGCGGCGGGCGCGCGGAAATCGCTGCGATCGATGCGTCCGCCCGGGAAGACCCAGAGGTTCGGCATGAAGTCGTGGCCGCTGTGGCGCTTGCCCATGAGGACCTGGGGCTTGGCGCGATCACGGCGGACGATGATCAGGGTGGCGGCGTTGCGCGGGCGCACCGCGCGGGTTCCTTCGGCGCGAAGGCGACCGCCCTCCGGCCGCCGGGCTGTTTCAACATTGCTCATGAAACAACTGTATGACCCGACTCAGGCCGTGGGAACACCGACCTTAGGTCAACCGCGCCAGGCGACGAGCACCGCGCCGGCCGCGATCATCGCCACGCCCGCCCAATTGGCGCCCGACAGCCGCTCGCCCAGGAAGATCACGCTGATCACCGCGACCAGGACGACGCTCAGCTTGTCCAGCGGCGCGACCCGCGCGGCGTCCCCCAGCTTCAGGGCGCGGAAGTAGCAAAGCCAGGACGCCCCGGTCGCCAGCCCCGACAGCACCAGGAACAGATAGGTCCGCGAGCTGACCGCTCCGGGCGCCTGCCATTGGCCGGTGGCGGTGACGATCAGGGCGGCCACCCCCAAAATCACGATGGTGCGGATCAGGGTGGCGTAGTCGGAGTTGATATTGTCCACGCCGACCTTGGCGAACACGGCGGTCAGGGCCGCGAACCCTGCCGACAACAGCGCCCACATCTGCCAGGAAGAGAGCATGGTCTTCATTCGGTCCGTCCCGATCAGCCTTGGCGCCGCTCGCTGCGAATCGCGGGCGTCATGATCGAACGCCTGAAGACCCTGTTGGGCAAGCTCGAGACGCGGACCCTGGTGCTGCTGGTCGCCCTGGTCGGGGGCCCGTCGCTGTTCGTGACCATCGCCGGCGAGGTGGCCGAGGGTGAGACGGCGGCGCTCGACCGGCGACTATTGCTGGCGTTCCGCTCGCCGGGCGATCCGTCCGATCCGCTCGGGCCGCGCTGGTTCGAGGAATCGATGCGCGACATCACCGCGCTCGGCGGCTTCACCCTGGTCACCCTGCTCACCGTCGTGGCGACTCTGCTGCTGGTCTTCCGCCAGCGCCGGCGCGAGGCGTTGATCTTCGCGGTGACGGTGATCTTGGCCTATGCGTCCAGCGAGGTCCTGAAGGCGTTCTACGACCGTGACCGCCCCATGCTCGTGGCCCATGGCGCCATCGTCTATTCGCAGAGCTTCCCGAGCGGCCACTCGACGGCGGCGGCCGCCACCTTCCTGACCCTGGCGACGGTGCTGGCGAGCTTCGAGACCCGGCGGCGCAGCAAGGCGCTGATCTACGCCCTGGCCATCACCGGCATGGTCGCCGTGGGCGTCAGCCGCGTCTATCTCGGGGTCCATTGGCCGACCGACGTGCTGGCCGGCTGGGCGCTGGGCGCCAGTTGGGCCCTGGCGGCCTGGATCGCCCTGGTCTTCACCCAGCCGGGGCGAGCCTGACGCCTGACCCGTTGCCGCCGGCGTCGTTGGAAGGGCTGGATGACGTCGTTGTGTCCGACGACTTCAGCCATTTTGGTTGATCCGCGCCAAATCGCCTCAAATACAAGACGTTCAGATATCAAGCTTTTCGGAGGCCCATGCCCCATCACACGCCGCTGATCGCCACCATTGTCGCGGGCCTCGTGGCCGCGTTCGCCTTGGGCGCCGTCGCCCAACGGCTGCGACTGTCGCCTTTGGTGGGCTATCTGCTGGCTGGGGTTCTGGTGGGGCCGTTCACCCCAGGCTACGTCGCCGACCAAAAGATCGCCAATGAGCTGGCCGAGATCGGCGTGATCCTGCTGATGTTCGGGGTCGGGCTGCATTTCTCGCTGAAGGACCTGCTGGCGGTCCGCAAGATCGCGGTGCCGGGCGCGCTGGGGCAGATGGCGGTCGCCACCCTGCTGGGGATGGGCCTGGCCACCCTGATGGGCTGGCCGCTGATCACGGGGCTGGTGTTCGGCCTGGCGCTCTCGGTCGCCTCGACGGTGGTGCTGCTGCGGGGGCTGCAGGAGCGGCGGCTGATCCAGACCGATCGCGGCAAGATCGCGGTCGGCTGGCTGATCGTCGAGGACCTGGCCATGGTCCTGGCCCTGGTGCTGCTGCCGGCCCTGGCCGGGGCGGTGAAGGCGGGGGACGGCGCGGCCGATCCGATGAGCGCCTGGGTCATGCCGCTGGGTATCACCCTGCTGAAGGTCGGGGGCTTCGTCGCCTTCATGCTGATCGTCGGGCGCCGGGTGGTGCCCTGGCTGCTGCACTATGTGGCCCATACCGGATCGCGTGAGCTGTTCCGGCTGGCGGTGCTGGCCGTGGCGCTGGGCGTCGCCTTCGGCGCGGCCATGCTGTTCGGCGTCTCCTTCGCGCTCGGGGCCTTCTTCGCCGGCATGATCCTGGCCGAATCCGAACTCAGCCAACGGGCGGCCGAGGAAACCCTGCCGCTGCGCGACGCCTTTGCGGTGCTGTTCTTCGTCTCGGTCGGGATGCTGTTCAATCCGTTCGTGGTGCTGGCCCATCCGTGGACGGTGGTGGCGGTGCTGGGCATCGTCATCGTCGGCAAGTCGCTGTCGGCGCTGGTGATCATCAAGGCCTTTGGGCGCTCCAACACCACCGCCGTCACCGTGGCGGCCAGCCTGGCCCAGATCGGGGAGTTCTCGTTCATCCTGGCGACGATGGGCGTTGATCTGGACATCCTGCCCAAGGTGGGCCGCGACCTGATCCTGGCCGGGGCGATCATCTCGATCATGCTGAACCCGTTCATCTTCGGCCTGGCCACGCGCACGCCGCGCGCCCAGCCTTCGCCTGCGGCGCCGACGCCAGATCCCGAACCGGCCAACGACCTGTCGCCGACTCACCTTGGCGGTCACACGATCCTGGTCGGCTATGGCCGCGTGGGCGAGAGGGTCGCCGCCGGGTTACGAGCCCAGGCCCGTCCCTTCGTCCTGGTCGAGAACGAGACGGAGACGGCGCTGAAGGCCCGCCACCACGGTTATGAGACGATCATCGGCGCGGCCACCGATCCACGGGTGCTGGAGGCGGCGGGCGTTGAGCGCGCCGTGCGGATGTTCGTCGCGGTCGCCGACGGGTTCGAGGGCGGCGGCGTGGTGGACAAGGCGCGCAAGGCCAATCCGGGGCTGGAGATCGTGGCGCGGGCCCATTCCGACGCCGAGGCCGTCCATCTGATCGCCCATGGCGCTGACCGCGTGGTCATGGGCGATGAGCAGATCGCCCGCGGCATGCTGGAGCCGGAAGGCCTCATCGAGGGCGCGCCGTCCGAGGCCGGCGCCGAACTGGCTCCCACCGGCCCCAGATTGCTGATCCTCGACGACGCCGAGCGCGCTGTGCTGGCCGTCCTGCGGGAACTGGACATCTGGCCGGGCGAGGCGATGTCGCGCCAGCCGATCCGCGAGGCCGCCGTCGCACGCGGGTTCCAGGGCGAGCGCCTGGACGCCGCCTTCATGTCTCTGCGCGAGAAGGATTGCGTGCGCGATCTCGGCGACGAGCGGATCACCGTGACCAAGCAGGGCTTTCTGGCGGGCTTGCAGCCCGCCTAGCGGCCCCCAGACGAGGTGACAATCACATGGCTGAACGACGTCCGTTCGATCTCGAGGCCTATGTCGAGAGGATCAGACATGGTCCGTGCTTCATCTGCCGCCTGGTCGCCGGCGATCCCGACTACCGGCATCACGTCGTCTATGAGGACGACGAGGCCATCGCCTTCCTGAACAAGTACCCGCCGCTTGGCGGCTACACCCTCGTCTGCCCGAAGGATCATCGCGAGCAGGTCACAGGCGATTTCACGCCGGAGGAATACCTGCGGCTCCAGGCGCTCGTGTTCCGCGTCGGCGAAGCCGTGCGGCGGGCGACCGGGGCGGCGCGGGTCTATGTGCTGTCGCTCGGCAGCAACCAGGGCAACAGCCACGTCCACTGGCATGTCGCGCCTCTGCCTCACGGCGTTCCGCTGGAGCAGCAGCAACTCGTCGCCATCGATCCCCAGCACGGCGTTCGGCCCCTTGGCGACGAGGAGATGGCGCGCATCGCCGCTCAGATCAGCCGGGAAATCCGCGCGGCCGGCTCATGACGCTGGCCGCCCGTCAAAAGTCAGGGCGAAGCCGTGCCGGCGTCGGAACGCGTGGTTGAAAGTCTCCTCCTTGAGGGCCTATTTCATCAGGCCCTCAAGCACGCCTTGCGGCGTCACTTTGAGAAGCAGAACGCGCCCCGCCGTCGGCGGCGCCGTCATGGGCTCTCCCGGCTGGCGGGCGGCGTACCTGACCTGGAGCTCGTTTGAGTTCCGCGGAATGACGATCGAGTGCGGCGCGATGCGGTCGCCAATGAAAAATCCATTGGTGGTCCGGTAGCCGTCCGCTCCCTTGATCGCGGCCACGACATAGTAAAAGAGGCCGCTGCCGCCCGGGTCCTGGGTGACAATAAAGGCCATGTCTTCTTGGCCGTCGTTATTGAGATCGCCGCGCCCCTCATGGCCGGAATATCGCGTGGTTGTTGAGCTCGCGGACCCTGGAGCCGACGGGATGCTCGACATGCCGTCCTTCAGGGTTACCGATTGGCCGTCGAGCGTGAATGTCGAGTTCTTGGCGTCGAAGGCGATCTGACCGGCTGGCGCCGCTTGATCGATAGGCGCCGCCGGGGCGACGGGCGCCGGGGCGACGGGGGCAGGGGCGGGCATGGCCGGGGCCGGGGCCGGGGCGTCCCCAGCCGGCTTTACGAGCAGATAGAGGCCGCCCGCCGCCAGGAGCGCGATGACCGCGACTGAAACGCCCATGTTCTTGTTCATGTAGTACGCCGTTCAACCAGTGAAGTTTCGCAATATCTATGGGTGAGCGGTCAGCGCCCTAGCGGCGCTTTCCGCTTTTCGACTTGGCCTTGCCGGGCGGGCGGCCTGCGCCGCCGCCCCGCTTGGGGCCGGTGAAGGTGCGGGCGCGCACGCCCAGGCGCGGCCGGGGCGCGGTGGGATCGACGGGCAGGGGCTCGCTGATCATCTCGAACACCAGCCCGCCGGTGATCGGCGTGGCCTCCTTGAGCTTCACCTGCACCGACGTGCCCAGCGGCCAGCGCCGGCCGGTGCGCTCGCCCACCAGGGCGTGAGCCTTGTCGTCGTGGACGAAATATTCGTCGCCCAGGGTCGAGACCGGCACCAGGCCGTCGGCGCCGGTTTCATCCAGGCGGATGAACAGGCCAAACCGGGTGACGCCGGTGATCCGGCCCGGAAACTCCGCGCCCACCCGGTCGGAGAGGAACGAGGCGACATAGCGGTCGGTGGCGTCGCGTTCGGCCGCCATCGAGCGCCGCTCGGAGAAGGTGATCCGCTCGGCGGTGTCCTTCAACTGGGCGATGTCGCGGTCGGTGATGCCGTCGTCGCCCAGGCCCAGCGCCCGGATCAGGGCGCGGTGTACGGTCAGGTCGGCATAGCGGCGGATCGGCGAGGTGAAGTGGGCGTAGCGATCAAGGTTCAGCCCGAAGTGGCCGATGTTCTCGGTCGAATAGATCGCCTGCATCTGGGTGCGCAGCACGACCTCGTTGATGATCTGAGCGTTGGGGCCTTCGCGGGTCTCTTCCAGCAGCTTGTTGAAGCGGTCGGTGCGCGGCGCCTCGCCCTTGTTCCAGGCGATGTCCAGGGTCTGCAGGAATTCGGCCAGCGACTGGACCTTCTCCTGGCTGGGGGTGTCGTGGATCCGGTAGATCAGCGGGGTCTTCTTCTGCTCCAGGGTCTCGGCGGCGCAGACATTGGCCTGCACCATCATCTCCTCGATCAGCTTGTGGGCCTCCAGTGCGGCGCGCGGCGTGATCGAGGTGACTTCGCCCTCGGCGTTGATGACGATCTTGCGCTCCTGGCTCTCGATGGCCAGCGGCGAGCGGGCGCGGCGGCCCTTCATCATCGTCTCATAGGCCGCCCACAGCGGCTTGAGGATCGGGTCCAGCAGCGGGTTGGTCTGGTCGTCGGGGAAGCCGTCGATCGCCCGCTGCGCCTGCTCGTAGGAGAGCTTGGCGGCCGAGCGCATCAGGCCGCGGACGAACCTGTGCGAGCGCTTGCGGCCGTCCTTGCCGAACACCATCCGCACGGCCATGCAGGCGCGGTTCTCGCCCTGCCGCAGCGAGCAGAGACCGGCCGACAGCCGCTCGGGCAGCATCGGTTCGACCCGGTCGGGGAAGTAGGTCGAGTTGCCCTTGTCGCGGGCGTCGCGATCCAGGGCCGAGTCGGAGCGCACATAGGCCGCGACATCGGCGATGGCGACCCAGACGATCCAGCCGCCCTGGTTCGACGGATCGGTGTCGGCCTCGGCATAGACCGCGTCGTCGTGGTCGCGGGCGTCCGGCGGGTCGATGGTGACCAGCGGCACGGCGCGCAGGTCCTCGCGGCCCTTCAGGGTCGGGGGCTCGGCGGCTTCGGCCTCGGCTTCGGCGTCCTGGCTGAAGCCGGTGGGGATGCCATGCGAATGGATGGCGATCAGCGAGGCGGCGCGCGGTTGGTCGACCCGGCCCACGACCTCCAGCACCTTGCCGCGCTTGGGGCCGTAGCGTTCCTCGACCGTCACCTGGGCCAGGACCAGGTCGCCGTCGTTCAGGTTCGCGGCCTCGGCCGGGACCAGGATCATGCTCTCCTTGGAACGGCGATCGACCGGCTCGACCCGGACCTGCCTGTTCTCCTTGCGGACCACGCCAAGGATGCGGTGGGCGCTCTGACCCAGGCGCTTGATCACCCGGGCTTCGAGCTCGCCGTTCTCCAGTTTCTCGAACCGCACCAGCATCCGGTCGCCCAGGCCCGGCGCGCCGCCCACGGCGCCCGTGCGGTCGGGGGCCAGCCGGACCAGCGGGACGTCGTCGCCCTTGACGAGCTTGACCAGCAGGTCGCCGTCCGGGTCGCGCTCGACCACGTCCACGACGCCCACCGGCGGCGGAGCGCCGGCCTCGGAGAAGCCCTTGCGGCCGCGCTTGCCCAGCGCGCCGGAGGTCTCGAGTTCCTTGAGCATGTCGCGCAGGGCGCGGCGGTCGTTGCCCTTCAGGCCAAAGGCCCGCGCGATGTCGGTCTTCTCGGCTTCACCGGCCTCGCGAATGAACTTCAGCAAGGTCTCGCGGTCGGGCAGCCCCTGGGGCGGCCTCTCGGTCTTGGGAGCGAACCGCGCGGATTTCGGCGTACGTGTCTTGGCCATGTCGCCTTGTAACGCAGGAATCACGCAGACGTGGCGGGGATTTGGGTCCCCGCCACATCAGGTCATTCGTCGTCCCAGGGCGCGGCGCCGTCCGACGCTGCGGGGGCGGCGTCCTCGGTCTTGGCGGCCGCCTTCTTCGCTGCGGGTTTCTTGGCCGCGGGCTTCTTTGCAGCCGGCTTCTTGGCGGCGGCCTTCTTGGGAGCCGCGGCCTTTTCGGCCTTGGGCTTCGCAGCGGCCTTCTTGGCGGCCGGCTTCTTCTTGCCGCCGCCCTTGGCCTCGCGCTCGGCGATCAGGATCACGGCTTCCTCCAGCGTGATCTCCGACGGCTCCTTGCCCTTGGGCACATTGGCGTTGGTCGAGCCGTGCTTGATGTAGGGGCCGTAGCGGCCGGCCAGCACCTTGACCGGCGCGCCGTCGACCGGGTGGGCGCCCAGGTCCTTCAGCGCCGCGGACTCGCCGCGACCGGGGCGTCCGCCGCCGGCCCGCTTTTCGGCCAGCAGGGTGACCGCGCGGTTGAGGCCGACGTCGAACACCTCGTCGACGCTGGGCAGGTTCGCATAGGTGCCGCTGTGCAGCACGAACGGGCCGAACCGGCCGATGCCGGCGGTGATCATCGCGCCGTCCTCGGGGTGGGCCCCGACGTCGCGCGGCAGGCGCAGCAGGCGCAGGCCCTTTTCCAGGTCCATCGCGGCGGCCGACCAGCCCTTGGGCAGGGACGAGCGCTTGGGCTTCTCGCCCTCGCCGAGCTGGACATAGGGGCCAAAGCGCCCGGCCTTCAGGAACACCTTCTCGCCGGTCACCGGGTCGACGCCCAGTTCGCGGTCGCCGCTTTCGGCGGCGTTCTCATCGTCCGACTGGGCGATGGGGCGGGTGTAGCGGCATTCCGGATAGTTGGAGCAGCCGATGAAGGCCCCGAACTTGCCGGTCTTCAGCGACAGCCGTCCGGTGTCGCAGGTCGGGCAGCCGCGCGGATCCGAACCGTCTTCCTTGGCCGGGAAGATGTGCGGGCCCAGCGCCTCGTTCAGGGCGTCGAGCACGTGGGTGACGCGCAGTTCGGCGATCTCGCCGACCGCGGCGTGGAAGTCCTGCCAGAACTCGCGCAGCAGCGCCTTCCAGTTCATCTCGCCGGCCGAGACCAGGTCGAGCTTTTCTTCCAGGGCGGCGGTGAAGTCGTACTCCACGTAGCGGGCGAAGAACTGCTCCAGGAACGCGGTGACCAGGCGGCCCTTGTCCTCGGGGATGAAGCGGTTCTTGTCCATGCGGACGTATTCGCGGTCGCGCAGCACGGTCAGCACCGAGGCGTAGGTCGAGGGCCGGCCGATGCCGAGCTCTTCCATCTTCTTGACGAGGCTCGCCTCCGAATAGCGCGGCGGCGGTTCGGTGAAGTGCTGGTCGGCGCGCGCGTCGATCACGCGGGCGTCGGCGCCTTCCTTGACCTGCGGCAGGCGCCCGCCGTCCTCGTCGCCCTCTTCGCCGAGCTTGGGGGCGTCGTCGCGGCCTTCCTCGTAGACGGCCAGATAGCCGTCGAACAGGATCACCTGGCCGGTGGCGCGCAGGCCGGTCTTGCCGTCGGCGCTCTCCAGGTCGATGGAGGTCCGCTCGATGCGGGCCGCTTCCATCTGCGAGGCGATCATGCGCTTCCAGATCAGCTCGTAGAGCCGGCCCAGATCGCTATCGAGGCGCAGCGAGCCCGGGTTGCGGGTCAGGCTGGTCGGCCGGATGGCTTCGTGGGCCTCCTGGGCGTTCTTGGCCTTGGTCTTGTAGATCCGCGCGCTCTCGGGGACGTATTCCTTGCCATAGACGCCGGCGATCACCTGGCGCGCCTCGTCGATGGCTTCCGGCGCGGCCTGGACCCCGTCGGTTCGCATATAGGTGATCAGACCGACGGTCTCGCCGCCGATGTCGATGCCTTCGTACAGCTTCTGGGCCGCCTGCATGGTGCGCTGGGCCGAGAAGCCGAGCTTGCGCGAGGCTTCCTGCTGCAGGGTCGAGGTGGTGAAGGGCGGGGCGGGCGAGCGCCGGCCGGGCTTCTTTTCGACCGCCGAGATCTTGAAGGTCGCGGCCTTCACCGCCGCCTGGGCGGCGTGGGCCGAGGCCTCGTTCCCCAGGTCGAACTTGGTCAGCCGCTTGCCGTCGTGCTTGACCATGCGGGCCAGGAAGGGATCGCCGCCGGCCGAGACGTCGGCCTCCACGGTCCAGTATTCCTGGGTCTTGAACTTCTCGATCTCGATCTCGCGATCGACGACCAGCCGCAGGGCGACCGACTGCACGCGGCCCGCCGAGCGCGAGCCGGGCAGCTTGCGCCACAGCACCGGCGAAAGCGTGAACCCGACCAGATAGTCCAGGGCCCGGCGCGCCAGATAGGCGTCGACCAGCTCCATGTCGATGTCCCGGGGATTCTTCATCGCCTCGGTGACGGCCGACTTGGTGATGGCGTTGAACACCACCCGCTCGATCTTCTTGTCCTTCAGGACCTTCTTCTTCTGCAGCACCTCCAGGACGTGCCAGGAGATCGCTTCCCCTTCACGGTCGGGGTCGGTGGCCAGAATGATGCGGTCGGACTTCTTGGCGGCCTCGGCGATGTCGCTCAGGCGCTTGGCGGACTTGGCGTCCACGTCCCAGCTCATGGCGAAGTCCTCATCGGGCTTCACCGAGCCATCCTTGGCCGGCAGATCGCGCACGTGGCCGTACGAGGCCAGGACCGTATAGTCCGAGCCGAGGTACTTATTGATGGTCTTAGCCTTAGCCGGGCTTTCGACGACGACGAGGTTCATGGGCGCTCTATATAGGGGCGTGCCGGGCGGGAGGCCCGAAATTCAAGGGCGCGAAAAGTGAGGGAGGCGCCTAGGCTGTGTCAACCAGCCGGAGGATTTAGGCAAGGCGCTCGTTTGCACAGGCGCCTGGCCCCGGCCAAGGGGGCTCTTTAGAGCCCCGCGACCAAACCGCCCGCCAATAATTCCGCGCGGCCCGCCAGGGTCAACTCGACCAGGGCGGCGAACACCACCGGAGCGGGCGCCCCGGCGGCCCTCACCAACTCGTCGCGAGAGACCGGCGTCGGCGACAGCAGCGCCGCGACCCGTTCGCGCACGGCGTCGATTTCGCTGTCTGGAACAGGCGGTGGGGCGAAGGGGCGTTCGGGCTCGCGGAACCCGCCGAAACCCTCCAGGGCGCGCAGTACGTCGTCCACCCCCTCGCACAGCGCCGCGCCCTGGCGGATCAGGTCGTTGGTTCCCCGGGCGCGCGGATCGAGCGGCGAGCCGGGAACGGCCAGGACCTCGCGGCCCTGCTCGGCGGCGAGCCGGGCAGTGATCAGCGAGCCGGAGCGCAGCTCGGCCTCGACCACCACCACGGCCCGCGACAGGCCCGAGATGATGCGGTTGCGGCGCGGGAAGTCCTTGGCCGTCGCCGTGCGTCCCGGAGAATTTTCCGAGACAATACAACCACTCGCGACGATCCTCTCATAGAGGTCGCGGTGTTCGCGCGGATAGATGTCGTCGATCCCGCCGCCCAGGACGGCGATGGTTCCGGTGGCCAGAGCGCCCTCATGCGCCGCCCCGTCGACGCCGCGCGCCAGGCCCGAGACGACGACATATCCGGCCGCGCCCAGATCGAGCGCCAGGCCGCGCGCGAACCGCTGACCGCCAGCCGAGGCGACCCGCGCCCCGACGACGGCGACGCTCGGGCGGCTCAGCAGAGCGGTCTCGCCACGCGCCCAGATCACCGGCGGCGGCGGATCGAGCGCCGCCAGCGGTCCCGGAAAGTCGGCCTCGCAGGAGGCGATCAGCCGCGCGCCCAGCGCCGCCCCAGCTTCCAGCTCGCGGGTGATCTCATCGAGTGACGGCACGCCCAGCGGCGACACCCGGCCGCCACGCCGCGCCAGGTCGGGCAGGGCGGCCAGCGCGATGGAGGCCTCGCCATAGCGGCCGACAAGCTGGGCGAAGGTGACCGGCCCGACGTTCTCGGTCCGCGCCAGCCGCAGCCAGTCGCGGCGTGCGGCCTGCGTCAGCGCGCGGATCACGCAGGATCTTTTTTCTTAGCCGAACCGCTCCGGGGTTCCTCGCCCTTCAGCAGCCGGCCGATATTGTCCTTGTGGCGGATGAAGATCAGCACCGCCATGACCAGCGCCATCACCGCGATCGGGTAGGGGCGGTCGAACACGAACAGCGCCAGGATCGGCGCCAGGGCCGCGGCGGTCAGGCCCGCCAGCGACGACAGTCGGAAGATGAAGAACATCGCGAGCCAGATCGCCCCGGCCGCCATGCCGACCGGCCAGGCCGCGGCCAGCAGGGTGCCGAAGAAGGTCGCCACGCCCTTGCCGCCCTTGAAGCCCAGCCAGACCGGGAACAGGTGGCCCAGGAACGCCGAGCCGCCGGCCAGGGCCGTCAGCTGCGCCTGCGCCTGTGTCCCGGCGTTGCGGGTCAGCAGCCAGGCGATGAACACCGCCACCGCGCCCTTGCCGCCGTCGCCCAGCAGGGTGATCAGGGCCAGGTCCTTGCGGCCGGTCCGCAGCACGTTGGTCGCGCCGATATTGCCCGAGCCGATGGCGCGGATGTCGCCCTGGCCGCCCAGCTTGGCGGCGATCAGGCCAAAGGGGATCGAGCCCAGCAAGTAGCCGCCCACGACGGCGGCGGCGATCAGCATCGGGCTGAGTGAATCAAACATCGGCGTTCCCTCTCGT
>JBEBYB010000048.1:0-16625 GCA_040391295.1 Phenylobacterium sp. | reverse complement strand
TCTCCCTGGCTCAGCACCAGAGAATCACGATCACCGAATTTCGCAACAGGCCCCGACGGGGAGAGGAGAAGAAGGGCGGAGAGCCAAGCCGCCCTAAACCACCTTCAGCACGACCTCGGAATCATCCCCACGCCGCGTGCGGCGCTCCAGCCTGGCCTGGCCAAGCGCGTTGGACAGCCGCTCGGCGAAGGCCCGGACCTCGGGGTTCGTCGCGCCATTGACCGTGATCATGTAGGGCGGCGAAAGCTCGCTCATGGTTCCGAACACCATCGAGTCCACGAAGGCCTCGATGCTGGAGCCGTGCCCCGGCAGGGCCAGGATCGCCTCCTGCAGCACCCGGCCGAATTCCTTGGGGTTGCGGCACGCCGCGACGTCGATCTCGATCTCGATACGTTTCATCTCAGCCACGCGACCGGAAGGGGTCGGCCGGATAGACGCCGAGGATCTCCAACCGTTCGGAGAAGAACCGCAGCTCCTCCAGCGCCAGCGCCAGATCGCGATCCTCCGGGCGGCCGTCGACCTCGGCGTAGAAGAAGGTCGCGGTGAAGGCGCCGTTCTCCATATAGCTCTCCAGCTTGGTCATGTTCACGCCGTTGGTCGCAAAGCCTCCCAGCCCCTTGTAGAGCGCGGCCGGCAGGTTGCGGACCCGGAAGATGAAGCTGGTCACGCAAGGGGTGGTGAACGGCGGCGGCGGCGGGTCCTTGTCGGCCGTCATGACCAGGAAGCGGGTGGTGTTGTTGTGCTCGTCCTCGATATCGCGCGCGACGATCTCCAGGCCGTAGAGCTCGGCGGCCAGGGCCGGCGAAACCGCCCCGTGGGTCGGGTTGGGGTTTTCCGACAACAGCTTGGCGGCCAGGGCGGTGTCGCCCACCGGCACGGTCTTGAGCCCCATGCGACGCAGCGCCTTGCGGCATTGGCCCAGCGCGATGGGCATGGAGGCGACGGTCTTCACGTCCTCCAGCTTCACGCCGGGATTGACCATCAGCTGGAAGTGGATCGGCTTGAACCGCTCGCCGATGATCTTCAGCCCCGAGGACGGCAGCAGGTGGTGAACGTCGGCGACCCGGCCGGCGATCGAGTTTTCCACCGGAATCATGCCGAGCTGGCAGTCGCCGTTCTTCACCGCGTCGAAGGCTTCCTCGAAGGCGGCGTGGGGCACGGGCTCCATGTCTGGAAAGGCCGCGACGCAGGCCTCATGGCTATTGGCGCCGAGCTCGCCCTGGAAGGCGATCCGTCCCTTGGTCATGAAGTCTTCCTTGCGTGGGCCCGGGCCCGTTCGAGATCTGCGGGGTTATCGACCGAGATCGGCGCTTCGTCGATGACCGCCGCCCAGATCGACATGCCCAGCTCCAGCGCCCGCAGTTGTTCCAGCCGCTCGCGCAGCTCCAGCGGCGAGGGCGGCGCGGCGGTGAAGGCCAGCAACGCCTCGCGGCGATAGCCGTAGACCCCGTGGTGCAGCCAGACCGGCGCGTCGCCATAGAGCACCGAGCGGGTGAAATAGAGCGCCCGCGCGCTGCGGCCGTCGGGCGCCATCGCGGCCACCACCTTGGGAATATCGGGATTGGCGCGCTCGGCGACATCGGCCTCGGCCACCATCACCGTGGAGATGTCGCAGGTCGGCTGGTCGGCCAGCAGCCGGGCGGCCGCCTCGACCACGCTGGGCGCCAGGAAGGGAATGTCGCCCTGCAGGTTGATAACCACGTCGTGATCGCCGGCCGGATCGATCTCGTTCAGGGCCGCGACGATGCGGTCCGAGCCCGACGGCAGGTCAGGATCGGTCAGCACCGCCAGCCCGCCGGCCGCGCGCACCGCCTCCACGATCTCGACATCGCCCGCCGCCACGGCCACGGGGCCGATGGCCGCCGCCTGCGCCTGGCGCAGCACGCGAACGATCATCGGTATGCCGTTAATATCGGCCAGGGGCTTACCAGGTAGCCTGGTGGCCGCCATTCGGGCCGGGATAAGAATGATCGGTTTCATGAGATCCTGAGCGACCAACTGGCTGGTTGCGCGAGCGGCGGTAGCGTGTAAGAGAGCCGGGCGCAATAAGGGGCGGGGTTACCCGCGCTTCCGCCAGCCGTCGGCTGGCCGTTGAGAGGGCCGATTTAAGGACTATGAGCGACCTTACGTTCAATAAAGTCATGGGCGCAGTGCTGGCGACTGGTCTGGCCATCGTCGGCCTTCGTGAAGTTTCTGCGGGCGTTTTCGCGCCGCAACCGGTCGAAAAGCCTGGCTACGCGATCGCGGTCGCCGAGGACACCGGCGGCGGCGGTCCGACCGCCGAAGCTCCGATCGATTGGGGCACGGTGCTGCCGACGGCCGACGTCAAGGCCGGTGAAGCGGTCTTCGCCAAGTGCAAGTCCTGCCACACGATCGACGCCGGCGGCGCCAACGGCACCGGCCCGAACCTGCACGGCATCCTCGGCAAGAAGTCGGGCCAGCACGCTGGCTTCGCCTATTCGTCGGCCATGATCGAACACGGCACCCACGGCGTGTGGACCTTCGAAGAGACTTCGGAATTCCTGAAGGCTCCGCAGAAGCACCTGTCGGGCACCAAGATGACCTTCGTCGGCCTGAAGAAGCCTGAGGATCGGATCAACCTGCTGGCCTATCTGAACACCCAGGGTTCGAACCTGCCCTTCCCGGCTCCGAACCCGGCCGCGGCAGCGGCTCCCGCCGCTGACGGCGCGGCGGCTCCGGCGGCTGATGCGGCTCCTGCCGCCGACGCTGCGGCTCCGGCTGCTGCGGCTCCCGCCGCAGCTCCGGCCGCCGCGCACTAATCATCTAAGGGCGGCGATAGGCGGTGGGTTCGCCCACCCCCGCCGCGACGTAACGGGCCCTTGTCTGCGACAGGGGCTCGATTGCTGTGGCCATATGGTGCGCGTTGGCGTGGATGATCCGCTCGCCGTCCAGCATCAGCGCCACATGCCCCTTCCAGAACACCAGATCCCCACGTCTCAGCTCGTCGGCCGCCAGCGGCTGGCCCAGCCGCTCCTGCTGGTCGGTGTCGCGCGGATAGGCGATCCCGCAGGCCAGCAACGCCTGCTGCGTCAGGCCTGAACAGTCCAGGCCCAGGCTCTCGCGGCCGCCCCACAGATAGGGCGCGCCCAGAAACCGCTCGGCCACCGAGGCGCGGTCGACCTCGAATCGCCCGATCGGCGCCAAGTGGTCCTCGATGAACCAGCCGGTCCCCGCCGCCTTCGCGAACCGGCCCTCGCGCGCCTCGATGCAGGCCAGGGCGTTGATCGAATAGGGTCCGAAGGCCCGCGCCTTGATGCTGGGCTCGGCGAAGGCGTAGGTGCGAATCGCCGCCACCCGATGAGTCGGCAGGCCGTTCGCCGCCGCCAGGGCCGCGCTCTCCACGAACCCGACATAACCGTCGCGTCGCGACTGCCCCCAGGCGAAGCCGTCCTGCTCGTCCAGCACGTCGAATATTTCGCCGAACAGCACCTGGTCCAACTGCTCGGCGGCCAGGCCTGGCGCGCGGCGCAGGGCGGCGGCCGGGACGATGACGCCCCGCGCCAGCGGATCGGCATAGGCGGCGGCCGGAACCAGCCCCTCCAGGGCGCGGGCGGCCAGATCGCCCCGCGCCAGCGTCACCCGAGGATCGCGGCTCACGCGAACCGATCCCGAATCATCTGGTAGAGCGCCCGCACCGCCTGCACCTCGCCGCCGGACGGCCAGCCCGGCCGACCGCGCGGGTTCCAGGCGAAGATGTCGAAGTGCGCCCACGGCCCCTTCGGCGCGAATTTCTGCAGGAACAACGCCGCCGTCACCGAGCCCGCCTGGGCCCAGCCGTCCGGGTCGTTCTTGAGATCGGCGACGTCGGACTCCAGCGCCTCGACATAGCCCTTCCACAGCGGCATCCGCCACATGGGGTCGGAGGTCGCGGCCATCGCCGCCTCGATCTGACCGGCCAGTTCCTCGTCGTCGGTGTAGAACGGCGGCAGTTGGGGGCCGAGCGCGGCGCGCGCCGCGCCGGTCAGGGTCGCCAGGTCCAGCGTCAGGGCCGGCTCCAGTTCCTCGGCCCGCGTCAGGGCGTCGGCCAGGATCAACCGGCCTTCGGCGTCGGTGTTGCCGACCTCGATGGTCAGGCCCTTGCGGCTGTCGAGCACGTCGCCCGGCCGCATGGCGTCGCCGGCGATGGCGTTCTCCACCGCCGGGATCAGGATCGCCAGGCGCACCGGCAGGTTGGCGGCCATGATCATGCGGCCCAGCGCCAGGACGTGGGCCGCGCCGCCCATGTCCTTCTTCATGTTGCGCATGCCGGCCGAGGGCTTGATGTCCAGGCCGCCGGTGTCGAACACCACGCCCTTGCCGACCAGGGCGACCAGCGGATGGCCGGCCAGTCCCCATGAAATCTCGATCATCCGCGGCGCGCGATGCGCAACCGCCGCGCGGCCGACCGCGTGGACGGCCGGATAACCCGCTTCCAGCAGCCCCTCGCCGGTGACGACGGTGATCGAGGCGCCGTACTGCTCGGCGATCTCGCGGGCGATGGTCTCGATCTGCAGCGGCCCCATGTCGTTGGGCGGGGTGTTGACCATGTCGCGGGCCAGGGCGCAGGCGTGGGCGATGCTGCGCACCTCGGCGACATCGACCTGCTCGGCCGCGACCAGTCGCGGGCGGTCGTTGTTCTTTTTCTTGTAGCGGTCGAACCGGTAGCTCCCGAGCGCGAAGGCCAAGGCGATCTGCTCGGGCGCGATCTCGGGCGGCGCCGAGGCGATTCGGTAGTCGCCGGCCGGCAGCTTGGCCGCCAGGGCGCGGAAGGTCTGGGCGTCGGCCCGGTCGCCCAGGCCGAACAACACCCGGTCGATCCCGCCCTCGGTGTTGGGTGCGACCAGGACCTGGCCGGCCTTGCCCTTGAAGTCGGAAAGTTCGGCGAAGGCCTTCACGAAGGCCTGCCGTCCGTCAAGGAAGCCCGGCACGTCCTTCTCATAGATCGCGTGGACCGGGACGGCGTCCTCGGTGTGATCGACGACGACTTCGGTCATGGCGCTCTCCCAGCCGCCCAATCGGCGGCGTTATGCTTAACGCTTCCTTTAAGCGGGCGGGGGATGGTGGCCAGGCCATCATCCGGAGCCCGTGACTTTCATGTGTCGCATGTCGGCCCTCGCCGCAACCGCCCTCGCCCTTTGCCTGGGCTCGAGCCCTGCGCTGGCGGCCAAGCCCGACAAGGCGGCGGCGGCGGCCGAGGCGGCGAGCGCGCCGCGCAAGGCCACGCCGCAGGAACGCGCCCAGGTCAGGACGCTCGATCCGCTCGCCCGCGCCGCCTTCTGGACCCGCGAGGCGAACGCCGATCCGGCCGACGCCGAAGCCGGGCTGCAACTGTCCCAGGCGCTGCGCCAGATGGGCAACTATCCCGACGCCGTCGTCGCGGCCCAGAAGGTCGCCATCGCCCAGCCTGCGAACGTCGAAGCCAAGCTGGAGATCGCCCGCGCCCACCTTGGACGCGGCCAGGGCTTCTACGCCATCGAGCCCGCGCGCGAGGCCCAGGCCCTGGCCCCGCGCGACTGGCGCATCCCCTCGCTGCTGGGCGTGGCCTATGAACAGGCCCAGCGGCCTGACGAAGCGCTCGCCGCCCATCGCCTGGCGCTGAGCCTGGCGCCGAACAACCCGTCGGCGATCAGCAATCTGGCGCTCTATTACGCGGCCCACGGCGACGCCGCCCAGGCCGAGACCATGCTGCGCCAGGCCGCCGCCAAACCGGACGCCCCCGTTATCGTGCGTCAGAACCTGGCGCTGGTGCTGGGCTTGCAGGGCCGCCTCGCCGAGTCCGAGCGCCTCGCCCGCCAGGACCTGCCGCCGGAAACCGTCGACAACAACATGGCCTGGCTGCGCAGCGCCACCACCGCCCCGGCCGGCGCCGGCCGCTCCTGGGACAGCGTGCGCACCGCTCAGCCCTAACTGTCGGCGATCACCTGGAGGCGGCGGACGTCCTCGACCCAGAGGCGGCCATAGTCGAGCCGCACCGCGCCTTCGCGCTGGAGGACGGCCAGGTGGCCGTTCACGGTCTTGCGGGTCAGGCCGATCATCTCGGCCAAGCCCTGCTGGTTGATATTGAGCACCGCCGGCAGGGCGCGGCCGCGCGCCAGCATCAACAATCGCGAGGCCAGCCGCTGGCGCGGCGGCAGGGCCGCGACCTCGGCGGCCATCTGCAAGGCGTTGCGGAGCTGAAAATAGACCAGGGTCGCCACCGCCCGCCAGATGTCGGGCCGCAGGCGCGCGATCCGCTCCAGCCCCGCGTCCGACACGCGCAGCAGCAGGCTCGGCTCGGCGCAGACCGCCGTCACCAACCTTGGACCGCCGCCAAACCGCATGGTCTGGCCGAGCGCCGCGCCCGCCCCCGCGTGGCTGATCCGCACCTCCCGGTCGCCCGGCGCCTGGCAGAACAGATCGACCGCCCCCTCGATCACCACCATCAGGCCGGTCTCCTCGTCGCCCTCGGCCTGCGCCCACTGCCCGGCCCGCAGCCGGCTCAGCGCGCCCTCGGCCACCAGCGCCTCGGCCAGACCCGGCTCATAGGCCTCCAGCCAACGCGCCGTATGCAGCAGCCCCAGCGCCTGATCGCGATCCTCGCTCATGCCCAGATTGTAACTCAAGTGACAATGATAGACCAACACACAGGCCTACAGTGTATGAAACAAACAAACGCCAGGGAGGCGACCATGAACGCCATCGTCCGCGAGACCGAAGGCTGCGGCGCCGAGATCGCCAACATCGCCGTGCCGAAGGCGACCGACGCCGAGATCAACCTGATCCGCGACGCCGTCTACAACCGCGGCGTCGCCTTCCTGCACGAGCAGCACCTGACGCCCGAAGAGCACATCGCCTTCGCCGAGCGCATCGGCCCGATCGTGCTCAATCGCTACTTCCCCAAGACCGAGCGCTACCCGCAAATCGCCAAGGTCGAGAAGACCGAGCAGCAGACCACCAACATCGGCGGCGGCTGGCACACCGATCACAGCTACGACCAGGCCCCGGCCATGGGCTCGGTCCTGCTGGCCATCGAGACCCCGCCGACCGGCGGCGACACTCAGTTCGCCAATATGTACGCGGCCTATGAAGCGCTGTCGGACGGGCTGAAGGCGACGCTGTCAGGCCTGAAGGCGCGTCACGCCTCCGATCACATCTACGGAATGGAAGGCGTCTACGGCAAAACCGACCAGGCCCACCTCGCCGGTCATGCCGAGAACCCCTCGGCCGTGCATCCGGTGGTGATCACCCACCCCGGCAGCGGTCGCAAGGCGCTCTATGTGAACCCCGGCTTCACCCTGAACTTCGAGGGCTGGAGCCGCGAGGAGAGCGCCGCCCTGCTCGGCTACCTCTATCAGCACGCGACCAAGCCGCAGTTCGTTCACCGCTTCCAGTGGAAGCCCGGCTCGATGGCGATCTGGGACAACCGCGCCACCTGGCACCTGGCCATGAACGACTATCAAGGCCAGCGCCGGCTGATGCACCGCATCACCATCGCCGGCGGCCCGCTGCACTAGGCGGGCCTTAGCCGGGCTTGCCGCCCGACCCCATCATGTCCATGACCGTCATCACCGCCGGCCCCAGGATCACGATGAACAGCACCGGCAGGAAGAACAGGATCATCGGCACGGTGAGCTTGGCCGGGAGCTGCGCCGCCTTCTTCTCGGCGGCGGCCAGGCGCATGTCGCGGTTTTCCTTGGCCATCACCCGCAGGGCCGAGCCCAGCGGGGTGCCATAGCGTTCGGCCTGGATCATGGCGGTGGTCACCGACTTGATCCCCGGGTGATTGGTTCGCCGGGCCAACCCCTCATAGGCCTGACGCCGTTCCGGCAGATAGGAGATTTCGGCGGTCAGCAGGCTCAGCTCTTCGGCCAGTTCGATGGAGGAGCCGCCGATTTCCTGGCTGACCTTCTGGATCGCGGCCTCGATCGACATGCCGCTCTCAACGCAGATCAGCAGCAGGTCCAGCGCATCGGGAAAAGCGCCCATCACCGACTCGCGCCGCTTCTGGGCGACATTGGTGATGAAGATGTTCGGGGCGTAGTAGCCCAGGGTGAGCCCCCCCACCGACAGGGCGATCCGCTGCATGGTCGGCAGGCCGAAATCATTGATCAGGAACAGATAGATCGCGATGATCGCCCCGAAGGCGAACGGCAGGACAAAGCGGAAGAAGTAGAAGGTCGAAACCGGACGCGGTCCGCGAAAGCCGGCCTGGGCCAGCTTTTCGACCACCTTCGGATCCTCCAGCAGCCTCGAGAGCTGCAGGCGGTCGACGACCTTCTTGTACATCCCTTCGTCGAGGTGCCGCAGGCTGTTTTGGCCGCCCTTGGTGGCCAGGGCTTCGCGCGACTTTCGCCGCAGCTCCTCGCGCCGCGTGGACACCGACTTGAGCCGGGTCTCCAGATTGGAGCGGTTGAACATCGGCGTGGCGATCGAGACGATCGTCGCAAAACAAACCAGCGCCACGAAGGCCGCCAGGATGTTGTCCGGATTGGTGAGCATGGAGATCATGTTCGCGGTCCGGTCACATTTTGAAGTTGATCATCTTGCGCATGCTGACGACGCCAAGCGTCATCCAGAACGCGCCCACCATCAGCATCATGTGGCCACGCGGGTCCGTGAACAGCGGCTTCATATAGTCCGGCGCCGTGATGCTGATCAGACCGGCGACCGCCGGCGGCAGCGAGCCAATGATGACGGCGGAGGCCACCGCCTCGCCCGACAGCGCCTTGGCCTTTTCCCGCATGAGCTTGCGAGCCCGGATCACGGTGGAGAGATTGGACAGCGCCTCGGCGAGGTTGCCGCCGGTCTTCTGCTGAATGGCCAGCACGATGGCGAAGAAGCGAACCTCCGACGTCGGCATATGCTCGTGCATCTTTTCCAGCGCCTGGTCGACCGAGACGCCCATGCTGATGCTCTCGACCAGCCGATGAAACTGGCTGGCGAGCGGCTCGGGCGACTCCTGGGCGATCACCCGCAGGCTGTCATGGACCGGCAGTCCCGACCGGATCCCGCGCACGATGATGTCCATGGCGTCGGGAAAGTCCGAGGTGAACTTCTTGATCCGCCGGGTCGCGATGAACCCCACCACCCAGCGCGGCAGGCCAAGGGCGCCGGCGAAGGCCAGGCCCAGGGCGATCAGCGGCGACGGCCGCAGGACGAACACGAGGCCGAACACCACCACCCCGACGACGGCGCTGATCACCCAGAAGGTTCGAACGCTGATCCCCAGCCCGGCCTGCTGCAGCCGAGCCGAGACGCTGAGCGTCGCCTTCTTCTGCTGGCGGTCCTGCTCTCGCAGGGTCTGCAGGATCTGCTTGCGCCGCTGGTCCTGGGCGGCGACCGGACGCCGACGCGCCTCGCGAACCTCATTGCCGCCGACGATGGCCTGGGCGCGCTTCAAGGTCTTGGCGTCGGCCGAGCCCGACCCGCCGGCCAGGGCGAAGCCGACACCGGCGACGGCGATGAAGCCCAGAACCGCGATCAACAGGGTCAGGAGCATCGCTATTCCGCCGAATCGAGCGCTTCGGCGAGTTCGCGCTCCAGGCCGTAGTAACGCGCCCGATCCCAGAAGCGCGGACGGGCGATGCCGGTCGAGCGATGCCGTCCCAGGACATTGCCGTCGGCGTCGTCGCCGGTGATCTCGTAGACGAACAGATCCTGGGTGATGATCACGTCGCCTTCCAGCCCGACCACCTCGGTGATGTGGGTGATGCGGCGCGAGCCGTCGCGCAGGCGCGCGGCCTGGATGATCACGTCGACCGAGCCCACGATCATCTCGCGGATCGTCCGCGAGGGCAGGCCGTAGCCGCCCATGGTGATCATCGATTCCATCCGGCTGATCGCCTCACGCGGGCTGTTGGCGTGCAAGGTGCCCATCGAGCCGTCGTGGCCGGTGTTCATCGCCTGCAACAGGTCGAAGGCTTCGGGGCCGCGGACTTCGCCGACGATGATCCGCTCCGGGCGCATCCGCAGGCAGTTCTTCACCAGGTCGCGCATGGTGATCTGGCCCTGGCCCTCCAGGTTGGGCGGCCGGGTTTCCAGGCGCACCACGTGCGGCTGTTGCAGTTGCAGCTCGGCGGCGTCCTCGCAGGTGATGACCCGCTCGGCCGGGTCGATGAAGGCGGTCAGGGTGTTGAGCAGGGTGGTCTTGCCCGAACCCGTCCCCCCGGAGATCACCAGATTGCATCGGCAGGCGCCGATCACGCCAAGGACGCGGGCGCCCTCGGGGCTGATGGAGGCGTACTCCACCAGGTTCTTCATGGTCAGCTTGTCTTTCCGGAATTTCCGGATGGTCAGGGTCGGGCCGTCCAACGCCAGCGGCGGGGCGATCACGTTCACACGGCTGCCGTCCGGCAGGCGGGCGTCGCAGATCGGCGAGCTTTCATCGACCCGGCGGCCGACCTGGCTGACGATCCGCTGGCAGATGTTCATCAGCTGAGCGTTGTCGCGGAAGCGAACATTGGTCAGCTGCACCTTGCCGCCGACCTCGATGAACACCCGGCCCGCGCCATTGACCATGATGTCGGCGATATCGTCGCGCGCCAGCAGCGGCTCGAGCGGCCCGTAGCCGAGGACGTCGTTGATGATGTCCTGGACGAGCATGTCCTGCTCGACCACCGACATCGAAACGTTCTTGATCGCCACCAGTTCGGCGACGATGTCGCGGATCTCCTCGGCCGCCTGCTTGGTGTCCAGTTGGGCGAGCTGGGCCAGGTCGATCGTATTGATCAGGGCGTTGAAGATGACGGTCTTGGTGGCGTGGTAATAGTCGCTCTGCTCGCGCACGACCTGGGTCGCGGGCGCGGGTCCCTGGGCGGCGCGCAGCTGTTCAAAGGCCGGCGTCGGCTTGGGCCCGGCGACCGGCTTGCCGCGCTCGGTCTTCGGTTGGACCTGGATCGCCGCGACGGGTTCGGGCTTGGGACGCACGGCCACGCCGACGTCGTCCCCGGGTGGGGGCGGAGCCTGGCGGGGAGCCGAGGCCTCGTTCGCCGAGGGACGCTTGCCGAACATGCTACTTCTTCTTGAAGAGGCCGGAGAGCAGTGAAGACTTCTGCGGCGCCGGTGGTTCGCGTCGCGCGATCTGCTCGGCCAGGTGGTCGATCCCCTCGGCCGAACGCGACTTGGGGTTCACCTCGGTGAGCATCTGGCCGTTGTTGGCGGCTTGGCCAAACAGCTTGGGATCGAAGGGCAGGCACAGGGCCGGCGTCAGACCCAGCGCCTCGCCGAAGTCCTTGACCGGAATTTCGGGGCGGCCGGGAACCCCGACCTGATTGATCACCAGGCGCGGCGGGGCGTCGTTGGGCCGCGCACGGCGCACCAGGTCGATCACGTTCTTGGCGTTGCGCAGCGAGGCCAGGTCCGGGGTCGCCACGATCACCAGGTCATCCGACGACAGCAGGATCTTGCGCTTCCAGGCCGTCCAGACATGCGGCAGGTCCAGCACCACGAAGGGGGCGGCCGCGCGGATCTTCTGGGTGACTTCCTCGAAAGCCTCGGCCGAGATGTCGTAGTCGCCGTCCAGGCTGGCCGGCGCGGCGAACAGCGACAGCCGCTCGGTGCAGCGGGCCATCATGCGGTCCATCAGCACCGGATCAAGTCGGTCGGGCTGGGACAGCGCGTCCGCCACGCCCTGCAGCGGGTCCTGGTTGAAGTCGAGGCCCGCCGTGCCGAACGGCAGGTCGAGGTCGACGAGGACCGCGCCGGTCTGCAGCCGTTCGGTGATCGAATAGGCGATGTTGTGGGCGATCGTGGAGGACCCCGATCCCCCCTTGGCCCCGCAGAACGCGATCTGCCGGCCGACGAACGGCGCGGACGGGTCGGAATAGAGACCGGTCACCGCACGCACCAGCAGCAGCGGATTGAGCGGCGGAACCAGATACTCCGAAACGCCGCGACGCATCAGTTCGCGGTAGAGAGCGATGTCGTTGGCCGCCCCGATCACCAACACCTTGGTGCCCGGATCACAGACCTCGGCCAAACGATCCAGTTGCGCCAACAGCTCGGGGGCCGCATCGGCGCTCTCGACCATGACCAGCGAAGGGGTCGCCTGGGATTGGTATGTCGCGAGCGCCGCCGCCAGGCCGCCCATCCGGGTCACGACGGTGGCGCGCGCCATCCGCCGATCCTGGGCGGCGCGCTCGGCGAGTTCGGCGGTCTCTGCGGCGACGCAGAAGATGTGGATGGTGATCCGCGGCACGGGCGTTTCGCCGAACGCGGCTTCCGCTCCGGCCAGCATGTCATGGATCGGATGGCTGGCTTGAGCCGGGAGCGGCGGTAGGGTCACGGTTTCCGGCCCGGCGCGCGGATCATCGACCCCCTGAAGCTCCGGCTCGACGTCAGGCAGGGGCGGCAGGTTGGCGATGGGGTCTTCCGCCGCCGCCGCCGACGGCGGAGGCTCACGCCACGCATCGGTCTGGGACACGGAGAAGTCGTCGTCGGCTTCGAAATCCAGGTCGAACGGGTCCTGGCCCTGTTGCGGCTTCATCATTTCACCACCGATGAGACCGTGCCCTTGGCCTTGTCGTCGGCCTCCGACGAGGTCAGCTCGCCCTTGCGGTACTTGTCGAGCACCACGGCGCGTCGCTGAGCGTCGGCGGGATCAAGCGTGCGCGGCGTCGCCAGATCGGCCGGATTGGCGACCTGGGCGGCCATGTTGGCGGTGACCGCGCATCCGAAGTTCGGCTGAACCTGATTGGTCATCGAGTGGGCGATATTGGTCCAGGACCGGCCGCAAGCCGGAACGTTCACCGCCGATCGCAGGAAGCCGACGACCAGCGGCGCGGCGGCGTCGCCCTTGGCGTCATAGCCGGCCAGGCGGATCGCGTGGGCCGGCACCCCCTGCTCGACCAGGAAGGACCGCGCGCTCTCGCCCGAGCGTGACACCGCCCCGGGATCGGGACCGCCGACCGGGGCCTGGACGACGACCTCGCCGCCATCGGCGCCGCGCCAGGTGTCGGCGAAGGTGGTCAGGGCGCTCGCCTGGTTCGGCGACAGGCCCTGAGCGCGAACGGCCAGCCGGATCTCCTCGGGCTGGGTGACGACCTCGGCCTTCCACAGCTCGGTCGGCGTGCGGGCCGTCGATATCTGCACCGCCTGATGTGGCGGCGTCGCGGTGCAGGCCGACAAGCCGGCGGTCAGCGCCAGAGCGATGAAACGAGGTGCGCTCATTCGATCACGTAGCCGTATGGCCCCTGATAGGTGCGACCCGCTTGGGTCCCTGGCGTGGCGTTGTAAGCCTTGGAAAGTCTGCCCAGCAGAATGGTCGAGAGATCATCGGCGACCTGCATGCCGTCGACCGGGGTCTGCAACCGCTCGGGCGAAGTCGGCCCGACGATGTAGGGGGTGACGATGATGACCAGTTCGGTCTCGCCCGACAGATAGTCCCGCGAACGGAACAGCGCCCCCAGGACCGGAAGCGTGGTCATGCCCGGCAGGCTGTCGAGGTTCTGCTTCGTCCTCTCCTGCAGGAGGCCCGCGATCATCATCGAGCCGCCGGACGGCAGTTCGACCGCCGTTTCGGCGCGCCGCACGATCAGGGCGGGGATGGTCAGGCTGGCGTCGGTGCCCGGCGTCGACAGGGCGAAGGCGCCCTGGCTGGTCAATTCGGAGACCTCCGTCGACACCTTGAGGGCGATCCGGCCCGACGACAGCACGACCGGCGTGAAGCCCAGCCCCACGCCGAACGGCTTGAATTCCACCCCGACGCCGCCGTCCTTGTCCTGGGACACCGGGATCGGGAACTCGCCGCCAGCCAGGAACTTGGCCGATTCGCCCGACACCGCCGTCAGGTTCGGCTCGGCCAGGGTGCGGACCAGGCCGACCCGCTCGAAGGCCTGGAGCGTGGCCTGCCCCTTGTCGCGCCCTCCCAGGTCACGCAGCGTCGCATTCACGCCGCCCAGAATGGAGCCGTTGACGCCGAAGCCCGTCGTGGTTCCGAACAGGAACTGCGTGCCGCCCGCATCGCCGACAATGGCGTTCAGATTGAAGCCGAGCTGCTTGATGACATCGCGCTGCATCTCGACGATGCGCACTTTCAACATCACCTGATCCTGGCCGGCGATGCTCAGCATGTTGAGCACCATCTCCGGCTTGCCGACCGCCGCGCGGGCGATCTGCACGGCCTTGTCGGCGGCGGCCAGGCTCTCGACCTGACCCGACAGGATCAGGCTCTCGTTCATCGCATCCACCCGCACCCGCGAACCGGGAACGATGCGGTTGATGGTCTGGGCGACCGCGCCGGGATCCTGGTCGACCCGAATATCCAGCGTCAGGATCCGCCGGCCGGCGGCGTCGAAGAACACCGCGTCGGTCGAACCGTTCTTGAGGCCCAGGATGAAGATCCGGCGCGGCGAGCGCAGCATGGCGTCGGCCACGCCCGGATTGGTCACCAGCACGTCCCGCACGTCCACCGGCAGTTCGACGATGGCCGACTTGCCGTTGGGCAGGGTCAGGGATTGCGTGGCGGCCGCGCCGCCCGCCAGGTTGACCCGCACCACCGACGACTGCGCCGCCAGGCCCGCGACCTCGGTCTGGGCGTTAGCGGCGACCGGCGCGGCAAACATCGCTCCGAGAGCGGCCAGGGCGATCAGGAGAGAGCGCGGCTTCACGGTCTGGCGACCTCGCTGATTTGTCCGGCGCGGAATACGCGCACGCCCTGCATGTTGTCGCGGGCCCGCCCGCCGCGTCCCGGCCCGCCGCCGATATCGGCATAGGAGCGCAGGACCAGTTGCATCTCGCCCTGGGCGCGACCGCGCGCCATCACCTCGACGTCGGTTGCGGGGATTTCCAGGGTGGCGACGGCCCCGACGATGGACTTGGCGTCCTTCTCGGGATCGATCTTCTGGTCGATGGCCAGGACGCGGACGTTCCGCATCAGGGTTTCGGTGACATAGGTCTTGGCTTCGCCGCTCTGGCGGCTCTGCAGAATATCGACCCGGTCGCCCGGCAGGATAAAACCGCCGGCCGCGGTCTCGGCGTTGATCGGGATCGACATCGCCCGCATGCCCGGCTGCACCACCACGGCCATGAAGCCGCTCTGGCCGGCGCGAACCACCTTGCGCGCCACGATGGGTTCACCGGCGACCATCGCTTCGCGGACGATGGCGCCTTCGAAGGCCTGGATGGGGCCGTTGGCGCTGACCGCGTCGGTGGCGGCCCGCGCGACCTTCTGGACCGCCTTGTCGGGCATCACGGCCGGCAGGGCCGGCGCGGCGCCGTCGGTCACGAAGCTGGCGTTCAAGCCCTCCACCGGCCAGGCCTGCCAGGTCATGTCGGCGGGGGCGAGCCGGACCCCGATCGCCAGGTCATGCTTGGCCACCAGGACCTGAGCCACCGGCCTGGGCGCGGCGGCGACCTCGGCGACCGGCGCGCGCTTGGGCGTCACCATGCCGCGAACGATGAAGGCCAGCCCGATGGCGGCGATCGCCGCGACGGCGAGAATGGCGATGCGGATGCCGCTCATGGTGCGTCTACTCGAGCCTCCCGCGTGCGGGTTTTCTGGCGAACGCGCCGGCGGTCGGCTGGCGCGCACGAATCGAATGCCCGGCCTTTTGCCTGCCCCGCCTGTTTGCAGGGCGCATAGTTAACGTCAGCTAAAGGCCAAGCTAGAACCCCGGCCAGGCCTGCATCAGCGCCGATCCCGGGAAGGCGACCAGCGCGCCGACCGCGATCGCCACGCCATAGGGAAGATCGCCTTTAGGTTCGGCCAAGCGATGCACCCATGGCGGCCCGGCCAGCACGTAGGGCCGGAGCAGCGGCGAGCGAAGCGACAGCAGGCCGAGCGTCAGCGCCCCGCCCGCGAGGCCGGTGATCAGGAGGTAGTCCATCAAGGCCGGCCAGCCGAGCCACAAGGCGCAGGCGGCGAACAGCTTGGCGTCTCCGCCGCCGATCCAGTTGAGCGCGAACATACCCATGCCCACCAGCAGGGCGGCGACGCCAATCGCGAGATTGAAGCCCATGGTCGAGAGCGGAAGCCCAAGGGCCAGAACGGCCGGCGCGAAGGCCAGGATCAGCAGGCCCGAGATCCAGTTGGGGATGGTGTAGCTGGTCAGGTCGCGCAGGGCGCCGACGATCACCAAGGTTGGGAAGACCAGTAGAAGCACGGTCTGAATAATGAGGATCATCTGGGGCGCCGGCGGAAATTCGGGTCAACGCCCGATCATCGCCCGTTCCGATGAACGGAGAGTTGAGAACAAAACAGCTCTACCCACCGCTGGGCGGCGACGAGACATCGACGGGCACAGCATCAGCAACTTGCTTGTAGAGACCCAGAACCTTCTCGCCGAGCGTCATCACCGTTCCGACCATGACAATCGAAACCAAGGCCGCAATCAGACCGTACTCGATCGCCGTGGCGCCCGACTCGTCTGCGAAGAATTGCTTCAACAGCTTCCTCATCGGCTCGTCTCCCCATGGTCTCCTGAAAAAAGGCCGCAGCGAGTGTACCCGCTGCGGCCCATTTCTTAGCTGTCGCTATGCCTATTAGCTGGCGGGCAGGGCGTCATCAACCGTTTGGAACGCATCCCTCAGCTTCGGGCCGAGAGTGCCCAACACCGTGACCAGCGCGACGGCGATCAGGGCCGCGATCAGGCCGTATTCGATGGCGGTGGCGCCGGATTCATTCTTCAGAAAACGCGTGACGAACTTGG
>JBEBYB010000047.1:0-17028 GCA_040391295.1 Phenylobacterium sp. | reverse complement strand
CCTGGCGGCGACTAGGTTTTCCGCATCCAGAAGGAAGCCCCGTAGAGATCGACGCTCTCCAGCGGACCCTGGCGCAGCATGGCGCCCGCGTGGTGCGACAGTTCAGGATCTTGGCCGACGAACCAGCAGGGGAACAGGATTTCGAAGGCGTCGCGCCCGAACAGCAGGGCCACGCCCAGCAGGTACTGCTCGTTCCACATCCGCGGAACATGGCCGCTGATATAGTCGTCGGGCAGGTAGATGTCGTGGATGTGGATGATCACGCCGGGCTTCAGGCGCGGCAGGATCTCCATGAAGAACACCGTGACGTCCGAGCCCTGGAACGACCGGTGCGATGAATCCAGGAACAGGATGTCGCCGGGATTCAGGTCCTCGAACATCTCGACATTGCACAGCTCCAGCGGCTTACGCAGGACCTGGTCGCAGATGGTGTCGATCTCGTTGCGCGGCTGCGGGTCGATCGAGATCAGCTTGGTGCGTAGGCCATAGAGATCGACCGCTCGTCGCGCGAACTTGGTCGAGACGCCCGAGCCGATCTCGACGAAGCGGTCGGGATTGGCGCCGCGCAGCATCTGGGTCAGAACCATGGCGTCCAGCGGCGGGAACCAGGCGTTCAGCCAGAAGGGGGTCCTGGTCTCATACGTGCCGCCGAGGGGGACCTGGGCGAAGTCCTCCTGGATCTGGCCCATGTCGGACAGGAAGGTTCGGTAGGCGTCGCGGCCTGCCCCGATCAGTTCGTCCAACTCGCGGTGCGGCGGTCGGCCGGCCCCGTAGCGCACGACCGAGCGGTAAGGGTAGTCGACGACCTTGAACTCATGGACCGCGCGCTCGGTTGAAAAGCCCAGGTCGGCGGGCGGCTGCGCGCCCGGTTTCTGCATCGCGCGGGCATAGGCCTGCGCCGCGCCCTCTGCGTCGCCCTGCCGTTGCAGGGCGGTGGCCAAGTCGCTCCAGGCCGCGGGCGCGTCTGGGTCCTGGTCGCTCGCCGCGCGGAGCAGCGCCACGCCCTCGTCGGCCCGGCCCATCTTGTAGAGTGTGACGCCCAACAGGCGCTTTGCGGCAGGATGCTCGGGCGCTGCGGCCAGCGCCCGCCGGAACAACAGTTCGGCGTGGTTGAGCAGGTGCTCGCGCAGACGGAGCGTTCCCACAGCGATGTCGTTTTGGGCGGCGCGGTCGGCGGCGGCGTCGGGCATGGACGGGTCCTGGTCCTAGGCGGGGATCGCCAGCTTTCGATGCCGGTAGCTGACGTGCCACTCGTCAAGGTCGTCCAGCATGGTGGCGGCGAAGTCCTCGGCCGCCCGCGCTGCCATCGGCAGGTCGATCGGCCGTGACCGCAGCCGGTGGGCCAGCGCCTCCAGGCGTTCGGCGGTCGCCTCGGAACGGCCGGCGGCGGCGGCGAAGTCGCCCTGGCCGCGAATGCCGAACAGCGCCGCGCCGATGGTCGGCAGGCCGGCCGACAGCACGGTCAGCACCTTGCTCCAGGACGAGATGATCTCGACGTGCAGCAGGTAGCCGATCAGGCTGACGATCCCGACGAGCACGGCGCCGTAGAACAGCGCCGTCCCAACCCGGTGCAGGCTGTGGTCCAGGTGGTGCATGCGGTGGGCGTTGGCGCGGTTGTAGGCGATCTGGGAGTCGAGCTCGTGCGCCGCCACCTGCTCGGACAGGTCGGCGACCTCTGCCGGCGTGGTCAAGGTCGCGGGCGGACCCAGTTGCCGCCACAGGGCCTGGGCGTACCAGTCGCTCCACTTGGTCATCCCGGCGGCGTTCAGGTTGAAGCCGGGCGTGGCGGCGCCCAGCAGCCTTAGGCTTCGCAAGGGCCGCAGGCGTTCGGCCAGGTAGCGATAGTCCAGCCAGCGCCGGTGCCAGTTCGCCCGGGTGCCTTGGGCGGTGTTGCCGATCAGGGCGGCGAGCACCGCCAGTTCCGACAGCAGCAGCCAGACCTTGGCCCCCGGCGCGAGCAGGCCGGTCAGGGCCAGCAACACCGACAGCGCCGCGGCGGCGTAGTTGAAGACCAGGCCGCCGCGATAGGTCTGGGAATAGTGATTGGCCAGGGCGTCGCTCCAGCCGAAGGCGTCCTGAAGTTGATCCAGGCCCGCCTGAGCGGCGGGCGCGGACGCCGCCGGGCTGGCCCGGAAGGCCTGCCAATCGGCGCGGGCGGCCTCGGCGTAGGGCGTCACGCGCGGGCGGTATTTCCGGATCGCCCGCGTGCCGGTCAGGATCAGCAGGAACGGGTATTCGGGCCGCACCCGCCACAGGTGCTGGCGCTCAGACAGATAGGTGGCCAGGCTGGCGCGTTGCTCCGGGGCCGTGGGCGGCGCCAGCAGGCGGGTCGCCAATTCGCGCAGTTGCTCGCCATCGCAGGGGCGGCGCGGCGCGCCGTGCCGGTCGAGCAGGCAGGGCGAGAGATGCTCGAACCCGGCCCATAGGATCGAGGGGAATGAAACGCCGTCGGCCGGCAGCCAGATCACCGGCACGCCGCGCCGGATCGCGTAGTCCACGACATCGCCCGTCCCGCCCGGGCCGCGCGCCTCGTCTCCATCCCAGACCGCGATGATCAAGTCCGACTGGGCGGCCGTCACTTGCCCGGCTAGCGCATAGGCTTGGTCGCCCTGTTCACGGGTCGAGGGCGCCGACCAAGAGTGCCGGGTCTGGCCGAGGAGGTCCCGGAAACTCTCAGCCGTCGCGTCGTCGAAGTCGCGCGCGTACTCCTCCACCGCGAACGGCAGCACCGCATCAAGGCTCCAGCCCTGCTCGAGCGCGACCGCCGCGCCGATCTGATCGGCCCCTATGGCGAGGCCCGACAAGACCGCCAGTTGAGGTTCGGCGTTCTCGAAGACCTCGGGATGGTCGGCGGCGACCGACCGGGCGTGTTTGGTCAGTTCGCGCAGGATGAGTTCGATCGACCGATGCAGCGGCTCCACCGCGCTGGCGGCTAACCGTCGATGACCGGTCACGCCGACCGTCAGGACCGGCTGGACGCGTGGAGGGTGCAGACTGCCCAAGCCCCTGATCATCCCCATTGGCTCCCGTCGGCCAGCAGGGCGCATCCGTGGTCTCATGGCAAGGCCTGACACGACGTCACCGCTCAGATATCCGTACAGATCGCGGCCATGGATTTGGTGTAGGACGCTTCGGGGCCCAGGGTCTGGCCCAGGATCTTCAGGCCCTCGGCGCAGTCGGCTCGCGCTTCGGTGCGTTGTCCGGCCCTGGCCAGGATAGTCGCCCGGTTGACCAGCAGGTCCCCGTGATTGGCGTGCAGCTTGCCGTAGCTGACATCGTAATTGTGCTTGGCGTCGTCCAGGATGCGCAACGCCGTTTCGGTGCGGCCGCGCTCGGACTCGACCAGCGCCAGATAGACCTCGGCGATGCCGATCAGATAGTGCGGCCGGCCAAACGCCTTCTTGTAGATCGCCACCGCTTGCCGCAGCGACCTCTCGGCCTCGGGCAGCCGTTTCTGACCCTGGTAGATCTGCCCCTGTATCGACAGCGCGTCGGCGATGGTCGGGTTGTCGGGATCCAGCACCCGCCGTTCGATCGTCAGGGCGTTGCCGATCCGCTTCTCAGCCAAGGGCAGGTCGCCGGCCAGGAAGGCGTTCTGCGCCAGGGCGAACCAGGTCTGGCCGGTCTCCATGTCGCGATCGCCCACCGATCCGCGATAGATCTGCAGAGCTTCGACGAGCGACTTTTCCGCAGCGTCGAACTGGCCGTCGTCCGACAGCAGGTTGCCGCGCGCCTGGAACACCAGCGCCAGGCGCGCCGGGTTGGTGGCGGGGTTCTCACGGTAGATGGCCAGCGCCCGGTCAAACGCGGCGATGCCCTCCTTGGTCCGTCCCTCGGCGGCGTGGATCATGCCTTCGGTCACCGCGGCCCGCGCGCGAATGGCCGGTCGTTCGGTCGGATCGCTTCCGAGGACTTTCTGCGCCAGGCGCACCTGGCCCATGGCCTGGTCCAACCGTCCGAGCTGCAGATAGGTCGCGGCGAGCGTCAGTTGGGCGTTGGCGCCGTCGGCGCCGGCCTTTCTGATCGCAAAGGCCGAGCCTTCGATGGCGGAGGCGGCTTCGTTGGGCAGACCAAGATTGTTGTAGGCCTCGCCCAATGTGGAGATCAGGCGGGCCTGGACGACCGGCTGACCGGCGAGTTCAACTCGGGCGCGTTCGGCGCTTCGGCCCAGGATGGTCAGAGCCGTGATCGTGCGGGGGTTCTCGCTGGCCGGGTCGGCCAGCCGGAAGGTGTCCACGAGGTAGTCGGAGGCCGCGCGGGCGGTCGCCGATTCCCGCTCGGCCACCTGCCGCTGCTCGTTGGCCTCGATCCGCCGTGCGTTGGCGTACAGGGCCAGCGCGACGGAAAAGAACATCCCGATCACGGCGGCGGACGAGATGATCGCCATCCGCCGGATGCGCCTTTGGGCGTCGCGCTGGACCAGGGCGTCGAGTTCGACCCCCAGCAGACCGGCCGCCAGCTTCAGCTTGGCCAGTCGCTTGCCGTCGCCGCCCGGCCGGATGTCGGCGGCGATGGGTTCGGCCGGCTCGTTCGACAATTCTCCGTCAGGGCCGATCCGGTAGCGCAGGCTGGGGGGGAAGCACTCCAGATCGGCGGTCAGAGGCGAAGCCGAGGCGAACGGTTCACCGCTGGCGATCAGCGCGAAGATGCGATCCTCGCCATGCAGCCGCTTGAAGGAAAGAATTTCCTGGTCGACCCACTTTGAGGTCGCCGCGCTGGGAGAGCAGATCACCACTAGGCATTGCGACGCGGCCAAGGCCGCGGCGATGGCGCCGCCCAGGTCCGCCGAGGCGGGTAGTTCGTCGCGGTCGCGGAAGATCGGCGCCAGCCTGCGCTGGGTGACTCCGAACATCGTCGTCTGGCCGACGAGTTTGGACGGGACGCGATAGACCTCCAGCGCGCGGTGCAACCAGACCACCACCGCCTTGTCGCGGTGGCTATAGCTCAGGAATGCGCTGTATCGCGGCGCCAACTGAACTGTCCGGCGCGCCCGCTAAGTCATGGCCGGGGTCGCCCGCAGCCGCCGCGCCGCCACCCCGATCAAGCTGAATCCGAGGATCATCATGGCCCAGGTCGCCGGCTCGGGAACCGCCGATGTCGGCGCGAGCAGTTGGTAGGACAGCACCCCGTTCTTGAACGTCGGGAGTTCGAAGCGGAAGCGGTCGAAGTCGACAGGATCGCTTGGGCCGGGTTCGGCGGCCAGCGCCATGCGCAGGCTTGGCCGGGACGTTCCGCCGCGTCCGATGGGATCGCCGAACGAGGAATAGGACACCACGCAGGCGCCGGTCAGTAGATCGTAGCACGGCGTCCGTGAGTAGGATTCGACGATCGTCTCGTAGGTTAGGGTCGAGGACTCGCCGGGCAGCAGCAGGGCGCCGGCCGGGAAGTTCACATCGATGCCGGTGGCGTCCCAGACAAAGCCGAACTCGCGCATGTCGCCTGGGGTGGAGATCATTCGGAAGCCTGAGAGGGTCGCCGCCGCCGCGCCCAGGTCGCTGACCAGTATGTTGGTTGCGGTGATCGGATCGTACACCAGGCCAAGGCTGCCCTGGAGCTCATAGAGCGTCTGGCCGTCGCCGCTGATGCGGAACAGGAACGACGCTCCGGCGATGTCGTTGGTGGCCCCGGCCGGCGCGAAATCCTGGAAGGTGCGGAAGTCGCCCGGGAACGTGCCCTGGGCCGCGCAGCCGGTCAGCTTGTTCAGGCACTCGGAGGCGGTGAATACGCCCATCCCGGCCGGGGTGATGGTCGAGTGCAGGGTCGGGGTGACGGCCAGATCGCCGTCATTGGTGAAGCTGATGTCCACCAGGGTGCGCGAGGTGACGTAGCTGAATGCGCCGCCCGCGGCGTTGCCGTTCTGGAACTCGATGAAATCCGGCTCGACCCGGGAGGTGGAGGCGAAGCTGGCGCCCGAGCCCCAGCTATTGCTGCCCAGGGCGCCGCCAATCTGCCGCCCCAACACCTCAAGGCCGGTGCTCGAGCCATCCGCGCCAGGCTTGAACTCTATGACCGCGCCCGTATGCGTGACCACGCCCGTAACCTGCGCCTGCGCCTGGGATGCGGCGAAGAAGGAGGCGCTGACTATTAGAAGTGTCGCTAGTCGCATCGTTATTTTCCTCAGCTCAGAGGTAAATATTTCCTTACCGTTGCTGGATATGACGTCATGGTCAAGCATTCCTGCATGCTGAGGATTCTGAGCGTAGAGTGTTTGTGCGGGTTTTTACTGACCTGAAATCTAGGGTGTTCACCCGATAAGCGTGGGCCGCTCAGTGGTGGGCATGTCGAAGAACAGTAGTCCCGGCGCTTCCAGCGGCAGTTGGGCCACGACCTCGCCTGCGGGATTGAGGACGGCCGTGGGACCCCAGGCGATGCGGCCATCGCGCTCGCCGACGATGTCGGCCGAAACCAGCCAGAGCCCGGTCTCGCGGCACCGCTCGCCTCGCGCGGTGTTGTGCCGATCCTTCCAGACCTGCGCCGTCGCTCGTGAGAGCATGTTGTTGGCGGGCCCCACGATCAGTGACGCGCCGAGGTCCGCGACTTTCCGCGCCGCCTCGGGGAAGTTCATGTCGTAGCAAATATTGATCCCGAAACGCAGGCCGGCCACCTCGAAGACCGGACTATCGTTTCCGGCCTCGAAGATCTGTTCGCGGCCCAGCAGGTGCGCCTTGCGATAGGCGCCGATCAGGAGGCCGTGCTGCACCACGATGGCGGTGTTGTAGAGCCGTCCGGCTCGGGCTTCGATCATGCCCATCACGATCATCGGCCCGGACTTCGGGAACTGGTCCAGGATGGCGGTGAATGCGGGGGAGGCCAGGTCCAGCGCGTTGCGGCGCGCCGCCTCGTCGCTGGTCAGGTAGCCCTGCAGGAAGCCTTCGGGGAACACCAGCAGCGAGGCGTCGTTCGCCTCGGCTTGGGCTGTCAGCTCGAAGGTGCAGGTCAGAGCACCTTCGATGTCCTCCCGGTATTCGAGCGTCTGGGCGGCGGCGATCCTGACGGTCTTCATGGCGGCCCGGAGATGTGAGAGGCCGCCGACGCACGGAGCGCGCCGGCGGACGCTATCTAGTTGGAGGCGAGCGTGGCCTTGCCGTCTTGCTTATAGACGACCCCGCCCTTCATCACGAAGTCGACGTGCTGCAGTTCGGTGATGTCGGCCAGCGGGTCGCCATCGACGGCGACCAGGTCGGCGAAGCGGCCAGGCTGGACCGAGCCCACCTTGTCGGTCGCGCCCAGCAGGTCGGAGGCCGATTGGGTGGCCGAGAGGATCGCCTCCATGGCCGGCATGCCGGATTTGACCATCAGGGCGAATTCCTTGCCGTTCTCGCCCAGCGCCGTGTCGGTGCCGAAGGCGATCTTCACCCCGGCGCGATAGGCGTCGCCGAAGTTGCGCAGGGTTTGGGGCACCACCACCTTGGCCTTGGCCGCGGCCGAGGGGTTCATCAGCTCGGGATGGGTGAGGGCCAGCTCCAGGGAGTTGGACGCCACCAACAGGGTGGGGACCAGGTAGGTCCCGTGTTGCTTGAACAGCTTGTAGCTCTCGGCGTCGGCGAAGGAGCTGTGCTCGATCGAGTCGACCCCCAGCTTGACCGCCATGTCGATGGCGCTCTTGCCATGGGCGTGGGCGGCGACCTTGAGGCCGAGGCCGTGGGCGGTGTCGACGGCGGCCTTGACCTCTTCGGCGGTCATCAGTTCGTGGTTGGGATCATCGCCGATGCTCAGCACGCCGCCGCTCGGCATGATCTTGATCAGATCGGCGCCGCGCCTCTGGTGCGCGCGCACCTCCTTGCGGACCTCGTCGGGACCGTCGACCACCGAGTTGCCCCAGCCCGGGTGATCCAGGTCGGGGTCGAGGCCGTTGGTCGGGTCGGAGTGGCCGCCGGTCGGGCCGAGCGGTTCCATCGACACCCACATGCGCGGGCCGACGACCTGGCCGGCCTCAATGGCGCGCTTCAGGGCCACGTCGACCCCGCCGCCGCCGCCCACGTCGCGGATCGAGGTGAAGCCGGCCAGCAGCAGATTGCGGGCGTTGACCGTGGACGACAGGGCCGAGTCCAGGTCGGTGCGGGTCATCCTGCGGGCGATCGGGTCGCCCTTCGGCTTTTGCGACTGGATGTGAGTGTGGCTGTCGATGAAGCCCGGCATGACCGTGGCGCGCGACAGATCGATCACCTCGGCGCCGGCCGGGGTGATGAAGCCCGGCTCGACCGCGACGATCTTGTCGTCGGTGATGCGGATGCTGACCTGGCTGCGCGGCTGCTTGCCGACCCCGTCGATCAGCCGGCCGGCATGGACGACGACGTCCTTGGCCTGGGCGGGGGCCGCGACGAGAGCCAGGGCGGCGACCGAGGCCATAGCCGCGGCGCGAAGGGGCGGACTGATCTTCAAGGGATTGGTCTCCTACAGGGAAAAACCGGTGCTTGGACAAGCCAAGGCCTCGCCGCCCCGAGAGGGGCAAGGCTGAAATGGGGACCGGTCACGCGGCGGGCGAGGCCGCCGCGTGACCGGTGAAGGGTGATCAGAACGTCTTGTTGACGCTCAGACCGATCGTGCGCGGACGCACCGTGACGCCGTTGATCGTTCCGGCGCTGATCGCGCTCTGGTTCTTGGTCACGTAGGCCAGTTCGTCAGTGATGTTGTTGACGTAGAGGTAGGCGGCCCACTCCTTGGCCTCCACGCCCACCCGCACGTTGGCGAGGGTGTAGTCCGAGATCTTCTGCCGGAAGGCGTTGGTCGGCCGGAACTCCGAATAGCTGGAGCCGACATAGTTGGCGTCGAGGCGGGCCATGCCGTCCAGGGTGTCGTTCAGCGGCCAGCTGTATTGAGCCGCCACGCCGACGGTGGTCTTCGGGATGTAGGGGATGCGGTCGCCCTTGCGGCCCGGCGCGTTCACGTCGGGATTGATCTGGTCCTCGACCAGCTTGGCGTCGCTGAAGCTCGCGTTGGCCTGAAGCTGCAAGCCCTGCATCGGGGTGAGGAAGGCTTCGATCTCGGCCCCGCGCACCCGGGCGGCGCCGGCGTTGCTGATGAACGAGAAGGCGCCGTTGGCCGTGCGGCCGCTGACCTGCATGTTGTCCCAGTCGATCTGGTAGACATCGAAGTTCAGGGTCAGACGGTTGTCCCACCAGGCGGTCTTGGCCCCGATCTCATAGTTGACCAGGCTGTCGGATGCATAGGGGGTCAGGGCGCCGGGCAGGCCGATCACCTGGTTGGCGCCGCCGGGGCGGAAGCCTTCGGCGGCCTGGGCGTAGACCATGATGTCGTCGTTCACGTCGTAGGAGGCGTTGAACTTGAACACCCAGCCGTCTTCCTTGGAGGAGACGGTGGTCGGCGGGGTCACCCGCGCGCCG
This sequence comes from Phenylobacterium sp., assembly GCA_040391295.1. Classification (GTDB taxonomy): domain Bacteria; phylum Pseudomonadota; class Alphaproteobacteria; order Caulobacterales; family Caulobacteraceae; genus Phenylobacterium. Next base: position 7,684 of record JBEBYB010000047.1, on the reverse strand, counting down.
ATCAGGTCGAGGCCGACGGTGGTCTCGCCGACGATCTTCTTCTCATACTTGAAGTAGCGAGCGCCGGCCGTGAGCGTCAGCTTGTCGGTGATCTCGTAGGAGCCTTCACCGAAGGCCGCCGTTTGCTTCAGGTTGTCGTCGATCGTCCGAACGGTGGAGATGCGCGCCGGCGAATAGGCGATGCCGGTGGCGGGATCGACGCCCTGCTGTTGGCTGATGATGAACGCGTCCCTGTCTTCTGAGAACAGCCCGACGGTCCAGTTCAACGCGCCGTCGCCGTTCGAGGACAGGCGCAGTTCGTTGGTCCAGGTGTCGACATCCTGCGGCTGGTGCAGGGTGCTGGGCGTGTGGGTGTCCACATAGGCGCTGAAGGTCGCGAACTCGGCCGGGCCGCAGGCCGCGCCGCCGTTGCGCGAGGCGCAGAGGCCGGCGTTGTTGCGTAGGTTGCCAATGAAGTTGCTGACGTCGGTGGTCTGCAGCTGGCTGCGCGAGTACTTCGAGGTCACGCCGGTCAGGGTGCCCCAGCCGAGGTCCCAGCGGCCGGTCAGGCTGTAGATGTTGTAGTCGTCGTACAGCGGCAGTTGGGCGCGGCTGGTGGAGACGTAATCGCCGGCCTTGACGCTGACCAAGGGCGAGACCGCGTCCGTGCGCTGGATGAAGGCCGCCGCATCGATGGTCAGGTTCTCGGTCGGCTCGAAGCGCAGGAGCAGGCGGCCGGCCCAGGTGGTTTCGTCGTTGAGGTTCTTCAGGCCCAGATAGGTGTTGTCCACAAAGCCGTCGGCCTCGCGGTAGAACAGCACGGCGCGCGCGGCCAGCTTGTCCTCGACCAGCGGCACGTTGACCATGGCGTTGGCCTCGTAGCCCATGCCGCCTTCGTTGGTGGAGAAGACGTTGCCTTCGACGCCGCCTTCATACTCGTAGATCGGCTTCTTGAAGATCACCCGCACCGTGCCGGCCATGGAGCCGGAGCCGTAGAGCGTGCCTTGGGGGCCGCGCAGCACTTCGACCTGCTGGACGTCGAACATCTTCAGGTCGGGCGAACGGGCGCCGCTGTCGCTGGTGGTGCTGGGCGAGCCGCCGACCGGGACTTCGTCGTAATAGACGCCGACCTGGGCTTCACCGGCACCCTGGATGCCGCGGATCACGATGCGCCGCGCGCCGGGGCCGCCGTCGACCAGGGTCAGGCCGGGTACGGCCTTGGCGTAGTCGCTGATGTTGTCGACGCCCATCTTGGCCAGGGTGTCGCCGGTGACGGCGGAGATGGCGATGGGCGTGTCCTGTAGGACGGTCGAGCGCTTAAGCGCCGTAACGACCAGTTCCTCGACTTGCGGGGCGCCATTTGCGCTCCCTTGAGCCCAGGCGGTTCCGCCACCCGCTGCGACCAGAATGGCCGAGCCCAGGGCTGTGGCTCCGAGCAAGCGCGTGCGCTGTCTTGTTGAAATGAGTTTGGTCATGTAATCCCCCGCGGCGACGCTCTTAAGTATGGCGCGCGGGCGAATAGTTTCATCTGAAACTAACCGTGGCAACAGCAGAGTTTTTGCTTTTTGTAAATTCTGTCTTGCTGTGGTCTTGGCGCCATCTTGGATCAACAGGATCCAGCCGGACTCAGTCCCTGGCCGATGGCTGGTGTCTGAAAGCAACCCTTCGCCGAACTTGGCAGGTCGGCGTGCGCGCAACTCGGTCGGCGGTGGGGGCGGCCGGATTCGCCGACGGCGATGGCTGCGGCCGCCCCGATCTGTCAGTCGCGCAGGGCTGAGACGTAGGTTCCCATGTCGAAATAGTCGCGCCAGACCTTGATGCGGCCATCCTGCATCTCAAACACGCCGCAGCAGGGGAGGTTGACGGGCTTGGTCCCGACCAGGGTCCGGTCCAGCCGCTCGGCGAAGACGATGTCGCCCTTGGAGATCAGGTTCAGCACGTCCCACTCGGTCGAAGCCCAGCCCTTCAGAAACGCTGAGATGAACGGCCGCAGCGCCGCGTGCCCCGTCACCGGCTGGGTGGGCATGTTGTAGTAGGTGCCGTCCTCGCAAAAATACTGGACCAGTTCCTCGACATCCAGCCGCGACCACGCGGCGATGAAATCGCGGATCACCTGTTCATTGTCGGCCATCTTGTTTCCCCCAATTTTTATTGACTGAGAGCGGGCATGGCCCCTCTCGCCGAACACTTCGTAGCCGCGGTGACACGGCGTTGTCACGCCCTGGGGCAGGCGAGGCTCTCGCAAAGGGCCGAACGCCGATGGCTTGGCGCGCAACGCGACGGCCCGGGGGCAGCATGGTCTGGGCGTCTTCGCAATGTGAGCCGGCGCCGGTGGCGGCCAAAACCGCCGAGATGTGAACCGTCGTTTATATCGGCATTCGCCAGCCTTGCTCGGCCTCCGAACTCATGAGCTGTGCTTCGCCCGCGGCTGGGCCGCGTTTGGGAAGGATTGCAGCTTGCCCGCGAGGGGGAGCCGCTAGGCCGCGGGGGCGGCATTTCTATGCGGGCATTTGCTGAAGTCATCGTCAGGTGGCGTTACCTCGTCCTGGCCGGATCGCTGCTGGTCACCGTGCTGCTGGGGCTTCAGCTCCGAGACCTGAACGTCATCGTCGACGCCGACGAACTGCTCCCCAAGGACCATCCCTTCGTCCAGGTGACCGAGCGGGTGGAGACCCTGTTCGGCAACCGGTTCACGGTCGTCATCGGCGTCACGGCGAAGGACGGCGACGTCTACACGCCGGCCACCATGGGCAAGGTCATCGCCATCACCGAGGCCCTGGCGGCGACGCCGGGGATCACGCCGGGCAATCTGCAGAGCCTGGCCGCGGCCCGCGCGAAGGACCTGGCCGGATCGAGCGAGGGGCTCCAGGTGTCGCGGCTGTTGGACCATCAGCCGGCCGACGTCGCCGAGGCGCGGGCCATCGCCGAGCGGTTGAAGGCGAACCCCGTCTATCGCGACATCCTGGTCAGCAAGGATGAGCGCACCGCCGCCATCTACGCTGAGTTCAAGAAGGACCCTGAGGGCTTTGAGCAGGTGATGGCCAAGGTCGAGGCGGCGATCGCCCCGGTCCGCGACGACAGCGTGACGATCGCGGTCGCCGGTCAACCGGTGTTCCTCGCCGCGGTGGAAACCTACTCCAAGCGCATGGGGATTTTGTTGCCGCTGGCGGTGGTGCTGATCGGTCTTATCCACCTGGAGGCGTTCCGCACGATCCAGGGCCTGGTCCTGCCGCTGCTGACCGCCATCCTTGCGGTGGTGTGGGCGCTGGGTCTCATGACCCTGGCCGGCATCCACCTGGACCCGTTCAACAACGTCACGCCGATCCTGATCCTGGCGGTCGCCGCCGGTCACGCGGTCCAGGTTTTGAAACGCTATTACGAGGAATACCGTCTGCTGCGGCGCGACGGGGAACTCGATCCGGCCGAGGCGAACCGGCGCGCGGTGGTCAATTCCATCGTCTATGTGGGACCGGTGATGTTGGCCGCCGGCTCGATCGCCGCACTGAGCTTCATGTCGCTGGCGGTGTTTCCGATCCAGACGATCCGGAATTTCGGAATCTTCGCGGGACTTGGGATCATCAGCGTCGCCCTGGTCGAACTGACCTTCACGCCCGCCCTGCGTGCGATCCTGCCGCCTCCGGGCGACAAGGAAACCAACGCCGAAAAGCGCGAGACGATCTGGGATCGCCTGGCCCGTTTCCTGGCCGGCCAGGTCGCCGAGACCAAGGGGCGTCGCCGGATCTTCCTCGTCTGGGGCGCGATCTGCCTGATCTTCCTGGCCGGCGCGAGCCTGCTGCGGGTGGACAACTCGGTGCGCGGCTTCCTGTCGGAAAGCCAGCAGGCCCGCAAGGACGACCATGCCCTGAACGCGGCCATGGCCGGCTCCAACACCTTCTATGTGCTGGTCGAAGGCGACAGCGCCAACGCGATCAAGGACCCCGCCGTCCTGAGAGGCATCGAGGCGACGCAGGCGTTCCTGGCCAAGGAGCCGGAGATCGGCCGGTCGGTGTCGATCGTCGACTTCCTCAAGCAGATCAATCAGGCGACGAACAACGGTGATCCCAAGGCCTATAGCCTGCCGGCCGATCGCGACACGATCTCGCAGTATCTGCTGCTCTATTCGATCTCCGGCGAGCCCGGCGATTTCGACGGGGTGGTCGACTACACCTACAGCAACGCGCTGATCCAGGCGTTCGTGAAGACCGACAGCTCGGCCTATGTGGCCAGCCTCAACGAGCGCATCCTGCCGGTCATCCAGGCCAACTTCCCGCCCGGCGTGAAGGTGCGGCTTGGCGGAAGCATCACCACTCCGACGGCGATGAACGAGGTCATGGTCTCGGGCAAGATGCAGAACATCGCCCAGATCACCCTGGTGGTCTTCGTGGTCGGCTCGCTGTTGTTCCGGTCGGTGCAACTGGGCGCTCTGATCCTCGTCCCCCTGGCGGCGACGGCGCTGGCGGTGTTCGGCATCATGGGCCTGACCGGCATCCCGCTGCAGATCGTGACGGCGACGGTCTGCGCGCTGGCGATCGGCATCGGCGCCGACTACGCGATCTACTTCACCTATCGACTACGCGAAGAGCTCGAGCGGCAGCCGACCGAGCGCGAGGCCATCACCGCGGCGTTCGCCAGTTCCGGCAAGGCGATCATGTTCGTGGCGACCGCGGTGGCGGGCGGCTACTCGCTGCTGTTGCTGTCCATCGGCTTCAATGTTCACTTCTGGCCCGGCCTGCTGGTCGCCTCGGCCATGGTGGTGGCGTCGGCGAGCACCCTGACGCTGTTCGCGGCGCTGATGGTCGCGTGGCGTCCCCGCGTCGTCTACGCCCGCGCCGTCCAGCCGGTGGCCCGCGAGACCCTGGCGAAGGTGGCCGGCCTGGCCCTGGCGGTGCTCTGCGGCGCGGCGGTCATGGCGCCGCGTCCGGCGCTCGCGCAGGCGGCTGGGGCGGACGCTGCGGCGCTCATGGCGAGCAGCATCAAGGCGACGAAGGTCTTCAAGTCGACGGCCACGGCGCGCTTCATCCTGACCAACAAGGCCGGCCTGCAGCGGGTTCGCGAAACTGGCACGCTGTCCGAACTGAAGCCGGACCGTCAGAACAACCGCCGCCTGATCCGCTTCAACAGTCCGGCCGACATTCGCGGCACGGCCGTCCTGACGATCGAGAACGCGGGCGCCGACGACGATATCTGGGTCTATCTGCCGGCCCTGAAGAAGGTCCGGCGGCTGACGGCGTCCAACAAACGCGACGCCTTCATCGGCACCGATTTCAGCTATGGCGACATCCTGGGCCATCCCGCCGAGGACTGGACCCACAAGCTCCTGCGCACCGAGACCGTGGACGGGGTCGCGACGCAGGTCGTGCAGTCGACGCCGCGCGATAAGACCGTCGCGGCCAATTCCGGCTACAGCCGCCGGATCACCTGGGTCCGGACCTCAGACGCCGTGCCGGTCAAGGCCGAGTACTACGATCTCCAGAACAAGCTGCTGAAGGTCTATGTCGGGTCCAATATCAAGCTGGTGGACAGCGCCAACCGCCGCTTCCAGCCGATGCGCCAGCAGATGACCAACGTGCAGACCGGCCACCGCACGGTGATCGAGTACTCGACCTTCAACACCTCGGCCGCCATTCCGCCCGAGAAGTTCACGACGCGGGGGCTCGAGCAGCCTTGAGACGAAACGTTTGGTCGACGGCCTGCGCTCTGGCCGCCGTGACGGTGCTGTCTGCTCTTCCGGCGATGGCGAGCGACATGGCGGCCGAGCCTGATGAGTATGTCGAGATCCATGACCAGGGCGAGGTCGTCGCGGAGCGCGGCGGACCGTTGGACGCCTTGCAGCCGCAGGTGTTCCTGCGCGCGGGACTGTGGAGCCATAGCCGGGACTTCACCGATCCGGGCGCGGTCTCGGTCGGGGGCGTCGTGGTGCGCGCGGCTCCGCGTCTCTCGAGCTGGCTGGACGCCTATGCCGAAGGCCGCGCGCAAACCGACAGCACCGGCCGCGCGGACGCAGATCTGGAGGAAGCCTGGCTGAGGTTCTCCGGCGGCCCGGCGGGCCTGATCGTCGGCCGCCAGATCGTCGCGTGGGGGCGGGCTGACCGGCTCAACCCGACCGACGTGATCGGCGCGCGCGACTACACCCGGTTACTGGCCAGCGACGACGAGCAGCGCCGCGGCGCGCTGGTGGCGCAGGCGACCTATGGCGCGGGGCCTTGGACCTTCTCGGCCTTCTGGCTGCCGGAGTTCCGACCAAGCCGCTTCCCGGTGGATCGCTCGCGCCCCGGCGTCGTCGTGCTGGACGACCAGGAGGTCGACGACCGCTCGCAGTTCGCCGCGCGGATCGACCACTCCGGTGGGGCGCTGGATTGGTCGATCTCCTATTTCGAGGGGCGCAGCCGCACGCGCGACATTGCGCTGGTCCCGGTTCCGCCCGCCTTCGCGAAGGTCGCGCCGGCGGCCGTGCAGCAGCAGTTTCCGGAAACGAAAGTGATCGGGGCGGACCTGGCCGGCGTCGCCGGGCGCTTCGGCTATCGCGCCGAGGCGGCCTATACCGATGTCGGGGGAGCTTCCACGCCGTTCCGCACCAAGGACAATTTCTGGATCGTGGTCGGCGTCGACCGGACCTTCGACAGCGGCTGGAACGTCAACCTCCAGTATTCCTTCAGATATGTCGTGGGTTACGAGGACCCGAGCCTCCTGGCCAACCCCGTGATCAGGGCGATCACGCTGCAGAGCGCGGCGGTCAACAATCAGCTCGACCGGCGGCAGAACGGCATGACGCTGCGGTTCGCACGCACCTGGATGAACGAGCGCCTGGAGTTCGAGGCCAGCGCGGCGGGCTATCTCGAGACCCGCGACATCGCGATCCGGCCGCGCCTTAGCTACGCCCTCAACGACAGCACCCGGGCCGTTCTGGGCGCCGACGTCTTTCTCGGACCCCAGCTCAGCTACTTCGGACGCGTCCGCGACCTGTCGGCCGCCTACGCCCAGATCGTCTACGGATTTTAGCGCGCATGAAGCTCTATTTTCGCATGCTTCCCATGGCCGTCCGGGGATTGAGGGGGGCTCAGGTGGACGCCACCGAGCCGGTCAGGACGCAGTTTCGCGTGCTGCCGGCCGACCTCGACGTGAACCTGCATCTGAACAATGGGCGCTACATGCAGCTCATCGACGTCAACCGGCTGGAATGGGCCCTGCGGACACGGGTTCTGCACACGTGCTTCAAGCAGGGATGGCGGCCGATCCTGGGCAGCAGCGCGATTCACTTCCGGCGCGAGTTACGGCTCTTTGACCGCGGCGTCGCCGAGACGCGGTTGGCGGGTTGGGACGACCGTTGGTTCTTCTTTGAGCACCGGGTGGCGACGCTCGACGGCCGGACGGCCGCCACCTCCCTGGCCAAGGCGGCTTTTCGCTCGGCCAAGGGCTGGGTGCCGACGTCGGCGATGATCGCCCTGGCGGCGCCTCACATGCCCGCGCTCAACCTGCCCGCGCACGTGGTGACCTGGCAGGCGCTGGACCAGCAACTCGGGCACGCGGCCCGCAACTGGCGGAGCGGCTCGGCGCTGGCCGTGAACGACGCAGCCTGACGCGCGGGCGACATCCCGCACGACGCGCACGAAATGTTAGGTGAGATGTGCTCAACTTTACGTCGCATTGCTTAGCGCCGACGCTAGACGTCGGATGACGGCCTACAAAGGGTTGTGTGACGCTGACC
>JBEBYB010000046.1:0-17103 GCA_040391295.1 Phenylobacterium sp. | reverse complement strand
GAGCCGGTCGTCCCGCCGGCGCCGAGGACTAGCGTCCCGGTGTTGATGTTGGTGACGCCGGTATAGGTATTGTCTCCGGTCAGGATCCACTTGCCGGCGCCGTTCTTGGCCAGCGAACTGACATTGGCGGCGGTCTGGTTGCCGACGGCCGCGCCCATGATGTTGTCGTCGGCGTTCGTGCCGCCCAGCGAGACGACCCGCTGGCCGTTCCCGCTGTAGGAAACGCCCGAGGTGTTGCTGAACACGACCGCGCCGGAGCCGGAGGATTCAATGGCCGTGGTGCCCACGCCCAGCGTGAAACGACGGTCGGTCGTGTCGCCGGCGCCGGTGTAGCGCAGCGTGGCGCCGCCGCCGATCACCAGGTTAGAGGCGAGATTGGAGGACTGGCCGAGGCTGCTGGCCGCCCCGCCGTCCGTGAGCTTGTCCACGCCCAGGACCCCGCCGGTGATCGAGGTGACGCCAGTATAGGTGCTGCCCGGATTGGTCAGGATCCAGACACCCAGGCCGGTCTTGGACAGCCTGGTCTTGCCGGTTCCGTTGTCGGTGAGTTGGAGGCCCAGCCTGTTGTCCGCCGCGCTCGTGCCGGTGAGCGTCACAGTCTGGGCGGTGTTCGCGCTGCCGAAGGCGATCGGCGCGGTGTTGGAGAATACGATCGCGCCTGTTCCGGAGGCGTCGATGGCGCTCGTCGCCGAGGCGCCCAGCGTAAACAGACGGTTGGTCGTATGACCCGTCCCGACGTAGCGCAACGTGCCGCCATTGAGGATCAGGCTGGCGGCGTCGGCGGAGGAAGCCCCGATGCTGCTGGCGGTCGCGCCGTCGATAAGGCAATCGACGGCCAACACGCCGCCGCTGATCGTCGTCGTGCCGGTATAGGCGTTGTTGCAGCCGGAAAACTGCTGGATGCTCCCCCCGGCCTTGACGATCCCGCCGGTCCCGTTGATCACGCCGGCATAGTTCGCCGAGCCGCCGACGCCGAGGGCGCTCCCCCCGGGGGTGATCGTAAGCGTGGTGGCGCCCAGGTCGATATCGCCGACGCTCGCGGCGTTGGCGTTGCTGGCGCTGTCGTCGATCCAGCCGACCGAGATCGCCGAACCGGCGACCGCCGACAGGTCCAGCCGCGTTCCGGCCAACCCCATCCGCAGGCCTCCCGTCCCAAGCCCGGCGGCGGACAACGGGCGAACGGTCCCGCCATAGACCAACGTCCCGCCGCTATAGGTATTGGCGTTCGACAGCACCAACGTGCCGGCGCCTTGCTTATTGAGCGCGCCCGTACCGTTGATCGCGCCTTCCAACTCCAGCGTCGTGGCGGCGTTGCTGACGTTGATCTGGGCGGTGCGGGCTAGTTGGGCCCCGCGGTCGATGCTGACGTCGCCGCCGGTGTAGACCAGCGCGCCGTTGTCGATCACCAGGTTCGTCGACGCCGAGTTCGATGCGCCGATGCCGCTCGCCTGCAGCCCGTCTGCCAGGCAGTCGGTGCTGAGCGTCCCGCCGATGATGCTGGTCGGACCGGTGTAGGTGTTGTTGCAGCCGGTCATGGTCTGGACCCCGGCGCCGACCAGGATTCCCCCGGCGCCGCCGATGACGCCGCTGAACGCGGCGCTGGCGTTCGTCTGCAGCGTGCCCAAGGCGCCGACCGTGACCGAGCCGCCGCCTTGCAGCCCCCCAACCCAGACATCGAAATCGCCGAGTTCCACGCTTGCGGGGGCGTTGACCGTCAGCCGGCCGGCGCCGAAAGCCTGGTTGGACCCCGCGCGCAGCACGCCGCCGTTCACCGTGGTCCCGCCGCTATAGGTGTTCAGGCCCGACAGGAGCAGCGTGCCGTCACCCTCCTTGACGAAGGGGCCGGTCCCCACCGCGGCGCCGCTGATCGTAAGGGTCATGGCGGCCTGCGACACGCCGATCTTTCCACCGGACGCCAGCGTGAAGCCGCGGTTGGTACTGGCGGTCGCGCCCGTGTAGAGGAGCTGCCCGTTGCTCTCCAGCACGAGATTCCCCGAGTCCTCGGACGACTTGCCGATGCCGCTGACCAGACCGCCGTTGGCCAGCGTGCTGACGGCGATGGCGCCGTTGCCGCCGGCGCCCGTGATCCTGGTGACCCCGACATAGTCATTGGCCGCATTGGACAGGACGAGAGTGCCCGCCCCGGTCTTGGACAGGCCCGCGTCGTCATGGCTGGTGGCCAGTCCCGAGAATTCGACGGTGCGCCCGGCGCCGATCTCGATCTTCGGGTCGCCGGCGCCGCCGTTCACCAGGGTGAAGCCGCGGTTCGTCGCGGCGTCCGCCGCGCCCGTCCAGGCGAGCGTTCCCCCCTGGAGAACGAGATTGGCCGAGGCCGAGGACGACCGGCCGACGCTGCTGGCCGCGCCGCCGTCGGCGAGGCTGGTGATCTCCAGCCGACCGGCGCTGAGCGTCGTCACGCCGGTGTAGGTGTTGGCCCCGGTCAGCAGGAGGCGCCCACCCCCGCCCTTGGTGAGGCCGGTGGCGCCGCCGTTGTCGATGATGGTCGAGCCGATGGTGAAGAGCCCGCCGCCGTTCTGCTGAACGCCGAGCACGCCGCCCGCCGCGCCCCGCAGTTCGCCGCCGCTGATCGTCTGGTTGTTGTTCAGAACCGAGGGCGCGACGATGATCGCGCCGTCGATGCCCAGGGTTTGCCCCGCCGCCACGGCGACGTTTGAAGCGGCGGCCTCGGTGAACTGCAGGCCGCCCAGCTGCATGCTGCCGGCGAGCGTGCCGGAATAGCCGAGGCCGTCTCCGTCGCTGTCTGAGATGAACTCGTCGGGAAGCCAGGTGGCGACCTCGTCCTTGTCCGTGTAGTCGGCCTCCGCGAACGGCAGGATTTCGCCGCCGACGACCTTGGCGTAGTCGGTCCCATTGACCGTGGCCCACCCGCCCAGGCCGGCGCTCGCCGTCGTGATGCCGCCGCTGGTCGGCAGGACGAAGTTGACCAGCCCGCTGGTGCGGGAGATCGAGCCGAGGTGAAGGTTCGCGGCCCCACCCGCCCCCGACACCGCCGAGATGGTGTTCGCGCCGGCGCTGATCGTCGTGCTCGCGAACGTCTGGTCGTTGGTTAGGCCGGCGACACCGGTCACCAGCAACTTTCCCCCGCTCATATTGAGCGCCGAACCGCCGGCGATGATGTTGTTCGCAGGCGCGCCGGCGCCGGCGAAGTTCAGGGCCAGCGTGCCGCCGCCGATGGTCGTCGCGCCGGTATAGGTGCTGGAGCCCGTGAGCGTCAGCGTGCTCGCCCCAAGCTTGGTCAGGCCGCCCGCGCCGGTGATCGCCCCTGCGAAGTCGCTGGCCAGAGCCCCGTCGACCGCCAGGGTGGTCAGAGGGTTCGTGCCGAGGCTGATCGAACCGCCGCTCCCGTGGAGCTCGGACGTGGTCAGGCTGAAGTCGTTCAAGTCCAGGACGCCGCCGTTGACGGTCATCTTGCCGGTCGCCCCGAACGCCGATGCGCTGCCCGCGCGCAGGGCGCCGGAGGTCACGGTGGTCGTGCCGACGTAGGTGTTCGCCCCGCCCAGCACCCAGGTTCCAGCGCCGTTGCTGACGATATGGCCGGCGCCGGAGATCAAGCCGGAATGGGCGTTCTCGCCGGCGAAGGAACCGCCGAGGGTCAAGGTGTCGACCGCGCCCCCCGCCACGAACGACAGGTCGCCGCTCAGCGTCAGGGCTCCAGTTCCGTCATTGAGGAGGCGGCTGGCGTCGCTGACCGTCCAGGTGCGGTCGCTGGACGCCGCCGCGCCGGTGTAGCTCAACGTGCCGGCGTTCAGACCAAGGGACGAGCCCGCGCCCAGCGAGCTCGCTGTCCCCGTGTCGGCGAGGCTTGCGACCTCGGCGAGGCCGCTGATCGCGGCATTGCCTGTGAAGGTGTTTGCGACGCCCGAGACCGTGATCTTGCGGCCGGCGGAGGCGATGAAGTTATACGAGGCGCCGCTGAGGACACCGCTGAGGTCGAAGTCAGCGCCGATCGCGCGGAAACCGCCGCCGGACGAGATATCCACGTCGCCCGTCAGGTTCAGCGCGCCCGTTCCCTCGTTGTTGAGCCAGGCGCTGCCTCCATTGAAGTCCCAGTTGCGATCCGAAGTGTCGCCGTCGCCGATATAGATGATATTGTCGGAATACTGGCTCGACTGCTGGAAGATGATCGTACCGGCCGCGGCGTCTGTCGGGGCGCCGAGCGAGCTCGCCTCTCCGAGGTTCCGCACCGACGAGAAGTAGGTGTTGGCGACCCCGTTGACCCCGCGGAAAATCGTCGAACCCGTATAGGTGCTGGCGTCGTTCGTAAGGCGCGTCCCGTTGGCGAGGTCGAGGCCGCCGCCGCCGGTGAACAGCGCGCTGCCGACGCCGACGCCGCCCACGGCGAGCATCCTGCCGCCAGCGATGTCGATCGTGCGGGCGGTGGCGCCTCCGTTGATCCAGAGCGTCGAGTTCGCGGTGACGTCGATGGCGTTGCCGAGCGCGCCTAGCGCCGCGTCATCGTCGGCGACGATCGCGCCGCCGCTCAGCGTGATCCCGCCGCTGAACGTGTTCGTGCCCGACAGGTTAAGCCAGCCCGCCCCGATCTTCGTCAGGCCCGCGGTCCCGGCGATGACGGAATTGATCGTCGCAGAGCTGATCGCGTTGATCGTCGGCGTCGTCCCGCCGAGCGCGAGCGTTCCGCCGTTCAGGATCCAGCCGTTCAAAGACTGGAAGGTGATGTTGTGAACGGTGATCGGTTGGGTCAGCGTGATCGTGCCGACCGTGGCCGTGGTTCCGGCCGCCGCGGAGCCAAAGAAGGCGTTGTCGAGCCCGGCGTTGTTCCAGACGCTGTAGGGACCCAGGACGTCGCTGTTGTTGGTGCTCCAGAGCGGAGTGGTCGTATCCCAATTCCCATTGCCGCCGCTTGTCGGCAGGGCGCCGTTCGCGTCCCAGTAGCGGGCTGCGTCCTGGGCCGCCGCCGGAAGGCTCGCCAGCGCCAGCACGCCGACGGAGACCCCGCACAGGAGATGGCGATAGCCGCGCCGGGCGCGAGGGTTCTGAACTGCCGTCGCCGTCGCACCAATAGCCATGAACGCCCCACGCATACGCCACACGCCGGCGTGGTTCACAGTCTGGGGCCTGAGTTCGAGACACGGGCCCGCAGACGGCGCACCCGCCGCTACGCTGATCCAAGGTTGTAAATCGAGGCGAAGCTGTAGCTTGAGGGTGTACGATTAGCTAACGCAAAAGGTGAATTTTACCCGCTCTGGCCTAACAAACTATCCAGCCCGAACGTAACGCCGTCATGCGAGATCAATAAAGCCAAGTAATATTCGTCGCTTCGCTCCATTCGGTTGGTTAACTGGCCAGATTGTAAATAATTGCAACATCCATAACCATGCTGCGTACAGATAGCTCTTGGCGCTGGTGGGATCAGGCCTGTTGCAACTGTGGCTCACGACGATTCGGACGGCGACGCTGCAGAGAGGTCCTCAGCGGGCCTGGCCAAGGCTCATAGCTGCGCCACCATCCCAGCCCCTCGCGATTGATCGGCCGGCCACGAAGCGCTTGGCCCACTTGCCGACTATCTTGCCGTCAGCCGGGCGCCCTATGGACTTTCATCCGATCTCTCCGCGGTCTCGGACTTCGCAAGCTCGGCTCCGACAGGCCAGACGGACAACCTATTGAGAGCTCGCACCTAAGCCGCGGTGCGCCGATGGCAGATGAACCCGTAGATCGCGATCCAGATATAGCAGACCGCCGGAACCAACAGCGCCAGACTGAGACCCGCGCGGTCGGCGACCAAGCCGGTCACCACCGGAATGATCGCGCCCCCGACGATGGCCAGACAAAGCAGGCCCGAACCCTGCGGCGTATCCTCGCCCAGGCCTTCGATGGCCAGGGTGAAGATCGTCGGGAACATCACCGAATTGAACAACCCGATGGCGATAATCGCCACAGCCGCGATCAGCCCCACCGTTCCCGCCGAGATACAGGCCAACAGCCCGGCGACGATCGCGCAGGCGCCCAGCACCAGGCCGGCCGGGACCTTGCGCATCACCGCCGAACCGATGAACCGGCCGACCATAGCCCCGCCCCAATAGAGCGCCACCAGCTGGCCTGCCGTCGCCGCCACTGCGCCCAGGGTCTTGTCCAGCATCAGGTAGCTGATCAGCACCGAGCCGATGGACACCTCGGCCCCGACATAGACGAAGATCGACACCGCCCCGAGCGCCAGGCGCGGACGCTTCAGCAGCGAAAATTTGAAACCGGTCCCGCTGTCGCGCGCCGCCGACGGCGCGGCCGGCGAATGACGCAGCAGCCAGAACACCACCGCCAGGACCCCCAGGATCGCGGCGATGCCGAGGAACGGCAGTTGCACCGCATGGGCCTCGACCTTGCGATAGGCCTCCAGCATCTCCGGGGCGAGATTGGCCGCGTCGGGATGCTCGACCCCGCCTCTGAGGATCAGCGCCGCGCCGACCAACGGTCCGACCGTGGTGCCGAGCGAGTTGAAAGCCTGGGCCAGATTGAGCCGCGAGTGCGAGGTTTCCGGCGGCCCCAGCAGCGCGATCAGCGGATTGGCCGCCACCTGCAAGGTGGTGATCCCCGCCGCCATCACGAACAGGGCCAGCAGGAACGCTGTATAGATCCCCAGTTGAGCGGCGGGCGCGAACATCAGGCAGCCGGCCGCCATCACGATCAGACCGACCACGATCTGCCGGAAGTAGCCGATCTTGGCCAGCAGCAGGCTAGCCGGGATCGAGAACACCAGATAGCCGAGGAAGAAGGCGAACTGGGTCAGCATCGCCTCGGCGTAGTTGAGCTGAAACAGCCCCTTCAGCTTCGGGATCAGGGTGTCGATCAGAACGGTCGCGAACCCCCAGACGAAGAACAACGCCACCACCAGGGGCGCCACCTTCGCCGCCGCCTTGGCGCCGTGCGATCCGATCGTCCCCGCCGCGCGGCGAATATCCAGGGGCTGTTCCATGCCGTTTCCTCCGCTGGCCATTACTGGCTCAGTCCGTAGCCGTACCGGTAGAGCGGCGCGGCGCTGTCATGGGGCTTGTCGCTGGCTTGGGCCTGCACCGCGGCCATCGAGGACGGAAGCTCGAAGGGCAGCCGGCCTTCCGCCTTGGCCTTGCCGGTCAAGACGTTCAGCAGCGCCGCGTCGCTGACCCCGAAGTCGCCGATCAGCACGCTGGCGCGGTCCTTCACGCCGGTCAGGATCGCCGGCCGGTCGAGGAAGATGCTGACGATGGTCGGGACCTTGGCGCTCGCCTGCTTGATCGCCTCGTAGTCGGCGTCGCCGTCCTTGAAGTCGAGGTCGCCCTCGTGCTGCATCAGGCCGAACAGATAATTCGGATGGATCACCTGGTGCGGCGCGCCGGTGCGGATGATCGCTACGTCCGCCTTGTCTGGAGCGTCCACGACCACCAAGCCGTGAGCGGTCGCCTCCGCGGCGTCGACGCCGCGCAGATAGACCTTCTTACCGGGCGCCAACGGCAGGACGCCGGCCTTGCGCTCCAGCATCACCAGCGAGCGCGCCTGGGCGGCGTCGCCCTCGGCCTGGAACGCCTTGGAGCCGACGATCCGCCCGGCCTGGGCCGGATCGACATAGGGGTTCTCGAACAGGCCCTGCTCGAACTTCTGCACCAGGATGCGCTGCACCGACTGGTCGAGACGCGCTTCCTTGGCCTGGCCGCTCTTGACGATCTCGACCAGTCGTTCGGAGTTTTCGGTGCCGCCGAACTGGTCGACCCCGGCGTCCAGCGCCTTGGCGAAGCGCTGGGTCTCGGTCAGGTTGTCGACGCCCCAGGGCATGCCGATCACCGGCGGTTGATCGGGTTTCCAGTCCCCGTTGCAGGCGGCCGGGCAGTCGTTGGTGATCGCCCAGTCGGAGACGATCACCCCGTCAAAGCCGTACTTGCCGCGCAGCAGCTCGGTCAGCAGGAACTTGTTGAACCCCGCCCCCACCTGCTCCACCGGCTTGCCGTCGATGCTCAGGTTCTCAAGGATCGAATAGGTCGGCATGACCCCGGCGACCTTGGCGGCGAACGCGCCTTCGAACGGCTTGACGTGATAGGCGAAATCCCCGCCCGGGAAGGTCGCGTAGCGGCCATAGGGGTTGTGGCTGTCCCAGCCGTCCTTGGCCGCGCCATAGCCGACCCAGTGCTTGACCACCGCGACGACGCTGTCCTTGGTCAGGCCGCTCTCGCCCGCCTGGAACCCGCCCACATAGGCCCGCACCATCCGCGAGGCGAGGTCGGCGTCCTCGCCGAAGGTGCCGGTGATCCGCGACCAGCGCGGCTCCGTCGCAAGGTCGGCCTGGGGCGACAGCGCCATGTGAATGCCGGTGGCCCGGTACTCCTGGCGCGCCACCTCGCCGAAACGGCGCATCAGGGCCTCGTCGCCGATCGCCGCGAAGCCCAGGCTCTCCGGCCATTTCGAGAAGCCGCCCGACGCGACGCCCGCGCCCGCCGTATGCTGGAAGTGATTGCGTGGATCGGTGCTGATGGTCGCCGGCACGCCCAGCCGGGTCTGTTCGGCCAGGGCCTGGACCTTGTTGTTTTCTTCGGCCAGGGCTGCGCCCGAGCCGCTCAAACGGGTGATGAAGCTGGAGACGTGCTTGTCGTTGACCAGCTTGGCCGCGCCCTCCAGATCGTAGGCGTCGCCCGCACCGAACGGGCTGCCCGGCGCCGGCAGGGTGCCATGCATCATGACCCCGGCCTTTTCCTCCAGCGCCATGCGACCGACCAGATCGGCGGCGCGGGCCTGGGGCGTCAGGCGCCAGTCCTCATAGGGCTCCAGTTTGCCGCTGCGGTTGAGGTCCTTGAACGCCAGACCGTCGACCGTGAGCCGCGGGGCGGTCCGCGAACCGAGATCCGGCTGCTGCGCGGCCTGGGCCGGGACCGCCGACATGGCGGCCAGCGCCACCCAGGCGCAGTTCATCTGCGATAGCTTCATTCCACCCTCCCCGGTCGTCTTCTTATTCGCCCCCATGCCGCCTGAAAAAGCGGCGGGTCCGCTTTGAGACGAACCCGCCAGTACACATGGGTGACGTGAATATTTGAGCAGAGCACACGCTGCTGATAACGTTGTCAACTAAGGACGTGAAAACTCGCGCACCACGAGGCCCTGAGCGATCCGCGCCGCGCCGATGAGGGCGGTATGGGTCTGGACGATCAACCGCGTGGGCGTCGCCTGCATCAGGCCGCAAAGCCGTCCCTTGGCCTCGAATCTCTGCCGAAATCGGCTGAACTCCACGAAGGGCGCGATCCCGGCCACCAGGCCGCCGGCGAGGAACACCCCTCCTCGCGCGCCGAACGACAACGCCGCGTCGCCGGCCACCGATCCGAACACCGCGCAGAACTGCTCCAGCACGGCGACCGACAGGGGGTCGCGGCTGCTCAGCCGCTGCCTGAGTTATGTCCTCCGGGGTCATCTCCGGCTCGGCTGGGAGGGCCAAGATCTCAGCCATGATCCTGTACAGATCCAGCAGACCCGGCCCCGACAGCAACCGCTCGATGGACACCCGGCCGTGCTTGCCCTGGAGGGCGCGGAGGATGTCGATCTCGATATCGTCGACGGGGGCGAAGCTGGCGTGCCCGCCCTCGCTGGCGATCACCTGCACCGCGCCGCCCCGACCGCGCACCAGGCCAGCCAGACCAAACCCCGTGCCCGCCACCAGCACCGGCGCCCTTGGCAGGCCAGGCTTATCCTCGCCGATCACCACGCTATCCTCCGGTTTCAGGTCGGCGACCCCGGTGGCCAGGGCCTCGAAGTCGTTCACCAACCGAGCCTGGGAAAAGCCCATCCCCAGAAGCTCGGCCTCCGAGGCCCGCCAGGCGACGTTGGTCAGGCGGGCCGCGCCATCGGCCACCGGGCCGGCGACGGCTATGGTCGCCAGCGCCGGACGCACGGTCAGTTCCGTCGAAGCCAGAAAGGCGTCGGCGGCCTCGGCCAGGCTGGCGTAGTCACGGCACAGCACCGAGCGGGCGCAGATGATCGACGGCCGCGCCTCGTCCAGGGCCATCACCGCGAACCGCGCGTTGGTGCCGCCGATGTCGCCCACCAGGGCGTGGATGTTGCTCCGTCGCATGACCGCCTTCAGTAAGGCGATTGAGCGATGAGCGCGGCTTCGACGTCGCAAGCCTGGGGCTTGTCGGCGCCGCCCTTGGCTCTCAACTTGGCCATCTCGACGCGCGCCAGATCCATGTCGGACCTGAACTCCGGCGAACCATGCAAGGTCGCGAAGGTCGAGGCCGCCACCACCGCACCGGCCTCGACGGCGCTGGCGTTGTGCGATCCGCAGACCGCGCGGCTCTGGCCATAGGCCCGGCCGCGGGCCAGGATCTCGGTCGCCCGATCCGGCGCCAGTTCGGCCAGCACCAGCGCCCAGGACCAGCCCCAGACCGTGTGGCCCGAGGGATAGTCGAAGCTGCCGGCGACCTGGGCGGTCGGTTCGCAGATCTCGCCCTGCGCCACCTGGAACGGCCGCTTGCGCTTGAAGTGATGCTTGGCGCTTTCATTGGCGAGCATGCTGTCGCCCAGCACGCGCAACATGATGGCGTTGAGCTTGGGCGCGTTCTCCGGCGTCAGCTTGACGCCCACCGCGCAGGAATAGGCCTCCATCATGGCGGGCGGGAACATCTTGACGTCCCGTGTCGCCAGCTTCCAACGCTCGCTGTCCTTCAGCGAACGCGTCGACTGAAAGATCTTGCGGTCGTTCGCGTCGCGCGGATCGCCGTCGGTGGGCGCTGGCGGCACGATCTGTTCGGCGTCCAGCGCGCCCGGCGCCAGATAGCCCTTCGGCAGGGTCGGAAACTTGACCGGCTCGGCGCCGGCCAGGGCGGCCCCGGCCAGGATCGAAACCCCGGCCAGCACCGCGCCCGCGCCCATCAGCTTGCGCATCTTGTTCATCCGCATTCCTCTCATACTCAACTGGCCCGGATCAGCGCAGCTTCACGCCGGCCTTGACCCCGAAGGTCCGCGGCGCGCCAAAGCTGCCGAAGAAGTTGCGCGCGGAGTCGGTGCTGACCGCCACCAGGACGGCTTCGTCCTCGAGGTTGTCGACGAACGCCTCGACGTACCAATCATTGTGGTCGCTGTAGCGCAGGCTGAGATCGGTGGCGGTGTAGGACTTCTGGCTGGCCTGGCCGTAGGGGTTGATCGACACCCCGCCGACGACGATTGCCCGGTCGTTGAACTCGGTGAAGTAGACCTTCGATTGGTACCGAGTGCTGGCTCGCGCGGTGATCTCGCCCGACGACAGAGGGATCGTATAGGCGACGCCGACATTGCCGTTCCAACGCGGCGCACGCGGCAAGGTGTTGCCGGAGAGATCGTGGATCGTGCCGTAGAGCGAATCGACGGCGCCGACATAGCGATCGAAGGTGGCGTCCAGGTAACCGACCGCGGCGTCGACGCTGAGCGCTTCGGTGATCCGCGCACGGCCTTCGAACTCGATGCCCCAGACCGTCGAGACGCCGGCGTTCGTCGTCAACGCCCGGATGACCCCGTTCTCGTCAGGCTGCACGGAGACCACCTGCAGGTCCTTGTAGTCGTAGTAGAAGGCCGCGAGGTTCGCGAGCAGACGCCGGTCGAAGAAGTAGTTCTTCGAGCCGACCTCGTAAGCGGTCAGGGTCTCGGGTCCGAAGTTGCGGTTGCTGGTGAAGCCGCCGGCCTTGTAGCCGGTGCTGACGCTGCCATAGACCATGTTGTCGGGCGTGATCTCCCAGTCGGCGCCGACGCGCCAGGTGGTCTTGTCCCAGGAGCCGGAGTCGGGCCGGAAGGTGTTGATCGTCGTGCCCAGCGGCCGGGTCAGGCCGACCGGATTGCCCTTGCGGTCTTCCGAGTAGCGGAGCCCTGCGAAGATCGTCAGCGTGTCGGTCAGATTGTAGTCGGCTTGGCCGAACACCGCCCAGGATTCGGCGAACCGGTCGGGCCGCTGCAGCACCACGCCGGCCGACCGCGCCAGGTTGGTGTACATGAACAGGTTATCGTCGTTGGTTTCCTTGATGTAATAGGCGCCCAGGATGTACTTCAGCGGCCCATCGCCGCTCGAAGCGAGGCGAAGTTCCTGAGAGAACGTATTGTTCTTATTGTAATAATATACGGTCTGCGTACCGACGGCCGTGGCGTCGACATCGCTGGTGACCTCCTGATCATCGTTTCGATACGAGGTCAGCGAGACGATATCCAAGGCGTCCAGCGAATAGGTGATCTCGCCGGTCAGGCCCCAGATCTGGTTGTTCACCCGGCCCGCCGTATTGGTCTCGGCGCGGTAAGGCGCGGTGCGGCCGCTGGCGAGATAGCTCACCGGCCCGTTGCCGATCAGCACGTTCCCGGTTCCGGCCCCGCCGGCATGATAGAAGTCCACCGTACCCAGCATCCGCAGCCGCTCGCCCGGCGTATACAGCACGTGGATCCTGCCCGCCGCCTCGTCGGCGTCGCCAAGGTCCGGCTGGCCGGAAACGACGTTCTTCTGGTAGCCGTCGCGGCGGTTGACGATGAAGGCCGCGCGTGCGGCCAGGGTCTCGTCAATGATCGGGAAGTTGTACATCCCCTGGGCGGTCATCCGCGAATAGTCGCCCAGCAGCATTTCGCCCGCCGCCTCGAAATGGTTCACCGGCTTGCGCGTGATGATGTTCAGGCTGCCGGCGGTGGCGTTACGGCCCCACAGCGTGCCTTGCGGTCCGCGCAGCACCTCGACCCGCTCCAGGTCGTAAAACACCGAGTTGGCGCCGGACGGCCGGGGCAGATAGACGCCGTCCAGGTGGAAGGCGACCGAGGGGTCGCGCTGCGGCACCACGCCGGCCGAACTGACCCCGCGGATGCTGATGATCACCTCGTTGCCGGACTGGCCGATATTGAGGTTGGGCACCCGGCCGGTCAGGTCGCCGGCGTCGACGACGTTTTGCTGTTGCAACACCTCGCCGCTGATGGCGCTGACGGCAAGCGGCGTAGCCTGAACGGTGCCTTCGCGCTTCTGGGCGGTGACGACCACCTCCTCGACCTGCACGGCGGATCGCGATTGCGCCTGGGCGGTTCCGGCCATGGCGAACACTGCTGCGCCGGCCAGCCAGATGGCTCTGCTCGTCATCGTCTTTCTCCCTGGGTGCGGCTGGGACGTCATGGCCTCAACCATCAGTTATCGTTGTCATTCTTGAAAAGGTGAGACGCCGCGGCGCCTCTCTTAGAATCTCGCCGAGAGCTGCACGCCGTAGAGGCGCGGCGGCGCGTAGGCGCCGGACCCGTCGTAGCGGTTGGCGTTCTGGGCGTCGGGGCTGGCTTGGACCAGCACCGCCTCGTCCTCGAGGTTGCGGCCATAGGCCATCACGCTCCAGACGCCGCCGGGGGCGTCATAGGTCACGATCAGGTCGGTCTTGGTGTAGGCGCCCTGCTCGGTCACATCGAAGTTGTGATAGTCGAGGTTCTTGCTGCTCTCGTAGTGGGTCTGGACCCGCACGGTCAGCCGGCCGTCATTGGCGAAATCCCAGCTGTGCTGGTAGCCGATGTTGAAGGTCCATTCCGGCGACTTGGCCAGGGTCAGGCCCGAATAGTCGGCGAAGCCGGGCGAGAAGGCGTCGCCGGTCGGCAGGACGAAATCCTTGTACTCGGCATGCAGATAGGCGACCGAGCCGTCGATCCGGCTGTTGGCGCTGAACAGCAGCGTGCCTTCCAGTTCGGCTCCGTAGAGTTCGGCCTTTGGCGCGTTGACCGTGACCGCCGAGGGCTGGCCCGCGACCACGCCCTGCGCCGTCACCTGGAAGTCCTGGTAGTCGTAATAGAAGACCGACAGGTTCGCTTGGGCGCGGTTGTCGAGGAACCGGTTCTTGGCGCCGACCTCATAGGCGGTCAGGCGTTCGGGCTCGTACTTGTTGTTCAGCGGCGGCAGGCCGTCGCCATAGCCGCCGGCCTTGTAGCCGGTCGAGGTCGAGGCGTAGAGCAGCGAGGTCGGCGTCAGGTCGTATTCGACCCCGACCTTGTAGTCGGTCGACTCCCACTTGAAGTCGGCGACGTTGGCATAGAGCAGGCAGCCGGGCGGCGGCGCGCCAAACAGCGGCCTGTTCATCCCGCCCGGCAGGGTGCAGCCGCCGCTGTTGTTCAGCGCCACATAGGTCCCGCCGTTACGCCCCTTGTGGTCACGGGTGTAGCGCAGGCCCAGCGTGCCACGGAGCCGGTCAGTAAAGCTGTAGGTCCCCTGCGCGAACGCGGCCTTGGAGTCGGAATAGGTGTCGGGCTGGATGAAGGCCACCGCCGGGAAGACGTTGGCGAAGACGTCGTTCGTCTCCTTGAAATAGTAGAGCCCGCCGACCCACTTGAAGCGCCCCTCGCCGTTCCCCAACCGCAGCTCGTGCGACTCCTGCTTGGCGGTGGAGTCGAAGAAGATGGTGTTGCAGGCGACGCCGATCGTCGGATCGCAGGCGGTCGGCGGCCGCGGCGCGCCGTACGGATAGTTGCGCCCCGAACCGGCCCGCGTGCCAACGATGTCGCTGCGGATCGCGCCGAGATAGGTCAGCACCCCGAACTGCAGGTCCAAATCGGCCTGCGCCGTAAAGCCGTAGTTTTCCTGCTTGCTGCGGCCGTCGGTCGAAATCGGGAAGGTGTAGGGATCGCCGCCCGCCGAATACTGGCCCAGCGGCGCGCTGGCGGCGCCCGCGAAATCGCTTCGAAAATAATCCCCGCTCAGCAGCAGCGAAAAGTTGTCGGTCGGCAGCAACAGCATATGCAGCCGCATCGCGACCGCGTCCTCGTCGTTATAGTCGTTGGCGGGTGCGTTGGTGGTGTAGCCGTCGTGCTTGGTCGTCTGGAAGGCGCCGCGCACCCTCACCTTTTCCGAGAACGGCAGGTTCACCGAGGCGCTCGTGCGGACCAGCGCGAAATTCCCCAGTTCGACCTGGGCCGTGCCTTCGTACTCGGAGGTCGGCTTGCGGGTGATGACGTTGAGGCTGCCGGCCGTGGCGTTACGGCCATAGAGCGTGCCCTGCGGCCCGCGCAGCACCTCCACCCGGTCCAGATCGAAGAACAGGCCCGATGCCGAACGCGGCCGGGCCATGTAGATCCCATCGACATTGAAGGCGATCGCCGGGTCGCCGACCTCGGTGTTGTTGGTGCTGCCGATGCCGCGCACGGCGATTTCCACCGATCCGCCGACCGAGCCGATCTGGACGCCGGGCGCCACCGTCGTCAGGTCGGTGACCGTGCGAACACCCTGGGTGTCGAGTTGCTCGGCCGACAGCGCGGTGATGGCCAGCGGGGTTCGCTGCGCGGTCTCTTCGCGCCGCTCGGCGGTGACCACCACCTCCTGGATCTCGACAGTGGATTGGGCCTGTGCGGCGCTGGCCAGCAGCAAGACTTGGACAGCAGCGCTCGCAGCCAGAATAGACCTGGTGAACATCGTTTCCCCCTCGCGACCGATATCCACGCCCGGCCATCTATTGTCTCGACCAGCGGACTCCGCTGACCGGATAGAGGGAGGAGAGCGATATCAGATAACGTTGTCAATTTAAATCTGACAACGTTATCTGACCGATATGCCATGCCGTAGCGTGACCTTTCCGGGCGGTATCTCCCCGTGCGGGCCAGGCGCCTTGCAGGTTCGGGCGAACCGGGAGAGTTTCGGGCATGCGCGCCGGCTGGAGTATGGCTTGACCCGTCAACCGACGATCAAAGATGTCGCCGCCAAGGCCGAGGTCTCTTTCAAGACAGTGTCACGGGCCCTGAACGGCGAGCCGCACGTCCGCAAGGAGGTCCGTGATCGGGTCATGGCCGCCGCCGCCGCCCTCAACTATCGGCCTAACATCGCCGCCCGCGGCCTCAGCGGCGCGCCGTCGCGGCTGATCGGCTTTCTCTACGACAACCCCAACTACAGCTACGTCACCGAGGCCGAAATCGGCGCTCTGCTCAGTTGCCGGCGGGCGGGTTATCATCTGGCCGTCGAACCCGTGGACAGCCATGGCGACGTCGGCCTGCAGATCGAGCAGATCCTCACCAGCCTTCGTCTCGACGGTGTGATCCTCACCCCGCCGATCTCCGATGATCGCGCCGCCATCGCCGTCCTGGACCAC
Organism: Phenylobacterium sp.; assembly: GCA_040391295.1. Lineage (GTDB taxonomy): Bacteria > Pseudomonadota > Alphaproteobacteria > Caulobacterales > Caulobacteraceae > Phenylobacterium. Next base: position 1,072 of record JBEBYB010000046.1, on the reverse strand, counting down.
CTCGGCGTGAACCATGTCCGCATCGCACCGCACGGCGATCACAATCAAGGTCCCTGCGTCTTCATCGACGACACGCAGGCGGCCTTCGCGATGACCAGCCACCTGCTGGCCCTGGGCCATCGGTCGATCGGCTTTGTCGAAGGCCACCCCGATCATGGCGCCGCCCCCCTGCGCCTGGCCGGCTATCGGCGCGCCATGCGCGAACATGGCCTGGCCCCCGCCGCCGATCAGATCGTGCGGGGCTATTTCACCTTCGAGTCCGGCATGGAGGCCGGCCACCAACTACTGGCCCGGAGCGAGCCGCCGACCGCCATCTTCGCGGCCAATGACAAGATGGCGCTGGGGGTCATGGCCGCGGCGCGCGACCGTGGGCTCGCCATTCCCGGCGACCTGTCGGTTGCGGGATTCGACGACACCAGGGCTGCGCGGATGGGCCGCCCGCAGCTGACCACCGTGCGCCAGCCTATCGAGGACATGTGCGCCGCGGCCGCAAGAATGCTGATCGATCTTGCCGCCGGCGAACGGCTCGTCCGGGCCGCCAACCAACTCGATTTTCAGCTTGTGCCCCGCGCCTCCACGGCGCCGCCGCCCACCTAGATCATCGAACGTGGCGGCGCGGTGGTGTCGCGGAAGGCCAGCTCGAAATCCAGCCGCCGGTGCTCGATGCTGCGCGCAGCGGACTCGGCCTGAGCGATCACCAGTTCCGCCGCCGCCGCCGCCATCGCCTGGATCGGCTGGCGCACCGTGGTCAGTTGCGGCCAGGCCAGCCGCGCCATTTCACTGTCGTCAAAGCCCACCACCGACAGGTCGCGCGGAACCGACAGCCCCTGCGCATGCGCCGCGGCCATGACGCCGAGCGCCGTCTCGTCGTTGCTGGCGAAGATGGCGGTGGGCGGTTCTAGCGCGCTAAGCAGCATGTTCGCCGCTTCCTCGCCGCCGTCGACGTCGAAATTCCCCTGCGCTACGAACCGCGCGTCCACGCCCCGCCCCTGTTCTTCGAAGGCTTGGCGATAGCCCTCATAGCGCCATGCCGACGCTGCGTGCTCTTCCGGGCCGGCAATGAAGGCGATGT
>JBEBYB010000045.1:0-17166 GCA_040391295.1 Phenylobacterium sp. | reverse complement strand
GGCATCGGCCCGTTCCGCTGGGTGGCCCTGTCGGGCGATCCCGAAGACATCGCCCGCACCGACGCCAAGGTGAAGGAGCTGATCCCGGACAATCGCCACCTGCACAACTGGCTCGACATGGCCGGCAAGAAGATCAAGTTCCAAGGCCTGCCCGCCCGCATCTGCTGGGTCGGTCTGGGCGACCGCCATCGCCTGGGCCTGGCCTTCAACGAGATGGTCGCCTCGGGCGAACTGAAGGCCCCGATCGTCATCGGCCGCGACCACCTGGATAGCGGCTCGGTCGCCTCCCCCAACCGCGAGACCGAGGCCATGCGCGACGGCTCGGACGCGGTGTCCGACTGGCCGCTGCTGAACGCCCTGCTCAACACCGCCTCGGGCGCGACCTGGGTCTCGCTGCACCACGGCGGCGGGGTCGGCATGGGCTTCTCCCAGCACTCGGGCATGGTCATCGTCTGCGACGGCACGCCCGCCGCTGCCAAGCGCATCGAGCGCGTGCTGTGGAACGACCCGGCCACCGGCGTCATGCGCCATGCCGACGCCGGCTATGACATCGCCCTCGACGTCGCCCGCGAAAAGGGTCTCGACCTGCCGTGCATCCTCGGCTGATGCGGATCCTGCGCGCCATCGATCGCACGCCCATGCCGTGGAAGAACGGCGGCGGGGTGACACAGGAGGTGGCGATCTGGCCGCCGACCGCCGCCCTGGACGCCTTCGACTGGCGGATCAGCATCGCCGACGTGGCGCAGGGCGGACCATTCTCGACCTTCCCCGGCGTTGACCGAGTGCTGACGGTGATCGAGGGATCAGGGATCGAACTAGCGGTCGAGGGCCTGGCGGCCGTCACCCTGGGTGACAACTCGGCCCCCTTCGCCTTTCCTGGCGACGCGGCCTGCGCCGCCACGCTGCACCAAGGTCCGATCCGGGACCTGAACCTGATGGTTCGCCGCGGCGCCTATGTCGCCCGCGTCCGGCGCGTGGACGGGCCAGCGCTCGTCAGTTGCGACGCCGAGACCACCTTCGTGCTGGCGCTGGAAGCTGTGGAGATAGGCGGCGAACACCTCGCCGCCGAAGACGCTGCGATCCTCGACCGCGGCGAGCGCCTCAGCCTTGGCGCCGGCCGACTGGTCCTGGCCGAAATCGACCTGGCCTAGGAGATCAGGGCAGCCGCCCCAGGACATCGCCGGACTGCGCCTGCAGCGAGGGGAAGACCTCGTTCAACGGCGTCGTTTCCGGAAGGATGTAGACCACGCCGCTCGTGCCGGTGAAGGTCGGACGCACCACCTCTTCATAGAAGGCGGCGGCGACATTGATGCAGCCGAAGGTGATGCGATTGTCCTCGGGGCTCGCAGACGCGAGCCGCTCCAACCGATGCTCCTTGGGGTTGGTCGTGACCACCGGGTGCAGCGAGACGGAGGTCTCGTAGTCGATCCACAGCACGGTCTGCCCCCCATAGGCGGGGCCGTAGTTGGCGACAAAGCGGCCGGCCGGCGTGGTGCGGTCTTTCAGCGGAATGTCGGAGAGTTCGCGATCGCCCACGCCAGGCGCGGAATGGTCGCCGCGCGCAATACCCAGCAAGGCCGGCGTCACGCCGCGGAAGCGACCGTCAGGACCGAATACGAACACTTCGGTCGTGAATTTGTCGATGATCATGAAGGGCAGGCCCTTGTTGTCGCCGGAAGCGGCGACCCAGGCTGCGACCTGCACCACGGCCTCCGGGGCCAGCTCGGCGCCTTGCGCCTGCTCTGCGGGCTTCGCGGCCGCAGCGGTCGGCAATGACGCCCCGGCCCAGACCACGCCGAGCCAAAGCGTCAACGCCGAGAGCGTTGTTCTCAAACGATCGCGAATGTCCGTCGCTCCATCAACCAGGGCCATGCGGCCCCTCTTATGACGCGAAGAGTGGCCGTATGGCGGCAGGGCTCAACTTGGTGCCAGGCCTGATGAAGCTCAGTTCCGCGGGCGCTTCCCGGATTGACCAAGTTGATCCACCCTCGCGCTGAGCTGATCGATCCGCTGGTTGGCGGTCGCAGCGTCGCTGGCGGCGGTTTGCGCCGTGCCTGCGGCGGATGCAGCGGCGGCGTTGGCGGCGTCGGCCCGTTGAATGGCGTCCGTCGCTTTCGCGTCCACCGCGGCGACGCGACTATTCACGCCGGCGATCTGCTCGTCCACGTAGCTCGTCGAGGCGCAGGCGCTGAGACTCAACCCGCCTAGAACCAGGGCAAAGGCGAGCGGGGCGCTCGCGACGCGATTATTCAGCCAGGGCATTTTTTACATCCTTCTTGTTCAACCGGGACGATCACCCAACAGATCGGCGTCCATACTAGGTGAAACTCAAAACGCGACGCGGCCGAGTCTGCCCCGGCAGTCGGTCCTTGATCGGCCGCTGGGCGCTTAATCTGGGCTGGATCGATAACCCATAAAGTTGCTTGAGGTTCCGGGGGGCCGATACTTACCCTTCGTTAATTGCTTACTTCCGACTTCCACCCCTGCCTGACAGTGACTTATCGAGGCCCCCGGCCGGCCTTGGAATCGCCGTCTGTTCGCCCAGGCGGCCGAAGTCATCACCCATTGTGAATTCGCAGAGTTGCGGCTTGCACCAGCGGCCCGTGTCCTCGCTATCATTGAGGATCGAGGGCGGAGAACCACTTCAGATGCTCAAGCCGGCCAGGACGAAGGCGCTCTACGCTGGGTCGTTTGATCCCGTCACGCGCGGCCATCTCGATATCATCGGCAAGGCGCTGATGACCTTCGACACGGTGCATGTCGCCATCGGCACGAACGTCAAGAAAGTCCGCACTTTCAGCGTAACCGACAGCCAACGACTGATTGTGCAGTCGGTGATTGATCGCTGGCCGGAAGCCGCCTCCGACGCGAGCAGCGCCTTATTCGCAGGCGCGCTGGAGGTGGACGAATACACCAACCAGAGCCTGATCGCCTACGCCCGCAAGATCAGCGCCACCCACATCGTCCGGGGATTGCGCGAGGCCAGCGCCTTCAATGAAGAGTTCAACCTGCACGGCGTGGCCGAGCGCATTGATCCGTCGATCCCCATGGTCCACTTCATCTGCGAGGCCCGGTTCCTGCACGTCTCGTCGAGCACGGCGAAGGAACTGGACGCCGTGGGCGAGGCCATTGATTGGCTGGTCACGCCCAGCGTCGAGCGGGCCTTCGCCGCCCGCCGCGCCTAGGATCAGGAGAGGCGGTCGCGGAAGTCGGTGTAGTCGAACTCACGGACCAACTTCAGGGAATCGCTTTCGCTGCTCCACAAAGCGATCGCCGGCAGCGGCACGCCGTTGAAGGTGTTGGTCTTGACCATCGAATAGTGGGCCTGGTCGAGGAAGGCGATACGCGTACCCGGCGCAGGCCGCTCGGCGAACACGTAGTCGCCGATGATGTCGCCGGCCAGGCAGGAAGGCCCGCCAAGCCGGACGGCGACGCCCTCTTCACGCTCGTTCAGCATCGCGGGTCTGTAGGGCGCCTCGATCACATCGGGCATGTGGCAGGTCGCCGAGATGTCGGTGACGGCCACCGGCACCGAATTGTCGAAGGTGTCGAGGATCTCGCCGACCAGGATGCCGGCGTCCAGGGCGATCGCTTCGCCCGGTTCGAGATAGACCTCGACGCCATGACGCGCTGTGATCTGACATAGGAAGGCGATCAGGTCCTCGCGCTGGTAGTCGGCGCGGGTGACGTGGTGGCCGCCGCCAAGATTGAGCCACTTCACCTTCGCCAGCGCACCGGCGAGTTGCGGCTCCACGACCTCCCAGATTCGGCGTAGCGGTTCGAAATCCTGCTCGCACAGGGCGTGGATGTGCAGGCCGTCAACACCGTCGAGATGTTCGGGCCGAAGCTGCGACACCGGGAAGCCAAGCCGCGAACCCCGCTGGCACGGGTCGTATTTCTCGACTTCAGACTCGCTGTGTTCAGGGTTCAGGCGCAGGCCGATCTCGAACACCGCGCCCTGCTCGCGCGCCGCCGTGATCTCGGCCTTGAACCGCGCCAACTGATCGGGCGAGTTGAAGATCACCGTATCGGACAGCGCCAGGATCTCGGCCAGATCTTCGCGCTTGTAGGCCGGCGAGTAGGTCGTCAGCTCGCCCTGATAATGCTCGCGCGCCAGCCGCGCCTCCCACAGCCCGGAGGCGCAGACCCCGTCAAGGTATTCGCCCACGACGTCGGCCAGGGCCCACATCGAAAACGCCTTGAGCGCGAGCAGCACCTTCGCGCCGCCCCGGTCGCCGACATCCTTCAGGACGGCGAGGTTGCGCCGCACCACCGCCTCGTCGACGACGAAGCAGGGCGATGGCACGCGGCCCAGGTCGAAGTGTGCAAATGGCCCTGGGCCAGCCGCTTTGGTTTCCATGCCTGCGATCAATCAGAATGCGAGCGGGGACGGCAGTTCCTTGACCTGCCACGGCAGCCCATGCTGGTTCAGCATGTCCATGAACGGATCAGGATCGAGCTGCTCCATGTTGAAGACGCCCGCGCCCTTCCACTGGCCGGTCAGCATCAACGCCGCGCCGATCATGGCCGGGACGCCGGTCGTGTAGCTGACCGCTTGGCTGCCGGTCTCGGCGTAGGCGGCTTCATGGTCGCAGACGTTGTTGACGTAGAACGTCTTCTGCTCGCCGTTCTTCTCGCCGGTCGCGATGGTGCCGATGTTGGTCTTGCCCCGCGTCGTCGGACCAAGCGACGACGGCTCGGGAAGCAGCGCCTTCAGGAACTGCAGCGGGATGATTTCGCGGCCTTCGAACATCACCGGATCGATCCGCGTCATACCGACATTCTGCAGCACTTCCAGGTGCTTGAGATAGGCGTCGCCGAAGGTCATCCAGAAGCGGATGCGCTTGATCTCCGGGTAGAACTTGGCCAGGGATTCCAGCTCCTCATGGTACATGAGGTACATGTTCCGCGGGCCGACCTGATCGAAGTCGAACGTCTGCTTCTGGGCCAGGGCCGGGCCCTCGACCCACTGCCCGTTCTCCCAGTGCCGCGACGGCGCGGTCACTTCGCGGATGTTGATCTCGGGATTGAAGTTGGTGGCGAACGGATGGCCGTGGTCGCCGCCATTGCAGTCCAGGATGTCGAGCGTGTCGATCCGGTCAAGCAGGTGCTTGCGGGTGTAGGTCGTGAACACCGAGGTCACGCCCGGGTCAAACCCGCAGCCGAGCAGGGCCATCAAACCGGCTTCCTTGAAGCGGTCCTGATAGGCCCACTGCCAGCTGTATTCGAACTTGGCCTCATCGCGCGGCTCATAGTTCGCGGTGTCGAGGTAGTTCACGCCGGCCTCGAGGCAGGCATCCATGATCGCCAGGTCCTGGTAGGGCAGAGCCAGGTTGACCACGAGTTGCGGCTGCACCGCCTTGATGAGTGCGACGGTCGCGCTGACGTCGTCGGCGTCGAGTTCCGCCGTCCCGATGGTCACGCCGGTCCGTTGCTTGACCGAAGCCGCCACGGCTTCGCACTTCTGTATCCGGCGACTGGCCAGAGTGATGTGCGTGAAGACGTCCTTGGACATCGCCATCTTGTGGACGGCGACCGAACCAACACCGCCAGCCCCGATAACAAGCACCTTACTCATCTGTGCCCTTTCTAACGTCGAACAAGCTTCGCAGCAGACCACCTCCGCGCGGGGTCGCGTGGATATCACGAGGACGCCTAGTTCGCTAACCACCCTTCTGCGACAATTGTCGTCGTCGCCTCCAGCACCCTATGAGGCGGGCGTGTCGCTGACCTCCAGCAGTTCGATGCGAAACACCATCGCCGCATTGCCTGGGATGATGTCCTTGCCGGCCGCGCCATAGGCGTATTCCGGCGGCAGGTAGATTTCCCACTCGTCGCCCGGACGCATCATCGGCACCACCGTAGTCCAGCCCGGGATCAAGCGTCCCAAGGGGAAGCTGACCGCGCCGTCCGGTTCGTCCTTCGAAGAATCGAACACCTTGCCGTCGATGAAGCTGCCCACGTAACGGACCTTGACGGTTGATGAGCGCTGGGGATGAACGCCGTCCGCGGGGCCCGACTTCAGCACCTTGTACTGGATGCCGGGAATGGTCTTCACGCCCGGCGCCTTGGCGTTGCGGGCGAAGAACGCGGCGTTGGCGTCCTTGGCTGCGGCGGGACCGGCCAGGGTCAGGGCCATGATGATTCCGACTGCGACTCGCATACCAACCTCCGCCATTCACCCGACCTATATCAGGGACGCACCAACTTCCGCACAGCCTGGCTGAGCGCGGTGTGGTTAGCCGGATCGGTGAACACCGAATGGCCGCTGCCCGCGGGAGTATGGTCCGCCGGGATCTTGGCCCGACGCGGGCTCAACGCGCCTCTTCAGCCTGCCTGTAGAGCGCCCAGGCGCTGGCAAGGTCCTGCACCACATGGCCCAGCGACTTATAGACCGTAACCTCCTCGTCAGAGCGACGGCCGGGGATGGCCCCGGACAGCACCTCGCCGATTTCGGCGACGATGTGGTCGTCTCCGATCAGACCAGCATCCTTGGCGCGCAGGAACTCCGCCCCCTGGCGCAGCACGCCTTCGCGGCTGTCGGCGATGAAGCGCGAGCGGACGACCAGGTCGTTGTCGACCTCGACCGGCCCGGCGAAACTCGAGCCGACTAGGTTCAGATGAGCTCCGGGCCGGACCCACTCGCCGAGCAGCACCGGCTCTTTGGCGTTGGTCACGGTGCAGACGATATCGGCCTGCGCCACCGCCTCACGGACATCGACGGCGACCTCGATCGGCACGCCGAGCTCAGCTGACATACGCGAAGCAAACTCCCCTGCCCGCTCAACCGACCGGCCCCACACAGTGACATGGCTCAGAGCGCGCACCTTGGAGATGGCACGTGCGTGGGTTGCGGCCTGCTCGCCATAGCCGAGCAGGGTCAAGCGGCTGGCGTCAGCCCTCGCCAGGGCGTCGGTGGCGACGGCGCTGGCGGCCGCTGTACGGATGGCGGTCACCTCGCCAGCATGAACGACGCAGACCGGAACGCCTGACTGCGGGTCGAACAGGATCACCAGACCCTGATGGGACTGGAGTCCCTTCTCGAAATTGTCGGGAAACACACTGATCAACTTGGCGCCGAACGGCGCGGAGGATCCTAGGGAGCCCGGCATGATGCCGAACATCCGCCCCTCGGCGAGCGGGATGATCGAGCGCAGGAGCTGCTGGGTTTCGCCCTTGGAAAAGGCGATCATCGCGTCGCGCACGATGGGAATGCAGACCTCATAGGTCAGCCGCCGCGCGACCTCTTCACGATCGATGATACGCATCTAGAGAAACTCCAACGACAACTGGCTGGTCGATTTGGCGCGGTCGAGCACGATGGGGGACCTGACCGTCGCGATCTCCTGCGCCTCTAGTAGGTTATCGGTCAGGAGTGTGTTCAAAGTCTCCAGATTCCGCGCGCGGACCTTGAGGATGTAGTCCGCCTCGCCAGTCATCTTGTGACACTTGACGACTTCGGAGTGCGCGCCGATCCGCGCCTGGAACAACTGGGCCTGCTCGGGCGCACGGGACGTCACCGCCGACGCGCTCAAGCTGAGCGAACAAGTCCAAAAACATGCCAAGGCGAGCCGCACCGGCGATACTCGCCGCTTTTTGGCCGGGTAATATTGCGAGTGACGCTCGCGCTATGTAGATGTCGGCATCTAGGAGCGACTTCATGGCTGACGCCTACACGGCCTTCGTAGACCACCGGCGCATCGCCGCCGGGGCGCTCATCGACATCGCCGAGGCGGTAAAGGCGGCGTCCGACGCCGGAACGCCGCGGCTGGTGGTGTTTGATGACAACACCGGCCGCGTCATGGAGCTTGACCTCCGAGGTTCGCTTCAAGATGTCCTGCAGCGCCTTTCCCCTGAACAGCAAAACTCGCCCCCGACGACGCCCGCCGCTCGCGGACGCCCAAAATTAGGGGTTACCGCGCGCGAGGTGACATTGTTGCCAAGCCATTGGGAGTGGCTTGCGGCCCAACCCGGCGGCGCCTCGGCGGCCCTGCGCCGGCTGGTGGACAAAGCCCGACGATCAGGCGACGAAAAACGCCGCGTAGCGCAAGAAGCCGCTCGACGCGTGATGCTCGCGCTGGCCGGAGATCTACCCCAGTTCGAAGAGGCGACCCGCGCCTTCTACGCCGATGACTACGACCGCTTTGAACAACTCAGCGCGGCCTGGCCGGCCGACGTCGGCGACTACGTCCGGACCCAAGTCCAACGCGTCGCCGCAGCCCACCAAAACCTCTAACGGCCCGCGCCCATCCAGGAACGCCGCACGGGGCTCGACATGGCCCCCGCCAGCGACCTTTGCGCCTCAAAGGTCTCCACGGCGAGCTTTCGCGCCGCCTCACAGGCAACCAGATCCGCGCCCCTGGCGGCGTAGCTCACTTCCAGATCTGACGCCGAGGGCGAGTCCGGCAAAGTATCCAGCCGACAGGCTCGCGCGGCGACATCGGGCATCTCAATGCGCGGCGCCGCAGCCGATGAGGTCCGGGGCGATCCGGCACAATTCGCCGTCGGCATCACGCAAACGCAGCACCCGATCAGGAGCCAGCGGGACATTAGCATCCTCCGATTTTGCAGCTTCGACCGCTAGATTGCGCGCGACGTCTCGGCTCGCCGATTGCTGGCGAACGACGACGTCAACACGCGCCGCGCTCGCCCGCTCTCCCAAGGCCTCAAGTCCAGCGACCTTCGCGCGCGTCTCCGCCTCCACCGTCTTGAGACGCTCGGTCGCCGCGCCCTCCAACCGCCCCCTCCAGTAGAATCCCAACACGACGACTAAGATCACGCTGACGGCCGCTCCGAAAATGAGGAGGGGTCGCCCGATCATCTCAGGCCCTCGACATAGCCAGACGTTCTCTTCGTAAGAACTTGCCGCCGCGCCCGAGGGGCGAAGCTGAGGTGCACCCATTCGATGCGGGGCCTGGCGGACGACGGCGCCCTGATCTATTTCGAGGATCAGCGCAGTTCCCCGACCCCCGACATGCTGGGACAGGTGGTGGTGGTCGAGGTCGACACCGACGAGGTGCTCGTCAAGCGGCTGCTCCGAGGCTCGAAGCCAGGCCTGTACGATCTGGAAAGCGTCGCCGGCCCCACGCGGCGCGACGCCCGCCTGCGCTGGGCCGCGCACATCACGGCGATCATCCCCCCCTTCCAGGCCAGGCGGATCATCATTCGCGAAGGTTGAGCGCGCTCAGCGTGGCTGTAGATTTTCAGCGAAACGCTTTGGCGGTCGAACTGTATTAATAGTACACTTCACGCATGCTCAACCTGACCGATGACCCGGACGTCGCCCCATTGCTCGCTGCAGAGATCGCGGCCGAAGCGGCGCGGACCGAACACCGCCGGCGCGATCTGGCTCGTCATCGCGGGGTGACATGGTCCGGCCTGGGTCCCGTCCCCGCAGAGCCTCGCTCTCCGGCGTCATTGCAAGCGGCCGCCGAAGCCCACCTCGCCGCCCGGCGGCTCTGGAGCGCGAGCCCAAAGGGCAGGCTCCTATCGGCCATCGCAGCATGCCAGGCGGCCGCCCAACGGGCTCATGCTGTTGGCGAGCGCGCCAGGGCCGGCGCGGCCCGCGACGAGCCGTTGGAATGGTGCAGGCTGGCGCTGCGAGACCTATCGAACGAAGTCCACACGCTCATGACCAATCTGGATGAGGCTCAGCGCGCAGTCAGCGGGGGCTAGCGCGCGCCGCGGCCAGGGCGTGTAATTCGTCCCCGCCGGCGCTCCCGGATCATGTCGTGCAACATGTCGGCAATATCCAGGATCTGGTCCGGCGAGAACTCGCGGACCGCGCTACGCACGTCTTCGGCGACCTGCGTCATGTCCGGGCGCGGCGGGGGCTCAGAATGTAGCCTCATGATCACGGCGCTCACCTCAAGGTTGCCCCACCACTTACCTAACGAGGCAAACCCTGCATTGTTCCCGTTAACCGGGCGCCGGGCCGATGATTGACCGACCTCGCCGAGCCATATAGATAGTTCGGCAACCTAACTACATGGCGCGGCATGCCCACGACCGACACCACCGCCCCCATCCTCCTGGCCGACTCGCTCAGAGCGCCGCTGCTACGGGTGGCTCGCCGCTTGCGGCAAGAGGCTCAGCGCGCCGGGGTTTCGGCGCTCGACGCGCTCGTCCTTGGGCAGATCAAGCGCAAGCCGGGAGTCGGGGTCTGCGATCTCGCCGACGCCGAGCAGATGTCCCGCCCAGCGATGAGCGGCCACGTCAAACGCCTTGAGGCGGCCGGCTGGATCGTCCGCGCGGCCTGCGCCGACGACGGCCGACGGACCGGGCTGGAGATCACCGAGGCCGGATCGGCCCAGTTGGATCTGATCCGCCAAATCCGCAACGACTGGTTGGCCACCCGGCTCGCCAAGCTCACCCCGCAGGCGCGGGACGCCCTGAACGCGGCCCAAGGCCCGCTCCTCGAACTCCTGAGCCTTGAACCATGAGCCCCGTCGACGCCCCCCTCGAAGAGGCCCGCAACGAGGCCGTCACCCGCGGCTGGGTGATCCCCGCGATCATCGGCTCGGCGTTGCTCATGCAGACGATGAACGCCACGGTGCTGTCCAACGCCCTGCCGACCATGGCCGTGGCGCTGGACGAGGATCCGCTACGGCTGAACCTCGCCATCACCATGTTTCTGCTGGCCTCGGCCGTCTTCCTGCCCGTCAGCGGTTGGGTCGCCGACAAGTTCGGGGCCAAGCGGATCTTCATCGCCGCCATGGTTCTGTTCGCCGCGTCGTCGGCGGCCTGCGGCTTTGCTGAGAACCTCTCCCAACTGGTCATCGCCCGGATCTTCCAGGGCATGGCCGGCGCCATGATGGGACCGGTAGGTCGCCTGGTGCTGCTACGCACGACGCCCAAGAGCGAACTGGTGGGGGCGATGTCGGTCATGACCATGCCAGCCCTGCTGGGCCCGGTGATCGGGCCGGTGGTCGGCGGCGCCATCGTCACCTTCGCCGACTGGCGATGGATCTTCTTCCTGAACATCCCGATCGCCATCGTCGGCGTGTTCCTGGTGGCCAAGTTCGTTCCGAACGTGAAGGAGCAGGAGGTGTCGCCGCTCGACTGGATCGGCATCGCCCTGACCGGCGTCGGCCTGTCCGGTCTGATCTTCGGCTTTGAGAACCTTGGCCGCGACACCTTGCCGGCCGGGGTGGTCGCCGCCCTGTTCCTCGGAGGCGCCACGGCGCTCGGCGTCTACTGGCGACACGCCCGCGGCAATCCCCACGCCATCCTCGACCTCTCCGTCTTCAGGATCCAGACCTTCACCGCCTCGGTCGTCGGCGGCTCGTTCATGCGGATCGCCATGGGCGCCACGCCCTTCATGCTGGCCATGCTGCTGCAGATCGGTTTTGGCCTCTCGCCGTTCCAGGCCGGCCTGATGACCTTTGTCTCCGCGGCCGGCGCCCTGGTCATGAAGACCACCGCGCCGCCGATCCTGCGCCGATACGGCTTCCGCACAGTTCTGACCGTCAACGCGGTCATCGTCGGCCTCAGCTTCATGACCTACGGTCTGTTCCAACCCACCACGCCGCATTGGGTGATCATGGCGATCCTGGCGGTCGGCGGCTTCTTCCGGTCGCTGCAGTTCACCAGCCTCAACGGCATGGCCTATGCCGACATCGAGCAGCCGCAGATGAGCCGCGCCTCGACCACGGCGGCGATGATGCAGCAACTGGTCCAGTCGGTCGGCATCGGGATCGCCGCGGCCCTGATGCACTTCTTCATGCTGGCCCGGGGCGACACCCAGCTCAGCGCCGGTTCGATCGCGCCGGTCTTCGTGACGATAGGCCTGATCAGCTTCCTCTCGCTGCTCTTCTTCGTCCGCCTGCCCAAGGACGCCGGCGACGAAATGAACGGCCGCAAGGCGATTGCGTGAGCCATTTGCGCCTCCCCGACGTTGAGTAGGTCCGGGCCAAGCAAGGCCCGCTCAAGGGAGGCGAGAATGATTCGCAAAGCACGCGCTGTCTGGCGCGGAACCGGCAAGGATGGAGACGGCGACCTGACGACCGACTCGGGCGTCCTGTCGGCGACGCCCTATTCCTTCAAGACCCGCTTCGAGAGCGAGCCAGGAACCAACCCGGAGGAACTGATCGCCGCGGCTCACGCCGGCTGCTTCACGATGCAACTCGCCTTCCTCATTCAACGCGCCGGCCTGGCGGCCGAGGAGCTCAGCACCGAGGCCGCGGTCTCACTCGTACCCGATGGCGAAGGCTTCAAGATCGACCGCTCGGCGCTGACCCTACGCGCAAAGGTTCCAGGTCTCGACCAGACCAAGTTCGATGAACTGGCGCGAACGGCTGAGAAGAGCTGCCCGGTGTCGCGCCTCTTTAACGCCGAGATCACCCTCGACGCCAAGCTTGAGACCTAGCTGCTCGCGAGCGGCGCCCGCATCGGCACTCGACGCCCTGTGGGGGAAAGTCAGCTCCACCGTTCCCCCATAGGCTTGCAGGGCGGCGCGCGTCCGCGCGTCGTCCGCCATTAGCCCTCCAGCGTGCACGCCGCGATCCTAGGCCTCGACAGTGGCGCTGGACAGATCTTCGATACTCAGGCGGCGGGGTTCGCGACTTCCAGGTCACCAGAGGCTGAATCGTACACGGTCTGGTCGAGGATACCCTGCCGTTTGGCGACCAGAGTTGGAATGAGCGCCTGGCCCGCGACGTTGGTCGCTGTGCGGCCCATGTCGAGAATCGGGTCGATGGCGAGCAACAGGCCGACCCCCTCCAACGGCAAGCCCAGGGTGGAGAGCGTCAAGGTCAGCATCACCACCGCGCCCGTCAGCCCGGCCGTCGCCGCCGACCCGATCACCGAGACGAAGACGATCAGCAGGTAGTCGGTGAAGGCCAGCGAGACGCCATAGAACTGCGCCACGAAGATCGCCGCCACGGCCGGATAGACCGCCGCGCAGCCGTCCATCTTCGTCGTCGCCCCCAGGGGCACGGCGAAGGCGGCATAGGACCTGGGGACGCCCAGCGCGTTCTCGGTGACCGTCTGGGTGACCGGAAGCGTGCCGATGGAGGAGCGTGACACGAAACCGAGCTGGATCGCGGGCCAGGCCCCGGCGAAGAACCGGATGGGATTGAGCCCGTTCAGCAGCAGCAGGCTCGGATAGACGACCAGCATGACCAGGCCCAGGCCCAGATAGACAGCGATCACAAACGCGCCAAGCTGGGCCAGGGCGTCCCAGCCATAGTGGGCGACCGCGTTGCCAAACAGGCCGATGGTGCCGATCGGCGTCAGCCGGATCACCCACCAGAGAATCTTGCGCACGATAGCCAGGGCCGAGGCGTTGAACGTCAGGAAGGGCTCGGCCGCCGCCCCCGACTTCAGGGCCGCGATCCCGGTGATCAACGAAATCACCACGATCTGCAGGACATTGAACGACAGCGACGTGGTCGCCACCCCGTCCTTCACGCTCGTGGAAGCGGCGATCCCCAGCATGTTCGAGGGGATCAGCCCGGTCAGGAAATCGAGCCACGATCCGCTGGTGCTCGGCGTCGCGGCCGCGGCGGCGGCCACCGTGGTGTTCACGCCCGGCTGCAGGACAAGCCCCAGCGTGATGCCGATGCTGACCGCGATCAGGGCTGTCACGGCGAACCAGAACAGCGTGCGCCAGACCAGAGCCGCGGCGTTCTGGAGTTCGCGCAGATTAGCTATGCTGGCCACGATGGCGGTGAACACCAACGGCGGGACCAGAACGCGCAGAAGTTGAACGAAGGTCGAGCCGGCCAGACGCAGGACTTCAGACAGGCCGTGCCCGGCCTGCCCTTCATCAGTTCCCAGGTTGCGCGCGAGCAGCCCCAGACCCAAGCCGGCCAGCATGGCCACCAGCACCTGGAATCCAAAAGATCCCAATAGGCCGCCTCGTTTGCGCGCCTGCGCCATGAAATACTCCTGCTCGATTTCGCCGGAGCATGGTCATCAAGTGGTGGAAATGCCAGCGGTTTGAGCTTTTCTTGCCTTTAGAAAAGCTATCTGGCCAAGCTCGCGCTGCGAGCCGGAATCACGGATCGGCCGCCGGCGCGACGCCCCCGCCCTGCTCAGCCAAGGCGATCTCGTCGGCGCAGGTTCGCGAGGCGGCCGCCTGGTCGGAGATCTTGTTCCGCAGGGTCTCGACGCCCAGCGCTCCGGCCTTCGCGTCCAATATCTCCAACGCGCCAGCCGCCACGGCTTCCCGCGCATCGACGGCGCGAACACAGGGGTCCTTCAGCCTCCCCTTCAGCGGCAAGCCCCTGACGCTCTCCGCCGCCCCCGCGCAGACCTGCCGCACATTCTGGATCAAGGGCCGCTTGGCCAGATCGGCCTTGTTGACCGCCACGGCCGCGATTTCCTCGCTGCCCGCCTCCATCGCCCTCTCGCACGGCTGGAGCGCAGCGCGCAGCGCCAGCATATCCAGGCTGGAGGGCGCCGTGACGGCTGGGACCTCGACCTTCTTCGGCACGAAGTCACTCGGCTTGTCACAGGCGCTCACCGCCATGGCGACGCACCCCATCACGACCAGTTTCCTGAACAAGATGAAGACTCTCCCAACGACGGACCGCCTCCGTCACCCTGCAATAAGTCTCGAGGCCTGGGTTGGATGCCGAGCAATCTGAAGCTGCGCAATTGACCAAGGTTCTTCGAGCCCGTAGCGTCCGCCTCCCATTTTGACATCGCAGGTGCTCCCATGCCCCAGATCCTGGTTCAGGACCTGGCGAAGACCTATCGCGTGGCCGAACGCGAGCCCGGCGTGCTGGGCGCGGTGCGCGGGCTCGTGCGCCGTCGCACGCGCACGGTCGAGGCGTTGAAGAACATCTCGTTCTCGCTGGAACGCGGCGAACTGCTGGGCTTCATCGGTCCGAACGGCGCGGGCAAATCCACCACCATCAAGATCCTGTCGGGGATCCTGCGGCCCGACGCCGGCCGCGTGGAGATCGACGGCCTGGTTCCCTACGCCGACCGCATCAAGCATGTCGGCCGCATCGGGGTCGTGTTCGGCCAAAGGACCCAACTCTGGTGGGACCTGCCGGTGATCGACGGTTTCGACCTGCTGCGCGACATCTACCGCGTCGATCCGGTCCGCTACGCCCGGACCCGCGATGAACTGGTCGCGATGCTGCGCCTAGAGCGCATTCTCGATCAACCGGTGCGCCAGCTCTCGCTCGGCCAGCGGATGCGCGCCGAGATCGCCGCGGCCCTGCTGCATGAGCCGTCGATCCTGTTCCTCGACGAACCCACCATCGGCCTCGACGCCCCCTCGAAACTGGCGGTCCGCGAATTCGTCAAGCGGCTGAACCGCGAGCGCGGCGTCACCGTCCTGCTCACCACCCACGACATGCACGACATCGAGGCCCTGGCCGAGCGGGTGATCGTCATCGGTCACGGTCAGGTGCTGGCCGACAGCCCGTTCGAGGCCCTGCGCGCCGACGTGCTGCGCGAACGACGACTGTTCGTGGACTTCACCGGCGAGGCGCCGCTCATCGACCTGCCGGGCGTGCAGATCCGCGCCCGGACCGGCAAATCGCTGGAACTCGCCTTCGACCCGATGGTGCTCAGCGCCCCCAGACTGATCGCCGCGATCACCGCCGACCATGCGGTCGAGGACATCCACGTCGAGCAGCCGGCCATCGAGGAAGTGATCGCCCGCTTCTATGACCTGCATGGTGCGGTCGAAGCCTGATGACCGCCGACCTTCGCCCCTATGCGGCGGCCTTCGCCGCCCGGTTCCAGCTGATGCTGCAGTACCGCGCCGCGGCTCTCGCCGGCTTTGCGACCCAGTGCTGGTGGGGCGGGATCAAGGTCATGGTCTACGCCGCCTTCTTCACGGCCTCGCCCGTCGCCGCCGCCAATGCGCCGATCACCCTGTCGCAGGCGATCACCTACACCTGGCTCGCCCAGGCCTTCCTGACCCTCGCGCCCTGGAGCGGCGATCCCGAGATCAGCCAGGCCGTGCGTTCGGGCGGCGTCGGCTATGACCGGCTGCGGCCGCTGGACACCTACACCTGGTGGTATGTCCGCGCCGCCGCCTGGATGACCGCCCGGGCCCTGCCGCGCGCCGGCCTCATGCTGCTCACCGCCGGGATCGCCTTGCCGCTGCTAGGGCTGGAGGCCTGGTCCTGGCGGCCGCCCGCCGATGCTGTGCAGGCCGCCCTGTTCGCGGTCTCGATGATCCTGGTCGTGCTGCTCTCCTCGGCCTTCGTCATGCTGCTCAACATCACCGCCGTGGCGACCATGGACGAGCGCGGCGTCAACACCATGGTCGCCTCGGTCCTGATCCTGTTCTCAGGCAATCTGCTGCCGCTCTCGCTGTTTCCCGACTGGGCGCAAACCTTCCTGTTCATCCAGCCGTTCGCCGGGTTCATCGACATCCCGTTCCGGATTTATTTCGGCGGCCTGACCGGCGGCGGCGCCTTCGCGGGCCTTGGCCTGCAGCTCTTCTGGACCCTGGTTTTCCTGCTCATCGGCCGCACCTGGATGAACGCCCAGATGCAACGCCTTCAGATGCAGGGAGGCTAGAATGTTCAGCGCGCTCTTCCTGCTGGGCCGATACTTCTCGGCCTCGATCCGCGGCCAGTTGCAGTATCCGGGCTCGACTCTGATGCTGACGGCGGGCCAGTTCCTGTCGACCGTCATCGACATCCTGGCGGCGTGGGCGCTGTTCGCCCGCTTCGGCCCGATCCAGGGCTGGACCTTCGGCGACGTGGCGATGTTCTTCGGCATGATCAGCATCAGCTTCGCCATCGCCGACTTTCTCAGTCGCGGCTTCGACATGTTCGGCGCCCATTTCGTGAAGACCGGCGATTTCGACAGGGTGCTGCTGCGCCCGCGCTCGGTCACGCTGCAACTCATCGGCTACGACTTCCGCCTGGCGCGGATCGGCCGGCTGCTCCAGGGCCTGATCGTCATCGGCCTGGCCACCGCCGCCCTCTCCCTGCAGTGGGACGCCGGCAAGGTCGCGCTGGCGGTCTGGATCATCGCCGGCGGCGTGGCGCTGTTCTTCGCCCTGATGGTCTTCCAGGCCACCTTGGCGTTCTGGACGGTCGAGAGCCTGGAGGTGATGAACGTGCTGACTTATGGCGGGGTGCAGGCGGCGCAGTTCCCGCTCAGCATCTACACCGACTGGTTCCGGAACTTTCTGATCTTCGTCGTCCCGCTCGGTTGCGTGGCCTATTTCCCGGTGCTGGTCATCCT
>JBEBYB010000044.1:0-17221 GCA_040391295.1 Phenylobacterium sp. | reverse complement strand
GCCGCTCATTCAAAACGTGCTCCGCACGTTGGAGACCGGCGATGAACTTCGGGTCCCCGTCGCCGCCACGAGCATGAAGCTCTCACTGGAAACCGTCGCCAGCGCCAACACGCTGCGGGGCTACATTATCACCCGTGAGCCCGAGATGCGCGAGCAATGGGAACAACAATGGCGGCTCATCGAGCAGAACGCTGCGGTCATGGAGGGCTTGTCGGCACGCTTCACCAGCACCGAGAACCAGCAAGCTTGGCGCACGGTTTCGCAAAGCCTGCCCAAGCTGCGGGAGGCGCAGGTCTCGGTTTTTAAGATCGCCGACCTTGGTGATCAGGCGGCTTCGGCGGAGGCTCTGCGCACTCAGGTCCTTCCTCTGTTCGATCAGGTCCAAAGCCAGTTGGTGGGAGACAAGGGCGACGCAGGTCTGGCGGGTCGGCAGAACGCGCTGCTCTCTTCAGAACTGAAGGAAGCGCGGGCTAAGATGGGGCAGACCCGTCTGGCGGTCTTCCTCGGACTCGCCTTGCTGGTGTTTGTCGCCAGCGTCGCGGGCTGGGTGACCACCCGGAGCATCGTCGGCCCCCTGACCCGGCTCAATGAACTCCTGCGTCAAATGGCGGCGGGGCATTTCGATCTTCAGGTCACCGGAACCGACCGTGCCGATGAGATCGGCGACATCGCCAGGTCCGCGGAGGTGTTTCGTGAGAACGGTCTCGCCCGCGCCGCTCTGGAGGCCGAGGCCAAGGAGTTCCAAAACAATCTCGACGCCAAGCTAAGGGAGACTGAGGCCGCGTTCGAGGCCGCTGGTCAACAGCAGCGGCTGGTTGTCCAGGCGATGGCTCGACAACTCTCAGCCCTGGCCCGGGGCGATCTTACCGCCAGGCTCTCAGAGGAGGTGGCGGCGGAGTACGCTGAGTTGAAGCGAGACTTCAACCACGCGATCTTGAGCCTGGAGGAGACCGTCACCGCGGTGACGGCGACCACCTCCAGTATCGGCGCCAGTTCCGACGAGATGGCCCAGGCCTCTGATGACCTATCGCGGCGTACCGAACAGCAGGCGGCGGGCCTGGAGGAAACCGCAGCGGCCCTGGATCAAATCACCGCGACAGTGAAGACCACCGCCGAGGGCGCGCACCATGCGAGCACTGCGGTGGCCGCGGCCAAGGCTGAGGCTCAGCGCTCGGGCGAGGTGGTCGATCAGGCCGTCCAGGCTATGGATGAAATCGAGGATTCCTCGCGCCAGATCAGCCAGATCATCGGGGTGATCGACGAGATCGCCTTCCAGACCAATCTGTTGGCCCTCAACGCCGGGGTCGAGGCCGCCCGGGCCGGCGACGCCGGCCGCGGCTTCGCCGTAGTGGCTTCCGAAGTCCGGGCGTTGGCCCAGCGCTCGGCCGAAGCCGCCAAGGAGATCAAGACCTTGATCTCGGCGTCCTCCCAGCAGGTGGGGCGGGGCGTCAGTCTGGTCGGTGAGACCGGCAAAGCCCTGCAATCGATCGTCGCCAAGGTCGCCGAGATCGATACGGTGATCTCCGCGATCTCGGCCTCGGCCCAGGAGCAGGCCACCGGGCTCGCCCAAGTCAATGTGGCGGTCAACCAGATGGACCAGGTGGTGCAGCAAAACGCCGCCATGGTCGAAGAAGCGACCGCCGCCACCCATTCCATGAAGGGCGAGACCCGCGAACTGATCCAGCTCATCGGCAAGTTTCAGGTCAATGGCGCTCCGAGCTCTGGCGCCTCGAGCCGCGGCGCTGGGCTAAAGCTGGTGTCGGATGAAGCGGTGGCCCGGCCGTCTCCGGCCCGCGCCATGCGCCAGAAGGTGGCCGCCAGCTTCGGCGGCCCTGCGCCGTCCAGCGACGGATGGGAGGACTTCTGACCATGGCGCAGTTCACCAAACTTCCCACCGCGGGCGCGGAGCTGGTCACCGTGCGGATTGGCGACCAGCAATTCGCCATCGACATTATGTCGGTTCGCGAAATTCGCGGCTGGACGTCCTCGACGCCGTTGCCGCATGCGCCCCCCTATGTGCGCGGCATGATCAATCTACGCGGCGTGATTTTGCCGGTGGTTGACCTTGGCGCCCGCCTGGGATTGACGCCAACCTCAGCCGATGGCGCCTCGGTTGTGGTGGTGGCCGAGATCGATGGCTGTCAGGTTGGCCTTCTGGTCGACGCCGTCTGCGACATTCTCCTGCTCACCGATGACATGCTGCAGGAGGCGCCGGACGTAGGTGCAGATAAAGTTCGTCACTTCGTGCGTGGGATTATGACCACTGAGGCAGGGATCGTCACTCTGATATGCCTTGATGAGATCCTGCCCCCGAGCGCGGTCCCGGCGACGCGACCGCCTGACGGGACAGCCCCCGCCGTCTCGAATGACAGCGCCTTGGCGCTTGCGTGACGCCGGAACAGGAGGTAGGGCGCGCGGCGAGGGGCCCTAAGCCCTTGCGTCTTGGCGGCGTCTACGGAGGGGTGGATTGACCGGCGTCAACTCGGACCCCAGCAAGCCTCAATGCATCGCTGCGAGTCCGGACCTAGGTTGATCTGAACGCACGACCGGCAGGAGGCGAAGCCCCCGGCTTTCAGCGCGACGGTGTGTTCAGGTCTACCTGCATTTGAACGCTCCCTTCGGGCGAGCCGGAGAGCTTAGATATGCGGCTGAACCTGCGGACCGGCGGTCGATTGGGCCTGGGATTTTGCGTCATCGTCGTCCTGATGGTGGTGGCTGTGGGCGGCGTGTTACCGCTGGTTCGTGATGCGGTTCATCGTGTGAGCTTGGGCGATGAGCTCCGCGCACCCACAGCGCTGGCGGCGCTGCGGCTCTCCAGCGCGACCGTGTCGTCGGCCAACGCGCTACGCGGCTACATCATTACCCATGATCCCGAGATGCGTCGTGAATGGGCCAGGCAGTGGGAGCGTATCGACAAGCTGAGTGTGGCGATGAACGGGCTCGCGCCTGGCCTCACTAGTCTCGAGAGTCAGGCCGCTTGGCGGGAGCTGTCCGGAATCCTGCCCGAGCTCAGGGCGGCGCAAGCCACCGCTCTTGAAGCCGCCGACCACGGAAACGACGCGGCCGTAGATGAGGTCTTCAGGATGAACGTCCTACCCCTCTTCCAGCGATCCCAGGTTTTGCTTATCGGCCAGACGAGTGATGCCGGCCTGGCTGGTCGTCAGGAGGCGCTACTATCATCGGACCTGCAGATCACCCGCCGCAAGATGCAATGGGTCGAAATGCAGATCGCCATCAGTCTTGCCGCCCTGGTTGTGCTCGCCGGCCTGGCCGGATGGCTTATAACCCGCAGCATAACCCGCCCTTTGAAACGCCTGAACGAAGTGCTTCGTCAGATGGCGAGGGGTCGGTTCGATATCGAGGTTACGGGCGCAGACCGCATCGACGAGATCGGCGATATCGCCCGGGCCGCCCAGGTCTTCCGGCAAAGCGGAATAGAGAGGCTCAGGCTGGAGGCCCAAGCGGCCGAATTTCACCAGCACCTGGAGGACCGGCTCAAGGAGGTGGAGGCGGCTTTCGAGGTTTCCGGGCGCGAGCAGCGCCTAGTCGTCGAAGCCGCGGCGTTCGCCGACATTAGGGCGGCTCTGGAGCGATCCGAAAGGGCGGAACAAAGCCTGCATGTGGCCGTGGAGATCGCCAACCTTCACGTTTACGAGGTAGACTATGTTCGGCACACCTTGACCAAACTGGGTGCTGCGGATTCCTTCCTCGGCCGAGGTCAGACTTATGAAACCATTGCGCGCGATCCCTTCGCCCTGATCCATCCTCTGGACCGCGAAGCCGCGATCGCCGCCTGGCAAGTTCACGAAGAACTTGACGTTCCCTACACTATCGAATGTCGAGTTCATCGCGAGGACGGTCGCGAGGTCTGGGTGCGCTCCGCTGCATCATTAAAACGGGATGCCGCCGGAAGGCCGGTGCGGTTGATCGGCGCCCTGCAGGAAATCACACACCGCAAGCTCGCCGAATTCGATCTCATAAACGCCCGGGACGCCGCGCGGACGGCCAGCGAGGCAAAGTCCAGCTTCCTGGCTACGATGAGTCATGAAATCCGAACACCTTTGAACGGCATTCTTGGCATGGGGATGGTGCTGTCAAAGGAGGCTTTGAACGAACGTCAGCAAGGACAGGTGCAAATCATCCTGCAGTCTGGCGGCATCCTGCTCAGCCTGCTCGACGATCTGTTGGACATCTCCAAGATAGAGGCGGGAAAGCTGACCCTTGAGGCAGGGGAAGTTGATCTGGCGGAGATTGTACGCTCAGCGCAAGCGAGCCTCACAATTCTAGCGGCCGAGAAGGACGTGGCGGTCTCCTGCCTGGTCAGCCCGGACGCCGAGGGGCGATTCCGTGGAGATCCGACCCGGGTCCGACAAATCATCAACAACCTCTGCTCCAACGCCTTGAAGTTCACCGACCAAGGACAGATCACGCTAGAGATCTCAAACCCCGATGGCCAGCCACGGTTAGTCGTCCGTGACACGGGGATAGGTATCTCGGCGGCGAAGAGGGGGGAGCTGTTCCAGAAATTCACCCAGGCCGACCCGTCGATCACCCGAAAGTTCGGCGGCACGGGGCTCGGACTGGCCATCTCCCAGGAACTGGCGCGGCTGATGGGGGGAG
Organism: Phenylobacterium sp.; assembly: GCA_040391295.1. Classification (GTDB taxonomy): domain Bacteria; phylum Pseudomonadota; class Alphaproteobacteria; order Caulobacterales; family Caulobacteraceae; genus Phenylobacterium. The sequence goes on along the minus strand of JBEBYB010000044.1, from coordinate 12,601 downwards.
AGATCGCCCTTGAAAGCGAGGAGGGTGTCGGCTCGACCTTCACCGTCCGGCTGCCCCTGGCTCGTCTGGAAGATCAATCGTCTGCGTCGTCGGGCCCGCGCGCCGACGAGATCGAACTCGCCGCAGCCGCCGACCTTCGCGTTCTGATCGCAGAAGACAACCCGGTGAACCGGATTGTCATCCAGGCGATCCTGGAACAGGCTGGTGTCACCCCGGTCATGGTCAACGACGGCGAGAAAGCGGTAGAGGCCTGGCGGACCGGGACGTGGGATCTGATCCTCATGGATGTGCAGATGCCGATCATGGACGGGATCACGGCCACGCGGCTCATCCGCCATGAGGAGGTTGAGCGGATCGGGACGCCGACGCCAATTCTGGCCCTGACCGCCAACGTCATGACACATCAACGGGACGCCTACCGTGAGGCTGGAATGGACGGCGCCGTCGCCAAGCCCATCGACGCGGCCAAGCTCTTGGCCGCCATGGACGCCGTTCTGTAGGTGAGCGAGGTTGGGGTGTCGGAGAAAGCCGGCCTTCTTATCTCCTCGATCATTCGCCCACCCACATTGCGGTGATTGGGCTCACCTCAAGGTTTGTTCGCTAGAAGGCGCTTAGAAGAAGAAATTATGAAGTTGTGGGCGTGGCGCACCTAGCGCCCGCAAACCAGACCTGCCGACAAATCGTCACGAACGCGGCGCAGGTCGCGCGGATCGGAGCTGACTATGGCCTTCAAGGCCACGCTGCTCGATACCTGAAGATCGGCGACAAGGTGGCCTTCGACCTCAAGCTGATGGCCGGCGGCGGCGAAGTCACCGCGATCCAAAGGCAATAGCCGACCACGGCCGGCGCGAGTTGTCCGCTCCGGCCGCGCTCCTGACCCTGACGACCTCGCCAGTCTTTGCGCGCAGGGGCCGCCGACCCTACGACGCACCGGCCAGGGACCTTGCCGATAGCTGACGCCGCGCTCCGAATGGGCGCGATAGGCGGACAACTGGCATGCCGACGACGAAAATCCTTTGGGGTCAGATCCTGATTGTCTTCGGGATCGTGATCGCCACCACATGGGCCGCAACCCAGTGGACGGCGGCGGCGCTCGGGCATCAGCCGCAGTTGGGTCCGCCGTGGCTAGTCGTCTTCGGCCATCACCTCTATTCGCCGCCGGCCTTCTTCTGGTGGTGGTTCGCCTACAACGCCTACGCGCCGCAGGTCTTCCTGCGCGGCGCCGTCATCGCCGTGTCCGGAGGGTTCCTGGCCGTGGCCGCCGCAATCGGCCTGTCGGTCTGGCGCGCGCGCGAAGCCAGGCAGGTGGCGACCTATGGCGCGGCTCGCTGGGCCAGCCCGGACGAGGCGCGCGCCGCTGGCCTGCTGGGCCCCGATGGCGTGGTGCTGGGCAAGCTCGGGCGATCCTACCTGCGCCATGACGGGTCCGAGCACGTGCTGTGCTTTGCGCCGACGAGATCGGGCAAGGGCGTTGGCCTAGTCGTCCCCACCCTACTCACCTGGCCAGGATCGGCGATCGTCCATGACATCAAGGGCGAGAACTGGATCCTGACCGCCGGGTTCCGCGCCCGGTTTGGCCGGGTGCTCCTGTTCGACCCGACCAACACCGCCTCGTCCGCCTACAACCCGCTGATCGAGGTCCGCCGCGACCAAAGCCAATTCCTGGTCGGGGGCGGCCCCAACGGACTGCCGCATAATATTGATTTTATTGAAGAAATTAGCGCGCCGACTCGGAAGGTGCGGAGAACTACGCCTACGCAATGGCCCTCTAAGGCGCGACTGTCGGTGTCAGCGCCCCCGATGGACATCGGGAGCGCCTTAGATGGGTGAAAGCGGACAAGCGAACGCTACGCTCAGGACGCGACGTTGATGTCGCACATCGCGTTCAAGGGAGAGAGCACCACTTAGAAGTGTCGGTGAGATCGTCGTTCAGTGACCTCTACTGGGGCATTCCAATGACGTGTTTCGTTGCCGGGGTCGAGCAAGCCCAAACTCGATCATCGCCGGCGCGAAGTTCAGGTTGTCGTGCTTGTCTCGCGTCAGCTTGAGCAGGACGAACCGCTGCAGCTCGGTGAGACACGCCCACTGGGACCGGCTGGGCGGCGCCAGCCCGACCGAGCGCGCCTGATGGACGACGCTCATGGGCACGCTGAGGGCGTCCTTCCATTGCTCGCACGGCGGCTCGGCCAAGGCGCGAGCAGGCTCGCCAGCGCGCAACGCGATCAGAGCCACCAGGCCTTCACGGTAGGCTTCGACCTCGGCCGGGCTTTCGCAGGGCGCCGTCAACAGATCCTGCCGGTCACCTTGCGTGAAGCGGCTCCACTGGCGAAGGGACAGCTTGATCGCGCATGCGTCCAGTTTGAAGCGCACCGCCATCGGCACGCAGCGCAGCGTACTGACGAAATCGCTTTCGAAGGCGAACAGCTGGGCGTCGTTCATCACAGGGCTCTTCGTTGGGGTGTCGTGGCGTCGGTGAAGCTGGCGATCGTGGCCCGCGCGGCGACCTCACCGATCAGGATGACGACCGGTCCGGTCAGCTTGGCGGCGTTGAGAGCCTCGGCCAGGGTTTCGAGCGGACGCGCAACGCCGCGCGCCTCGGGGTGTCCGGCGTTCTCGACCGCGATGGCGGGCGTGCCGGCCGGCCAACCTTCGCCCATCAACTGGTCGGCGACGTCCTGCACCTGATCCCGCGCCATGTAGAGCGCCAGGGTGGTGTCGGCGCCGACGCTCCTGCGGCCCACTTCAACAAGCCCGCCGCCCGCCGCGGTCGCCGTGCAGATCAGCAGCCGCCGGCTCTCCCCGCGATGGGTGAGCGGGAAGCCGAACTGAGCCGCGGCCGCGCTGGCTGCCGTGACGCCCGGCACGACCTCAGTGCTGACCCCATGCGCGTTGAGGAACGCCTGCTCCTCGCCGACCCGGCCGAAGATCGAGGGATCGCCGCCCTTCAGCCGAACGACATCGACCCCGCGCCGGGCCAGCCGCAACATCAGCCGGTTGATGGTCTCCTGCTTCATGCTGGTCCGCCCCGCCCGCTTGCCGGTCTGGATTTTCAAGCAGGCGGCGGGCGCCAGGGCCAGAACCTCGTCGGAGATCAGGGCGTCATAGAGCAGGGCCTGAGCCGAGCCGATGGCGCGGGCTGCGCGCAGGGTCAGCAGGTCGGCGGCGCCGGGGCCAGCGCCCACCAGTTTCACGGTTCCGAGGCGAGGCTCAGGCTGCATCGAGGATCTCCGTTTGGCGTGTGGCAGATAGGATGCGGGCGATCTCAGGGCGGCAGGACCCGCAGCTTGAGCCCGCCCCCGTGGCGTCGCTGACCGCATCGACATCGTGGGAGCCCGCCTCGATCGCCCGGGCGATGACGGCGGCGCGAACATTACGACAGGCGCAGACGACCGGTGAAGTTTCCGCCGCCCGGCCCGGCGCGCGGCCGATCAGCAACGCGGCGCGGTCCTGGGCGGTGAGACTCTCGGCGGTGAATAGCTCGGCCAACCAGGCGCGGGGCGGCAGGGCGCCGGACGTCGTCGTGAACAGCACCCTGTCCAGGCGTTCGACGTCCAGGAACGCCTCGCGCCGAGAGCCCGCGGCCGGGTCCTCGTAGCGGAGCGCGCCGCCCGCCGCGCCGTGCAACAGGACCTTGGCGAGGGCCTCGCGCTCTTCGTGATCGCCGCGCCCAGCGAACTCATGAAGGTGACACCCTTCTTGAGGAATCCGCCGCCAGACGAGATCCAAATGGGCCGGCGGCGCGACGGCCTCCCGCGAGATGTAAAAGCCTCGCCAGGTTTCACGGTAGGGCCGCACGCGGGCCGGCGTATGTTTGAACTCCGGCTGGCCGGACCGCGGATCGACCTGCGCAGCCACCAGGGGATTGGCCCGACCGGACGGCGCGAAACCTGCGGTCCAGTGCATCGGCATGAAGATGGAGCCGGGGCGCTGGCGGTCGGTGACGCAGGCCAGCACGACGGCCTCGCCCTGCGCCGTCCTCACCCGGGTCAGCGCGCCATCCCTGACCCCCACCGCCTCGGCGTCGGCCGGGTGAATTTCCACGAACGGCTCGGGGGCATGACGCCATAGGCCAGGGGCCTGACCGGTGCGGGTCATGGTGTGCCACTGGTCGCGGATCCGTCCGGTGTTGAGCGCCAACGGAAAGGCCGCATCGGTCGCCTGAGCGGGGCCCGCCGCCGGCGTGGGCAGCATCTGCGCCCGGCCGTCCGGGGTCTGGAACTGACCATCGACAAACAGCCGCGCCGTGCCGCCCTGCCCGGTCACCGGCCACTGAACAGGCTGCAGGTCGTCATAGTCGTCGGGGGTGAGGCCGACCAGGCCCGAGAGATTCAACAGTCGGCCGTCGTTCTCGTACGCCGTCATCCGCGCCCACTCCCGGAATACCTGCACCGGCGAGCGCCACGAGAAGGCGTCGGCGTGGCCCATGACGCGGCCCACATCGGCGATGATCCGCCAGTCGGCCCGCGCCTCGCCGGGCGGCGCGAACAGCGCGCGCTGCCGCGAGATCCGGCGCTCGGAGTTGGTGACCGTCCCGTCCTTCTCGCCCCAGGCCAGGGCCGGCAGCTTCACATGGGCGAAGGCCGTGGTGTCGGTCTGGGCCATGCAGTCCGAGACCACGACGAACGGACAGGCGGCCAGCGCCGCTCGGACCGCGCCGGCGTCCGGCATGCTGACGGCCGGGTTGGTGGCCATGACCCACAACGCCTTGATCCTGCCCTCGGCGACCGCCCCGAACATGTCGACGGCCTTCAGGCCCGGCCGTTCGGCGACCCGCGACGCGCCCCAGAACCGGGCGACCCGCGCGCGACTCGCCTCGTCGAAGTCCATGTGGGCGGCCAGCGTCGTGGCCATGCCGCCGGTCTCGCGTCCGCCCATGGCGTTGGGCTGGCCGGTGATCGAGAACGGGCAGGCGCCGGGCTTGCCGATCCGGCCGGTGGCCAGGTGGGTGTTGAGGATCGCCAGCCCCTTGGTCACGCCCTGGGCCGACTGGTTCGAGCCCATCGAGAACAGGCTGACGGTCCGCGGGGTCTGCGCGAACATCTCGAAGAAGCGTTCAAGGTCGGCGAACGCCAGGCCGCAGTCGGCGGCCACGGCCGAGGGGGATTGATCGTCGGCGGCCAGCGCGGCCTCGACCTTAGCGAACCCGGACACGTGAGCGGCGATGTAGCTGCGGTCCACCGCCCCACGACGGATCAGGTCCGCGAGCAGCCCGTTCCAGAGCCGCACGTCGGTCTGGGGGGCCAGGGGCAGATGCAGGTCGGCAACCTCCGCCGTGTCGGTGCGGCGAGGGTCGATCACCACATGGCGCTGGCCGCGCGCGCGCGCCGCCTCCATCCGCCGGAACAGCACCGGATGGGTCCAGGCCGCGTTGTGCCCGGCGAACACCACCAAATCGGCGAGGTCGAGATCCTCGTAGCAGCCCGGCACCAGGTCGGCGCCGAAGGCCAGCTTGTGAGCCACCACCGCCGAGGCCATGCAAAGCCGGGAATTGGTGTCGATGTTGCCGGACCCGATGAAGCCCTTCATCAGCTTGTTGGCGGCGTAGTAGTCCTCGGTGAGCAGCTGACCAGAAACATAGAACGCCACCGAGTCCGGCCCGTGCCTGGCGATGGTCTCGGAAAACCGGCGCGCGACCAGCGCCGTGGCCTCGTCCCAGGTCGCGCGGCGATCGCGGATCATCGGGAACAGCAGCCGCCCGTCCATCCCCACGGTGTCGGCCAGGGCCGCGCCCTTTGAGCAGAGCCGGCCGTGATTGGCGGGGTGGGCTTCATCACCTTTGAGCGTCAGAACTCGCCCTTCGGTGCGACCGGACACACCGCAACCGACCCCGCAATAGGGGCAGGTGCTTTTCGCGGTTTCAGCCCCGCCCGCCATAGATCAGGTCCGCCCCAGGAACAGGCGGCCCTCGCGGACCTCCAGCGGTACGACCGGCGCGCAGCCCTTGCCGCGATCGGCCCCCATCGGCTCGCCGGTGGCCAGATCGATGCACCAGGCGTGCAGCGGGCAGGTCACCGCGTGACCGTGGATGATCCCCTGGCTGAGCGGCCCGCCCTTGTGCGGGCAGGCGTCCTTCAGGGCGAACACCCGTCCGTCGCCGGTGCGGAAGATCGCCACGCTGCCGCCAGGCGTCGGCACACGCCGCGCGCCACGCAGCGGAATGTCGGTGACCGCGCCGACGTCGGTCCAGGCGATCAGGTCTTTCACGAGCGCGTTCATGCGGGGGCGAACTCCATGCGACGGCTGAGGGGGGTGAACTCATCGGCGTGGCGGCCGGCCACCCGCTCGGCCCACGGGTCGATACGGAAGAACCGCTGCGAATAGGCGAAGCGGTCGTAGAGGGCCCGGCGCGCCTCCGGGTCCTCGACCTGGGCGCGGATGGCGTCCAGCCCGACGCGGGCCATCCATTTGTAGATCCGCTCCAGGTACCAGCCCTCCTCGCGGTAGGCCTGGGTGACGGCGCAGATCGTCCAGATCGCTTCTTCCTCGGTGGCGACCTTGGTGAGCAGCTCAGTGCCCTGAATGTGCAGGCCAGCGGCGCCGCCGACATGGATCTCGTAGCCGCTGTCGACGCAGATCACGCCGATGTCCTTGCAGGTCGCCTCGGCGCAGTTGCGGGGGCAGCCCGAGACTCCGAGCTTGACCTTGGCCGGGGTCCAGGCCCCCCACATGAACTTCTCAAGGCGCACGCCGAGCCCGGTGGAGTCCTGGGTCCCGAACCGGCACCAGTCGGTTCCCACGCAGGTCTTCACGGTGCGCAGGCCCTTGGCGTAGGCGTGCCCCGAGACCATGCCCGCGGCGTTGAGGTCGGCCCAGACCGCCGGCAGGTCGTCCTTCTGGACGCCGAGCAGATCGATGCGCTGGCCGCCGGTGACCTTCACGCTGGGGATCTTGAACTTATCGACGACGTCGGCGATGGCCCGCAGTTCATCGGAATTGGTCATCCCGCCCCACATGCGCGGCACGACGGAATAGGTGCCGTCCTTCTGGATGTTGGCGTGGACCCGCTCGTTGATGAACCGGGACTGCTTGTCGTCGCGGTATTCGCCGGGCCAGGCGCAGATCAGATAGTAGTTCAGGGCCGGCCGGCAGCTGGCGCAGCCGTCGGGGGTGCTCCATTCCAGGGCCTGCATGACGGCCGGCATGGACTTCAGACTCTCGGCGACGATCGCGCGACGGGCCTCGTCATGGCCGTGACGAGTGCAGCCGCAGACCGGCTTTGGCCCCGTCTGGGCCTTGAAGCCGTCGCCCAGCGTCAGCATCAACAACTTCTCGACCAGCGGTGTGCAGGAGCCACAGGAGGCCGAGGCCTTGGTCACGGCCTTCACCTCGTCCAGGGTGCTGAGCCCCTGGGCGACAATGGCCCCGGTGATCGCGCCCTTGCACACGCCGTTGCAGCCACAGACCTCGGCGTCGTCGGCCAGGGCTGCAACGGCCGCGCTAGGGTCCAGACCTCGAAGGCCCTCCGTGGCGGTCTGACCGAAGATCAGGGTTTCGCGGATGTCGGCGACCTCGGCGCTCTGGCGCATCAGGTCGAAGTACCAGGCGCCGTCCGCCGCATCGCCGAACAGCACGGCGCCGGCGACCTTGCCGTTCTCAAGCACCACGCGCTTGTAGACCCCGCGTCCGGCGTCGCGGAACACGATGTCCTCGCACCCCTCCCCGCCCGCGAACTTGCCCGCGGAGAAGACGTCGACGCCCGACACCTTCAGGCGCGTCGAGAGCACCGAGCCCTCATAGGCTCCGGCGGTGTCGGTCAGGCCGGCGGCCAGCGCCTTGCACATCTCCCAAATCGGAGCGACCAGGCCGTAGCATTGGCCGCGATGCTCGACGCATTCCCCGACCGCCGAGATGCGCGGATCGGAGGTGCGCATCTGATCATCGACGATCAGGCCGCGCCCGACCTCCAGCCCGGCCGCCTTGGCCAGGCTGGTGTTGGGACGGATGCCGACCGCCATGACCAGCAGGTCGCATGGCAAGGTGCGGCCGTCCTTGAGCTTGAGACCGGCGACCCGGCCATCGACCCCGGCGATCTCTTCGGAGACCGCGCCCAGCTCGGTGGCGACCCCTTTGCCCGCCAGCGCATCGGCCAGCAGGAAGCCTGCCGAGGCGTCGAGTTGGCGCTCCATCAGCACGTCCACCAGGTGAACGACCGTGGCCGCCATGCCCCTGCGCACCAGGCCGTAGGCGGCCTCGATCCCCAGCAGGCCGCCGCCGATCACCACCGCCTTCGCGCCAGGTTGGCCCGAGGCGGCGACCATCGCCTCCACGTCATCCAGGTCGCGGAAGGTGACGACGCCCGGCAGGTCGCCGCCCGGCAGCGGCAGCCGGATCGGATCAGACCCGGTGGCCAGAATCAGCCGGTCATAGCCGACCTCCAGCCCGCCCTCGGCGCGGACGATACGCGCCTCGCGGTCGATGGCCTGCACCGCCCGGCCGGCATGCAGGGTGATGGCGTTGTCCCGGTACCAGGCCTCGTCGTTGATCACGATGTCGGCGAAGGTCTTCTCTCCGGCCAGCACCGGCGAGAGCATGATGCGGTCGTAGTTCACCCGCGGCTCGGCGCCGAAGATGGTGATCTCGTAGCGACCCGGATCGCGCTTCAAGACCTCTTGCACCGCCCGGCAGCCGGCCATGCCGTTGCCGACAACGATCAGTCGTTCCTTGGCCATGAGGGTGTCTCCGATCAAACGCGCGAGGGGGAGCCGGCGGCGTCAGCTGCGGCGGGCCAGGTCTTGCGCCACCGCGCCTTGACCCCGGTCAGGCAAGTCAGGGCCACCAGGGCGAGGGCGGCGAAGGCCAGCAATCCGGCCTGGTACGAACCCGTCGTCTGCTTGGCCCAGCCGAGGCTGGCGGCGAGGTAGAAGCCGCCAACGCCGCCGGTCATGCCGACCAGGCCGGTGACCACGCCGATCTCCTTGCCGAACCGCTGGGGCGCGAGCTGAAACACCGCTCCATTGCCTGCGCCGAGCGCCATCATGCTGAAGAGCAGGACGGAGAAGCCGAGCCAGACATTGGGAGCGTGGAAGCTGGCCAAGGCGAGGCCGAGTGCGGCCAGGATGTAAACCACCGTCAGGGTCCGAACGCCGCCGAACCGATCGGCCAGCGCGCCGCCCACCGGGCGCAGGAACGAACCGCCGAACACGCAGGCCGCGGTGAAGAAGCCCGCCGTCACCGGGCTGAGCCCGTACTCGGCGTTGAAGTAGATGGTGAGCGAGGACGAGAGGCCGACGAAGCCGCCGAAGGTCACGCTGTAGAGCAGCATCAGCCACCAGGCGTCCGGCGTCTTGAGCACGTCGAGGTACTCGGTCAGCGCCTTGGGCGGCGGCGGGTTCGGCGCGTCCTTGGCGAAGATCAGGAAGGTGACGAAGGCGACCGCCAGCGGCAGGCAGGCCAGGCCGATCACGTTGGTCCAGCCGTAGGCCTGGGCCAGGCTCGGCGCGAACAGGGCCGCCAGGGCCGTGCCCGAATTGCCAGCGCCGGCGATCCCCAGGGCCAGCCCCTGGAACTCCGGCGGATACCAGCGCGAAGCAAGCGGCAGGGCGATGGCGAAGGAGGCCCCCGCCACGCCGAGCACCAGGCCGAGCGCCAGGACCTTGTGATAGCTGTCGATGCCGATCAGCCAGGCGGCGCCAAGGCCGGCGAGCACGACGAGCTGGGCGATGATCCCGGTCTTCCTGGGACCGATGTGATCGACCAGGACGCCGGCTACCAGCCGCAACAGCGCCCCGGAGAGCACCGGCAAGGCGACCATGAACCCCTTCTGGGCGGGGTCGAGATTGAAGTCCTTGGCGATCGCGACGCCCAGCGGGCCAAGGATCACCCAGACCATGAAACTAAGGTCGAAATAGAGGAACGCGGACAGCAGGGTCGGCGTGTGCCCCGCCTTCAGGAACGAGCGATTCAGCATCGGATGAGCCCCGTACGAATTGAACGGAAGCGGCGGCGTCGCCGAGGGTTTTGGGAGGGCTCTTCATCGAGCCGATCCAAGAAGCCGCGAACGCCGTTGTCCTGGGCCTGAGACTAGGAGGACACCGCCCGGCCCCGTCGTCACGCCGCATGGGCGTTGGCCGAGCGCCAATCATGCTGCAGTGCAAAACCTAGGCGCCCGATTTCGCCCGTTGACTGCTTTTCAGGCGAGAACCGCCGCCTGGTCGTGCAGGTCCGGCGCGTAGACCGCCAACGCCGCCTGGAGGTCGGCGCCCGGCGGGATCTGGCCCCGGCGCCGCATCTGGTCCAGCAGCCATGTCACCTGCGCCGTGTCAGGCCGGGCAGCTCCGCCGCGATGGAACACGACATGCCGCAGGCTCGCGGCGATGGCGTCGCTCGCCACGCCGACGTGCTGGGGTTCAGCCAGCAGCGCCGCCAAGGCCTCGCGGTTCTCCGCCTCATCGGCCCAGGCGAGCGCGCGCAGCAGCGCCCGCAAGACCGCCTGAAGGATCTCGGGATTCGCCTGCGACCAGGCCCGGGTGACGCCGAACACCTTGTCCGGCGCTCCCGGCGCGATCGCCGCGCCGCGCGCCGCGACAACCCCGACCCCGGCGTTCACCGCCACGGCGTTCCATGGCTCGCCGACGCAGAACCCCTCGATCACGCCCCCGGCCAACAGCTCGGCCATGCGCGGCGGCGGCGCCACCACGATGCGGACGCCACGATCAGGTTCCAGCCCAGCCTCCGCCAGCCATAGGCGTAGGAGGTAGTTGTGGGTGGAGAATGGAAACACCACGCCGAAGGTCAGCAGGCCGGCGCCCATCTCTCGCCGCTGAGCGATAAGGTCGGCGAGGCCGTCCGCGCTCGGACTTGCGCCAAGACCCAGCCGTGTGGATATGGTGATCGCCGCGCCGTCGGTGGCCAGGGCCATCGGCGCGACCATCGCGGTGGCCTCGCTGCCGATCCCTAGACTCTGGGCGAGCGCCATCGGCGCCAGCATATGGGCGCCGTCCAGCGCCCCCACCGCCACCTTGTCGCGGATCGTCGCCCAGGACGCCTCGCGGGACAGCTCGACGTCCAGCCCCTCGTCGACGAAGAAGCCGAGAGCCTTGGCGACGATCAACCCCGCCGCGTCGTCCAACGGCATGAAGCCCAGCTTCAACGGCCCGCTCATGAGGCGTCTCCCTTCAGCACCCCGGCAAAGGCGAGCAGATCAGCCGCGACAGCCCCGAGCGGCCGGCCGGTGTCCATCGAGAGTTTGCGCAGCAGCTTGTAGGCCTCCGCCTCCTCCAGCCCCCGCTCCTTCATCAGCAAGGCCTTGGCGCGCTCGATGGTCTTGCGCGAGACGAGGTCGGCCTTGGCCTTGTCCAGATCCTTGCGCAGCTGGTTCATGAGCTGGAAGCGGCTCATCGCGACCTCCAGGACGCCGCGCACCCGGCCAGGCGCGAGACCGTCGACGACATAGGCCGCCACTCCGGCCCGGACGGCGGCTTCCGCCAGTCCCGGCTCCGAGCGATCAACGAACATCACAACCGGGCGAGGATTGGCCAGGCTAGCGTCGCGCAAACTGTCGATGGTGTCCCGGTCGGGGCTTTCGGTGGCCACCACCACGACGTCGGGCGCGAAGGCCGCAGCCTCGGCTTCGTCATAGAACGACCGATGGCGCACCTCGAGCGGATCGACGCCCGCCAGGCCTTCGGCCACGAGCGCTGCTCGAGCGAAATCAGGATCGATCACCAAGACGCGCATACGGTTGGACTAATGCGGACGGGCAGGCTGAAGGCGGAGGCCTTCAGCCTGTTTCCAACGCCACGGTGATGAAACGCTCAATTCGCGGTCAGCCGGCGCCCCGATTTTGGGCGCCCTCCCGAGCGGCCAGCTCCGCCAGCAGGGCCTCGCGCTCTTCCGGGGTGTTGGCCCCCCGCAGCCTGGCCTGGGCCTGGGTGGGCGCGGCAAGCCGTACGACCCCTGCCCGCTCAGCCAGCCGCGCCATCGGCCAATCGGCCCGCGCGTCGGCCGGCAGGGCGCCCAGCGCCACAACCAGCGGAAGATGCAGACCTTCATAGGCGGCGCCGGCGGCATCGACAGCCAGCAAAGACGCCAGGTCCGAGGCGGCCAGGCTGGGCGCATCGACCGCCAGCACCAGAGCGCGCAGGCATCCAGCATTGCGCAAGGCCGCAGTTCCCGCCAGCACGCCGCCCACCGGGCCGCCCAGCGGCGTCTCCTCGGCGACGAGCGGCAGGCCGTAGTCGGTGGTCCCCACGGTGACAACGATCTCCGCTCCGACCTGCAATGCAAGCTCGGCCACACGATCCACGGCACGGCGACCGAGCCAGTCCATGAGCGCCTTATCGTCCCCCATGCGGCTGGAGGCCCCGCCACTTAGAATGATCGCGCCAAGTTGCACCAACACCTCCTGGCCCCCGCCTTGAGCAAGGCCAGAAGAGCCGCAACAGCCCACGGAATCCACCTTATTCCTGCAAACGCCTAAGCTTGCATGCCGCGACCGCGATCGTACGGAGGTGCCTGCAAATCCCACTTGCCGCTGAAACCGGCGATAACGACCGCGAGGAGAAGCCACTTTTTCAACCCCATGCTCCGAGTACGCGCAATGATCAAAACGGGCGCCCTGCAGCCTTAAACGGTGAGATTGTCGCATTCTGGCGTAGGCGCG
>JBEBYB010000043.1:0-17222 GCA_040391295.1 Phenylobacterium sp. | reverse complement strand
GGGGGGGCTGTCCCCCCGGGCGGCCGCATTTACTTCCGCCCCCCGTGTTGGGGGGGGGGGGCCCGCAACGGGGGGGGGGGGGGCCCATGACTGAGCGCTGAGCTTGAGGCTCGCCCCCTCCACCACCCTGCGGGCGGTCCCCCTCCCCCGCTTTGCAGGGGAGGAAATGTTCGCGGGGAGCCCCCAGCGCGCGGGCGACGGCGGCGACGTGGTCGTGGAGGCTGCGGGCGGCGAGGCCGAGGGAGCCTATGAGCGCGGCGAGGATCAGCCACCAACCCGTGAGCAGGTGGTCGAGCAACAGGCCGGCGCCGGCCGCCGATCCGGCGACGATCAGCAGGGTGACGACGCCGGCGATGCGGCGCGTGCGGTCGCCGCCCCGGTTCAGCCGCCGTTCAAGCGCGCGAAGCTGCCAGCCGATCCAGGCGACCGGGTGGGGCAGGATCGCATGCAGCCCGCGCGGATAGCCTGCCAGGCCCTCCACCGCCGCCGCGCCGAGGACCAGCCAGGGATCAGCCGCCACGCCCGACGATCTCGATCAGCGGTCCGCCGGCGCCCTCGATGACGCGGGCGCGGACGCCGTAGGCGCGGGCCATGACTTCGGGCGAGAGAGCCTCCCCCGGCGGGCCGTCGGCCAGCACCTTGCCGGCCGCCATGACGATGATGCGGTCGGCGATGCGCGCGGCCAGCGACAGGTCGTGCAGGGTGACGATCACCCCCCGGCCCTGCTCGTGGGCCATGGCGCGGAAGAGATCGCCGGCGTCGAGCTGGTGGCCGGGGTCGAGCCCGGTCAGCGGTTCGTCGGCCAGCAGCCACTCGGGATCGCCGGCCAGGGCGCGGGCGATCAGCACCCGGCCGCGCTCGCCGCCCGACAGCGTGGTGACGTCGCGGTCAGCCAGCTCGGCGACGCCGGCCGCCTCCATGGCGCGGTCGATGGCGGCGGCGTCCTCCAGCGACAGGCCGCTGGAGCCGATGAAGGGTGTGCGGCCAAGGCCGACAAGGATGCGCGCCTCAACGGCCCAGGCGACTTCCGGCGTCTGCGGGATAAAGCCGATGCGGCGGGCGCGGGCGCGGGCGTGCATCGACAGCACGTCGGTCTCGTCCAATCGGACGTGGCCCGCATTGGGTTTGCGCAGGCCCGCCAGGCAGGCGAGCAGGGTCGACTTGCCGGCGCCGTTGGGGCCCAGGATCGCGGTCACCGTGCCGGACTGGAAGGTCGCCGCGACGCCGGCCACCACCGGCTTGCCGCCGAGACGGACTTCGATGTCGTGGGCGCTGAGCGTGCTCATGCGATCCTCCGGCGAAGCGAGAGCAGCAGGGCGAAGAAGAACGGGCCGCCGAGCACGGCCATGGCGACGCCCAGCTTCACCTCGCCCGCGGCCGGGGTCAGGCGCACGGCGATGTCGGCGGCCAGCACCAGCACCGCCCCGCCGATGGCGCTGGGGATCAGCAGCCCGCCCGGCCTGGCCCCCACCAGCGGCCGCAGCAGATGCGGCACGATCAGGCCGACGAAGCCGATCACCCCGGTGACCGCGACGCTGGCGCCGGCGGTCAGGGCCACGCCGATCGCCAAGATCCAGCGGGTGGCGGTCATGTTGACGCCCAGCGAACGGGCGCCGGTTTCGCCGAGTGTCAGGGCGTCCAGGCCCCGGCCGATGAACATCAGCATGACGCAGCCGGCAGCGATCAGCGGCAGGGCCATCTGCACCTCGCCAAGACTGCGGTCGGCCAGCGAGCCCATCAGCCAGTTGATGATCTCGTTCACCGCCCAGGGATTGGGCGCAAGGCTGAGCGCCAGGGCGACGCCCGCCCCGGCCATGGTCTGAAGGATCACCCCGGCCAGGATGAAGGTGACGATGCTGGAGGCCTGGCCCGACAGCGCCAGCAGCAGCATGACGGCGATCAGGGCGCCGATCATGGCGGCGGCGGCGATCACCCAGGGCTCGGCCGCGCCGGCGCCCAGATAGAGGGTCAGCACCGCGCCCAGGGCGGCCATCGAGGAGACGCCGAGCGCGCCGGGATCGGCCAGTGGATTGCGAGTGTAGCCCTGCATGGCCGCGCCCGACATGCCGAGCGCCGCGCCGACGCCGATAGCCAGGATGGTGCGCGGCAGGCGCAGTTCGAAGATGATCGCCCAGCGCGGATCGCCGCGGTCCAGCCAGTCGCTGAACGGGACCCAGACGCGGCCGGCGGCCATGCTGACCATCGACAGCAGCACGGTCAGCGCGACCAGGGCGATGATGGTGGTCTGGCGGCGGCTCATGCGCGGGCTTCCTCAGCGCGAAGAGCCAGGGCGCCTTGCCGGGCGCGAGCCAGCATCTGCGCGGTCTGGATCAGCACCGGCCCGCCGCAGAAGGTGAGCTGCTGCGGGAAGCTGGCGCGGTGCATGCGGTGGGCGACGCGCGACAGGGCCGGATGGTTCAGCACCCGGTCGGCCCAGGTCGGAGCGCCGGGCTTGGTCTCGCCGGCCAGCAGCACGTCGGGCGGATCGGCGATCAGGTTCTCCAGCGGCACATTGCCGGTGCGCTTCAGCCCATAGCGCGAGGCGGCGTTCTCAAACCCGGCGCGGCGCATCATGTCGTCCATCAGCGTCCCCTGGGCCGAGGCGAAGCCGCCGGACTGGTAGATCAGGGCCGTCAGCTTCGGCGTGCCCGGCGGCGGCGCGGCGGCGGCGACGGCCGCCGCGATCCTGGCGACCAGGGCCTCGCCGCGCGCCGGGCGATGGACGGCGCGGGCCATCTGGCGCACCTGCTCCAGGCTTTCCTCGAGCGTGTTGGGCACACCGAACAGTTCGGCGCGAATGTTCAGCCGCTTCAGCGCCGCGCGGGTGGCGGGCGAGGAATGGCGGCCGGTCAGCACCAGGTCGGGCGCCAGGGCCAGCACCTCCTCGGCGCTCTCATAGGTGAACGGGAAGGTCCGCCCCAGTTCGCCGAGGCTGGAGCTGGAGGGTTCGTGCGAATAGTGACTGAGCGCGGCGATCTGAGCGCGGTCGGCCAGGTGGACAAGGATCACATCCAGGCAGGGGTTGAGCGAAACGATACGACGTGGATCGTTTCCCGCAGCCCCGCCCAGCCCCACCACCGCGCCGGTGGCGAGCACCGAGCGCCGGGTGATCCTCCAGCTCAAAAGTCGATCCCGCGCTGAGCCTTGATGCCCTGATCGAACGGATGCTTGACCAGGGTCATCTCGGTGACGAGGTCGGCGATGGCCAACAGCTCCGGCTTGGCGTTGCGGCCGGTGATGACCACGTGCTTGTCGCGCGGCCGGGCGTTCAGGTCGGCGACCACCTTGTCGATGTCGAGATAGTCGTAGCGCAGGGCGATGTTCAGTTCGTCCAGGATCACCAGATCAAGCTCGGGATCATGCAGCATCTCGACCGAGGTGGCCCAGGCGGCCTCCGCGGCCGCGATGTCCTGGGCGCGGTCCTGGGTGTCCCAGGTGAAGCCCTGGCCCATGATCTCGTAGCTGACCTGGTCGGGGAACCTCTTGAAGAACTGCCGCTCGCCGGTGATCCACTTGCCCTTGATGTACTGGACGATGCCGACCTTCTGGTTCCAGCCCAGAGCGCGGGCGACCATGCCGAAGGCCGCCGTCGACTTGCCCTTGCCGTCGCCGGTGTGGACCAGCAGCAGGCCAGGCGCCTCGTCGGTCTTGGTGGCCATCAGTTCGTCGCGCTCGGCCTTCAGCGCCTGCATGGCGGCCTTGTGCTCGGCGTTCTTGACGTCTTCTTCGTCGCTCATCGGCGGGAGCCCTCCAGGGCGGATTGTAGTCTGGGCCAGTCTTTGGGTTTTGGCAGGCCGAACCTGAGCCAGGTCGGCTGATCGGGAAAGGGCCGTGTGAGCACGCCCCGCCGCGCCAAGGCGGTGAAACGGCCGGCCGCGTCAGGCGTCGCGGCCAGCCGGAACAGCGAGGTTCCGCCGACGATCTCGAAACCGGCCCTGACCAGCAGGGCGTCCAGCCGGGCGGCGTCCCTGGTCAGTCGCGCGGCCGTGCGCTCGCGCCAGGCGCTGTCGGCATAGGCGGCGGCGCCGGCGGCGATGGCCTCGGCGCTGACCGGCCAATCGCCGAACTGGGCGCCGACGCGGGCGGCCAGCCCCGGCTCGGCGATCACGAAGCCCAGGCGCACGCCGGCCAGGCCGTAGAACTTGCCGAACGAGCGCAGCACGATCAGCCGGCCGCCGGCGCGGGTCGCGACGCTGAGTTCGGGCGCGGTCTCGACGAACGACTCATCGACGATCAGCCAGCGCTCGCCCGCCTCCAGATCCGCGCGGCGGGCGCCGTCCGGATTGTTCGGATTGACCACCACCACCGCTTCGCTCGCCGCAGCGGCGAGGTCGCCCGGCGCCACCAACTGCACCTTGGCCCCGGCCAGGCGCCAGGCCTCGGCATGGCCGCCATAGGTCGGGGCGGCGATGGCGACCGAGCGCGCGCCCAGCAGACGCGGCAAGGCGCGCAGGGCCGCCTCCGCGCCCGGCACGGCGGCCACACAATCGGGCGAGACGCCGAAGGCGGCCGCCGCGGCGGCTTCCAGGGCGGCGATCTCTTCGGGATCGGGCAACCGCGTCAGGCTGGCCGCGGTGGCCCGCGCCCCCTTCCAGGGACGCGGGTTGATGCCGGTCGACAGGTCCAGCCACGGCGCGGGCGCGTCCGGAAACGCGCGTCGCGCCGCGGCCAGCCGGCCGCCGTGACGGAGGAACTCCTCCAGGTTCGGGTCAGAACTTGGCGCGGACACCGACATAGGCCCCACGTCCCGGCGAGCCGTAGTTGCGGGTGGTCTCGTAGCTGTCGTCGAAGGCGTTCTCGACGCGGCCATAGACCTCGAAGGTCTCGCTCACCGGATAGGACGCCCGCAGGTCGACGAGGGTGTAGCTCTGCAGGACGTAGCTGTTGGCGGCGTTGTCGAAGCTGGCCCCGACATAGCGGATCGCCGCGCCCAGGGTGGCGTCGTTGCTCCAGGTGTAGGTGGTCAGGATGTTGGCCTGATGCTCGGGCCGGCGCGTCAGCTGCTTTCCGCGATTGGCGTTTCCGGCCGAGTCGTTCTCGGTGTCGGTCCAGGTGTAGTTGGCCAGGACCTGCAGCGGGCCGAGATCGACCGAGCCTTCCAGTTCGACGCCGTGGGCCTTGGCGCGCGCGGTGTTGTCATAGACGCCCGAGCGACGAACCCCGTTCACGAAGCACAGCGGGTTGGTCGTAAGCATCGTGCAGGAGACGAAGTCGATCTGGTTGGTGGTGTCGCGGTCGAAATAGGTCGCGCGGACCATGAACCGGCCGGCGAAACGCTGCTCGACCCCGGCGTCCCAGCCGTCGGCCTCTTCCGGCGCCAGGGCGGTGTTCCCGTACTCGCTGTAGAGTTGGTAGAGGGTCGGAGCCTTGAAGCCCTGGCCGAAGCTGGCGCGCAGGATGGTGTTCCCGTCGTTCAGCGACCAGGCGGCGGCGAGTTGGCCCAGCGTCTTGTCGCCGAAGGTGTCGTGGCTGTCGCGGCGCAGGCCGGCGGTCAGGGTCAGGCCGCTGACGATCTCGCCCTGGACCTGGGCGTAGAGGCCGTCGATCCCGGCCTTGGCGTTGGCGGCGGCCGGGTTCGGATCAAAGGCGCTGGGCGAGGCCGAGCGCATCTTGGAGTCTTCGATCTCGCCGCCGAAGGTGGCGGTCCAGGCGTCGTTGATCGTCCAGACGCCCTGGTATTCCCAACGCTTGTTCTCGCCGCGCGCATCGAAGGTGACGTCGGTCATCGCCTGGTCGGGATTGAAGTTCTGGCGGTTGGTGCGGGTGTAGCCATAGGCGATGCGGCTTTGCAGGGCGCCGTCGAACAGGTCGAAGTTGAGCGCCGCGTAACCGACGAACTCCTCGGTCTCGCCGTATTCCGGGGTGTCGCCGAAGACGTAGTTGGGCGGCGGGAAACCGTCGAAGTTGTTCTTGCCCTTGGAGTAGACGCCGCGCAGGTCGATGGAGACCGCCTCGGTGGCGCGGACCACGGCCCGGCCGCTGAAGCCGGTGTTCTCGTAGCCGTCCTTCTCCTTGCCGAAGCGATAGGAGGAGACGCCGTCCGTCTCATAGCGTCCGCCGGCCAGGCGCCAGGTGACGCGGTCGGTCTTGCCGCCGGCCGCGGCGCGCAGATAGCCCGTGCCCATCGAGCCGCCCTCGGCGGTGATGTTGGCCTCGAAGGGGGACTGCGCTTCGGCGGTGATGATGTTGACGACGCCGCCGATGGCCTGGCTGCCCCACAGGGTCGACTGGGCGCCGCGCAGGATCTCGATGCGGCCGATATCGCCGGCCAGCAGGTTGGCGAAGTTGTAGCCGCCGCCGGCGGTGGAGGGGTCGTTCAGCTTCACGCCGTCGATCACCACCACGGTCTGATCGCCCTCGGCGCCGCGAATGCGCACCGAGGTCGAACCGCCGACCCCGCCGTTGCGCGAGAAGGAGACGCCCGGCGTCTGGGCCAGCAGGGTCGAGACATCGACCGCCTGGCTGGCCTTGATAGCGGCGGTGTCCAGGACGGTGACGCTCTGGCCGACGCGCTCGGCTTCCTGCGGCGAACGATTGGCGGTGACCACCAGTTCGCCGACGCTGGCGACGGCGATCGTCGAGGCGGACTGGGCCGCGGCATGGGTGGAGAGACCGCACAGAACCGCGGCGGTGGTGGCGAATAGAATGGTCTTCATCGGGTATCCCCCAGACGTGTGACGACGAACCGGCGCTTGCACGCAGGTGACGGACGTCGTCTCTCGGGAAAATACCCGTTCGTCCGGTCCCACCGACCGTCCGAAGGACGACTGCGTCAGGCAGGTCTCCTGGCTCACGGGTCACAGCCGATGCGCGCCGCCTTCCCAGACCAGGTCTTTTACGACCATCGTCCAGTGGCTTATGACGCGCGGGCTCGCCGCTTACAGTTGCGGGGGCAGCCCAGGTGTCTCACCTGAGTTCCCTATTAATCCCCTTGCGGGGAACCTGTCGCGAGGCCCCACTAGGCCTTGCCATGCGGAGCGTCAATCCCGATGAGCCTGACCTTCATCCTGGGCGGCGCCCGATCGGGCAAGACCAGCCACGCCTTGGCGCGCGCCCAAGAACTCTCGCAGGGGCGACTGATCATGATCGCCACGGCCCAGGCGCTGGACGCCGAAATGACCGAGCGCATCGCCCGCCACCAGGCTGAACGTGACGACGCCTGGACGACGATCGAGGAGCCGCTGGACCTGGCCGGGGCGGTGCGCGGCCTGGCCCCCGGCGACGTGGCGGTGGTCGATTGCCTGACCCTGTGGCTGACCAACCAGATGATGGCGGAGGCGCAGATCGCGCCCGCCGTCGCCGATCTGGTCGAGGCCTTGGCGCAGAGCCCGGCCGCTCTGGTGGTCATCTCCAACGAGGTCGGCCAAGGCATCGTGCCCGACAACGCCCTGGCTCGGCGTTTCCGCGACGAGGCCGGATGGATGCATCAGAAAGTGGCCGCGGCGGCCGACCGAGTGGAGGTGATCTGGGCCGGCCTACCGCTGCCGCTCAAGGGCTGAACCCCTTCGCGGCTGGCCTGCGTCAGAGGTCCTGTTTCAACCGAGCGATCATCAGGGCCCCGACCTGTTCGATCGCCGCCGAGACGTCCTGGCGCCAGATCGTCGGATCGACCGTCACTTCGTAGGTGCGGGTCTTCTGCATACCGCCCGCCCCGGCCAGCAGGCCGATGGCGCTGCCGACCGCGTCGCCCATCTTGCTGGCGCCGGTGGTGGTGTCGCTCGCCGAGACCACGCTGCCCGGCATCACCAACGGGCCGGTCAGGGCGTAGCGAAGCCGGTGGCCCAGATCCATGGTCGTCGACTTGGCCTTCGGCGTGATCACCCACAGCTGGGTGTCGGTCGGCAGCAGGGCGACATTGGCCTTGCTGGTCACCTTGGCGGTCATCGGGCGCATGCCCAGCACCCCGCGTCCGCGGGCCTGGATCTCGGCGAAGTCGACCACCATGCGAACGCCCATGACTCCGGCGTCCAACTCGCGCATCGCCATCTCCTCGGGCACCTGCGAGCCGGTGGTGGTCATGGTGTCGCCGAACGCCTTGGCGCGGCCGTCGTTGGGCGTGAAGTAGAACTTCATGCCAGGCGGCGAGTAGAAGGCGCTGCGGTTGGCCTTGCCACGCACATAGGGCGCGGGCTTGGCCATGTTCATCAACCGCGCCAGGCCGGGGCTGCGCGCCGTCGCCTCGTCCAGCGGGATCACCTTGACGCCGGCGGCCTCGAGGTCGGCGACGAACTTGGCGTAGTAGGCGTCGGTGATGGCCTGCATGTCCTGCGGGCTCGGCCCGTTCAGGGTGTAGCTGACCTGGGACTGCGACAGGCCCGAACCGGTCGAGGTCGCGCCGGAATTGGTGACGAACTCCACCTGGAACGAGGCGATCACCACCTGGCGCAGGCCGCGCGCGGCTTCACGCTCGTTTTGCCAGATCAGCGAAGCGCCCTGGCCCGAAAGGTCGTCCCCGGCGCCGAACGACACCGGCTCGCTCACCGGCGCGGTCTTCGGCCCCAGATTGATGAGCGGCTTGGCCGCGTACGCCTGGCCCGTCCCGGCCGAGGCCAGCATCAAGCCCAAGAACGTCGCGGCCAAGCCGCCCGAAAGTTTCGGCCCCATCTCGTCACCCTCCCCCGAAGGCGCCGGTCGTGACGCCGATCCGCGGAGAGTGCGGGAACTCTACGTCGCCGGATTGGATAAAACGGACCCGCCCGCCTGCGCTGTGTGCAGGCCCTGGAGCGAGGCGCCGAGCGCGGCCATCCGGGCGCGCGCGGCCGGCCCGAGCAGTCGGTGCGGCAAGGCGAAATAGGCCGAGGGCGACATGCCCATGAACCGGTGGAAGTCGCGGACGAAGTGCGACTGGTCATAGTACCAGGCGTCGATCAGGCCGGCCCAACCCTCGCCCGGATGGTCGCGAAGTTCCTGCAAGGTGCGCAGGAACCGCTGACGGCGCAGCAGCAGCTTGGGTGCGAAGCCGAACTTGCGCAGCGACAGCCGCGCCAGGTGGCGGGACGAGATCCCCAACGCCTGGGCCAAGACCTCGACCGAACCGATGGCCGGATCGACCAGCAGGTCGTGGGCGCGGACCAGCACGGCGTCAGGTGAACCGCCCGCGCCGGCCATGGCGGTGAACAACTCATCCAGGATCGCCACCTGCCCGTCGTCGTCGCCGGCCGCGAGCAGGGCGGCATGGGTCTGCGTCGCCCGCTCGCCCAGCACGTCCGCCAGCGGCGTCACCCGGTCGGCGAACTCGGCGGCGGGCAGCTTGAAGAACTGCGCCCAGCCCAGCGGCAACAGGCCGACGCCCAGCACCGTGCCGGCCTGGCCGCGCACGGTCCCGGTTACGCTGGTAGGGCCGAACAGCGCCGCCGGCGGGGCCGGATCATAGACCCGGCCGTCGAGCCGCATCGCCCAATGACCGTCCAGCACGAAGCGGATATTGGCCCATTCGGGATGCAGCAGATCCTCGACGATCCCAGCCGGAACCTCGACGAAATAATAGGCGGTGATGAAGCGTCGCAACGCCGGGTCGGGCAGCCGGAAGCGCACCGATGGTGTAGAGTTTTCCAACCCGTCCACGCCCCTTCGAGACCCGCGCCCCGACGGCCTGCGTCTCGAATAACGCCAGCATGTGCCGCGGGCTGGGCGCCGTCGACCCGATCATTGAAAATAGTCGCCGCACCCCGCCCCTTGGCGAGCACCGTTGACGCGGGCACAAGGCGCAACGGTCGCTGGGATCGGCGGGCTCGGAGACGACCAGACCCCGAGGGCCAAAGCGCCGCCGTTGGTGACTTCCTTTTGTATGTTTAGCGGGCGTAATCGTTGGAATCGCAGACTTCAGTCGACCAAGCATCGACATCGCCCAATGGATCAATCGGGCCGAAGGGCGCAGTCCACCTGTGGGCGCTCGTATGGAACGAGCGCGAGATCCTGCCCTTTTTCCTGGAGCACTACCGCCCCTTCGTGGATCGCTTCTTCTTGTATGACGATGGATCGGATGACGGGTCGGCTGAGTACCTGGCCGACCAGCCCGACGTCGAGTTGCGCCGCTTCCAGAACAAGGGGGATTCCTTCGTCGAGGCGGCCCGCGACTTCTACAATCACGCTTGGAAGGAATCCCGCGGCGCCGCCGACTGGGTGATCGTCGTCAACATCGACGAGTTGCTCCATCACCCTTCGCCGCGCGAAGCCCTGGCCACGGAAAAGCAGCTTGGCCGCACCATGATCCGCCCGCGCGGCTGGGACATGGTGACCGAGGACTTCCCCCGCGAAGGGCCGCTGGTGCGAACGGCCAATCGAGGCGTCCACAGCCGTGGAATGGCCAAGGCGGCGATCTTCGCCCCCGATATGATCGATGAGATCAACTACGCCGCGGGCCGGCATTACGCCAATCCGACAGGAAGAGCCGTCAGCGCGCGCGAAACCAGCTTCGATCTGCTCCACTACAAGCATCTCGGCGAGGCGTATCTGATCCGGCGCTATCGCGAGCTGAGTCCGCGCATGAAGCCGGGCGACCGGGCCAGAAGGCTCGGGGCGCAATACCATCAGGAAGAGGCGCAGCTACGCGAACAGCATCGACGCCTGCTGCTGGCGGCCCGGCCGGTGCTAAGGGCCGATATGCTTGCCGAGGGGTGGCTGGAGCAGCCCATGGCCGGCGTTTTCGAAGCCCGCCGCCACGCCGTCACAAACGCCAAGGGCGGGCTCCAGGAAGTCTGGCGCGCCGACGATCCGTTCGGAACGAGCGTGGATCAGGTCTACACCACCACAACGCTGCCGGGCGTCGTCAAGGCCTGGTACTGTCATCGGACGCAGGTCGACCAGGTGTTTCCGCTGGCGGGTCGGACATTGCTGGTGCTGCATGATCGGCGGCTCGCGGACCAGGCGCCCGTCGAGATCATGCTCGACGCGGCCGATCCCAAGCTGGTGGTGGTGGATGCCGGCATTTGGCATGGGTTCCGCGCCTGCGGCCCCGAGCCCTCGCGGCTGCTCCACATGAACAACCGCGCCATCAACCTGCCCTTGATCGACGAGGTCCGGGTGGCCGAGGACCATCCGGATATCCCCTATCAATGGCCCGGATCCATGATCGCCTCACAGTGAACAACGCGATCTTCCGGCTCACGCTCATCTGTGGCGATGCGCGACTTGCCCAAGCGGCCCATCGCGCCGGCGTCGACCGAATACTGGTGGACCTCGAGCGCCTCGGAAAGGCCGAGCGGCAGGCAGGACGGCCGCTGTTCATTTCCGAGTATGGCTGGGACGACGCCGCGGCCGTCCGCGCGGTGCTGCCCGTCGGCAGTTTCTTCCTGCGGCTCGATCCCTGGCATGAAGGTTCCGCCCAGCAGATCGACCAGGCCCTCGCCTTGGGCGCCGATGGCCTCATGCTGCCCTATTTTCAGGACGCGGACGCCCCGCTCCGGTTCGCAGAGTGCGTCGGGGGGCGCGCGATCGTCATTCCGCTGGTGGAGACCGTGGGGGCGGTGCGTGACCTGCCAAGGTTGCTCGCGAGCGACCTCGTCGGCGAGTTCCATGTCGGACTCAACGACCTGGCCCTCGACTGCGGCTATGCCAACCTCCACTCGCTATGGGGGCACGAACTTCTCGATACCGTCGCCCGCGCCGCGCGGGCGGGAGGCAAGCCGTTCGGGGTAGGCGGGGTCGCCGACCCGCGCTTGACGGGCCTTACAGTCGATCCCGGCCATGTGATCGCCGAACACCCTCGGCTCGGCTCCACCGGCGCGCTGCTGGGCGCAAGCTTCCGAACCCTGCACGAAAAATCCGCTGACTGCGGGGCGATATCGGCCACGGTGAAGGCGATCAGGCGCGCGTTCGCGGTCGCGTCGCTACGTGTTGAAACGCGAGCGACCATTGTCAGGGCGAGCCCGCGCTCGCCCTGACAATCGCCTTAGAACGTCATGCGGAAGCCCGCCGTGCCGTTGAAGCCGTAGCTGTCGCCGAAGCTCGCCAGCGGGGTCTGCGCCGACGCCTCGCCGTAGATCGAATAGCGACCCTTGCCCCAGCCGTAGCCGCCGCCGACGCCCAGCCCGCCCCACAGCCGCTCGTCGCGGCTAGAGATCGGGGTTCCGGCCAGGCTCACCCGGTCGCCGTCCAGGAACTCGTAGGTCAGGTTGGCCAGGCCGTAGAGTTTGACCTGGCGATCCTGGTCCGCGCCCGACCATGCGTGGTCGAGCGCCAGGCCCAGCCGGCCCTGCAGGCTGTCGCCCTGGTCGGACGAGACCTGGCCGCCGGAGCGGTCGGTGAAGCTGTCGAAGTCGGTGTTCGAATAGGTCAGCTGCGCCTGGGGAATGAGCGTCAGCGAACCGCCGGCGGCGAAGGCCTGGCCGGCCTCCAGGCTGAGCGCGTAGCCCTGGCCGCCCTCGCCCTTGGCCCGCGGCCCAAGGATGTCGGAGGCCAGGTCGCTGTCGAACCAGCTGGCCTGAGCCTGGGCGTCGACATAGGCGCCCGCGGCGGCGAACCAGGTCAGGGTCGCGCCGACGCCATAGCCCTTGGTGTCGATGTCGCCGCGCCCGAACGGCGAGGAGACCTCGGCCTTGGCCTCGCCGTAGTGGGCGGTCAGCCCGCCGACCAGGACGCCGCCGAACTGATCGTCGCGCAGCGTCCGCTCGACGCCGAACTGCAGCTTCCAGCTGTCGAGCGTGACATTGGCCAGGCTGGTCGAGGCCTTCGGCTCGAACCGCGCGTGACCGCCGTCGAGCCGGCCCCAGACGCCGTTGTCCTGCTCGCCGGACCACTGGCGCTGGCCGGTGCGCTCGCGCAGGGTCCCGACCGCGTTGAGCGCTTGCAGGGCGCGGGGATAGGCCTCGTAGACCGGGACGCTCGGCTGATAGAGCGTGATCAGCGGCTGATCTGGCGCGACCGGCGCGCCAGGCTGGCTGGGCGCCTCAGGATCGGCCGGCCGCAGGGGCTCGCTCGGCAAGGCGGCGAGGTTGGAGCGCAGCCGCCAATCGCCGGCGCTGGCGCCGGCCCCGCCGTCCTGGCGCAGGACATAGGCGTAGGCGCCGACGATCAGGGCGTTCTCGGCCCCGATCCGGTAGTCGCCGTTGGCCAGGGTGAAGACCCCGTTCGAGGCGCCGTCCACCTGCACCACCGGGATGCCGTTCGTCGTCAGGGCGCCCAGGCCGCCCTGGTTGATCACCTTGACCGCGGTCGCGCCCGAAGTCGCGCCGCGGACCACCAGGCGGTCGCTGGCCGAGTTGTCGCCCTCGAGCACCGCCTCGATCTCCAGCATGCCGCCGCCCGCATAATCGCCGGCCACGGTCAGGGTTCCGATGCTGTGGCCGGGCGCGATCACGCCGCCGGCCTGACTGACCAGCGAGCCGACCTGGCCGGTCCCGATCAGCCGGGCGCCGGAGAACACCTCCACCCCGCCGCCCAGCGCCCCGTCGACCGCCAGGGTTCCGGTACGGACCTCCGTGCGGCCGGCGAAGCCGGAGCTGTCGGCGCTAAGCGTCAGGGTCCCGGCCCCGACCTGCCCGATCAGGCCGCCGCCGGAGAACGCCCCGGCGAAGGCGACGTCGTCGGAGCGGTTGAAGATCAGCACGCCGTCATTGACGACGTTTCCGGTGACGGAGCCCGAGGTTCCGCCGCCGCCCAGTTGCAGGGTCCCGTCGGAAATCCGCGTGCCGCCGGCATAGCTGCTCTCGCCGGTCAGGATCAGGGTTCCGGCGTCGGTCTTGGCGAGCGCGCCTGCGCCGGTCAGCTCAGAACCGATGGTCGCGCTGAAAGCCTGGCCGGCGCTGGTCCCGTCCCCGACCCGGATGATGTTTTCGCCGGCCTGCAGGGTGACGGCGTCGCCAAGCACGCGGTAGCCGTCGCTGGCGAACTGCATGCCGCTGACGCTGATCGGGCCGGCCGACCCGTCGACGGCGACGGTTCCGGCCTGGGCCGCGAAGATCGCGAAGGTTCCGCCGGAATAGGCGCTGTTGGCCTTGCCGTCGGCCGTCGTCCAGTTGGCCGGCGTGGCGCGCCAGGTTCCGTCGCCGCCGCCGATCCGCCCGTCGGCGCCAGGGGCGCCGTCGCCGTCCCAGAAGTTGAACACCGCCGGGGGCTCGGCCGGCGGGGTCGGCCCGCCGCCTCCGCCGCCTCCGCCTCCGCCCGGAGCCGGCGCGGCGTGGATCAGGTTCACCTGGTTGGCGATGGCGGTCTGGATGGTGTTCGTCCCGGCGGGCACGTCTCCAGGCGTCAGGCCGCCGTCCGTCAGCGTCCCGGTATAGTCGATCAGTCGATAGATCCCGGGGCCAAATCCGGCCGAAGCCTTGACGTTGAGCACGCCGTCCAGATTCACGTCGCCCTCGACGATCAGCAGATCGTTCAGCGCCCCGCCGACCGTGCCGGCCTGGCCGAGCCGGTAGTTGAGCTTGGAGGTCGCCGAGAGCGTCAGGTCGCCATGTTTGATGGTCAAGGTTCCCGGGGTGGTTCCGCCCGGCGCCAGGATCCCGCCGGGCGCGACCACGACCGCGCCGCCCAGCACGCCCGAGCCGCCCAGGGCGCCGGCGGCGTCGACCTGATAGGTCGCGACGGTCCCAGACTGGTCGCCATTGATCAGCAGCTTGCCGGCGCTCACCCGCGTGCCGCCGGAATAGGTGTTGTCGGCGCTCAGGATCAGCGTGCCTAGGTCGGTCTTGACCAGTTCGGCGGCGCCGGCGATCTCCGCGTCGATGGTGGCGACATAGTTCACCCCGTCGCCCGTGCCGTCGCCGACCCGGACGGTCGCGGCCGGTCCGCCGAGATTCAACGTGTCGCCGGCGATCCGATAGCCGCTGCTGGCGAACTGCAGGCCCGAGGCGCTGACCGGCCCGCCGACGGCTCTAATGGTCACCAAGCCGGGCGTCGCCGCGAAGATCGCGAACGCACCGCTGGCGTAGCCGGAATTGATCATTCCGGTTTCCGTCGTCCAGTTGGCCGGCGTCGCCGGACGCCAATCGCCGTCGCCGCCGTCAATGCGGGCGTTCAACGCGCCGGCCCCGTCCCAGTAGTTGAGCGCCACCCCCGCCGGGGCCTTGACCAGATTCACCTGGCCGTTGATCGAGGTCTGGACGCTGACCGAACCGCCCCCCGGCGGCACAGCCCCGACGGTGAGGCCGTTATCGACCAGTATTCCGTCATAGGAAATCACCCGGTAGAGCCCGACGTCGAACACCCCGCCCGCCGTCAGCAGGACGACGAGGCTCCCATTGAGGGTCAGATCGCCCCCGACCTTGGTCAGGTCGTTCATCGGCCCGCCGACGACATTGGACTGGCCGAACTCGTAGTCCAGCACCGACGCGGCGTTCAGGATCAGGTCGCCGGCGATGGTCAGGGTGCCGGGGCTGTTGCCGGGCGCCAGGACGCCGGCGGCCTCGATCAACACGTCGCCGCCGACCGTGCCGGAACCGCCCAGCGTCGCGCCGCCGGCCACCGTCGTCAGCCCCGTGGCCGCCGACTGGTCGCCGTTGATCCGCAGCACGCCGCCGTTGATGTTGGTCGCGCCGCTATAGGTGTTGGCGCCGGTCAGGACCTGGGTCCCTCTCGACAGCGTCAAGTCGCCGGTCCCTTCGATGACGCCGTCGAACGTATCGACCGCTGCCGTCAGATCGAGAGTCTTCGCCCCGAGTTGAACGCTCCCGTCGCCGGACAGCGAGGTGATGGAGGCGCCCGTCGTCGTGCCCGAAATGTCGAATACGCCGTCGGCCTGCACGCCGCTGGACGCCGCGATGCCGCCGGAACCGGACAGGGCCAGGGTCCCCGCTTCGATCACGGTTGCGCCCGTATTAGGTGTTGGCGCCCGTCAGCGTCAGGGCGCCGACGCCCAGCTTGGTCAAACCCCCGCCGCCGCTGAGCACTTGCCCCACGGTGAACGCGCCTCCCGCGTCAGCGATGTCGAACCCGCCGCCGCCGGCGCCCCAATTGAGGGTGCGCGCGGTGCTGGCGAAGGCCGTACCGGTGACCCGCAGCACGCCGCCGTCGAAGCTCAGGTCGCCCGCCGCGCCGCCGAGATTGCCGTCGGAGGAGACCGACAACACGCCGCCGTTCAGGAAGGTCCCGCCGGTGTAGGTGTTGGTTCCATTGAGGATCGTCGTGCCGAGGCCGGTCGTGGTCAGGCCGCCGGTTCCGGAGACGAGATTGTCGAACTGGAAATAGTTGGCGGCGTTGATTCCGTTGAGCGTGAGCATGGAACCGCCCAGGCTGAGGACGGGGGTGGCGACGGTCGACAGTTGGTAGATGCTGCCGCCAGCGCTGCTGATCCGCCATTCCTGATCGGCGCCGATCGCGACTCTACCAGAGAGCGTGATCTGCTGATCGACCTGATTGTCGATTCCAAGTCCAGCCAGTCCGCCAATCGTGATGAGGCTGGAAATCGGGCTCGTGACAAACCCAGGGCTGGAATAGGGCGCGAGAAAGACTAGCTGGCCAACCGTTCTTCCCGACGGGATCAGGCTCACCGCCCCGGTGCCGGCCCGATCGAATATCACCCGATCAACGGCGGTCGGCGTGACGCCGCCGCTCCAGGTGGCGATATTGTTAAAAGGCGCGGTGCCCGGCGCGATGAAGTGGATGTCGGCCGCCTGGGCAGGCGCGGGCGCCGTCAGGAGCGCCGCCGCCAGGGCTACGCTCAGGCCGGTGACCGACGCACCGCTCAACAGGGCGGATCGCGCGGAAGACCGGCGCGGGGTCTTTCCTCCGTCAGCCATGGGGAAAGCCGCTTCAATGCCCTGCATTACTCTACTCACAACTTGTTCGGCGGGTGTCGAGCGCGCCAAAATTCAACTGCTGCGAGTGAGAGCTTCGAAATGCTTACTGATTCCTAAACCTGCAACGTTAAACAGAACCCCTTTTCACATAACGAAAATTTCCGCCCGCCAGCGCAGCGCGCCATCCGCCAGTCGCAAGCTGTTGGCTCGCCTTGCTAATCTGGGTTGTAGGCGAACGCCCAGGTCCACGCTCGCCGGACCGCCCAGAGGATCACGGTTTGTAAACGGCGATTGGGCGTAGCCCATGGAGGAGCGCGTCGAGCGTTCCAGACAGTCAGTCCCGACCCCAGCGGACATAGGTGCGCCGGGGCCGATCCAACGTTCCGTCCAAAGCCAAGGTCGGTCGATGGCGATACGACCGCGCCTGCGGATCGCCTTCGCAAAACGCTCCAGAACGGAATGGCCGAGGCGCACCGAAGCATCTGAAAAATTGGAGCGGGCGATGGGATTCGAACCCACGACATTCAGCTTGGGAAGCTGACGCTC
>JBEBYB010000042.1:0-17380 GCA_040391295.1 Phenylobacterium sp. | reverse complement strand
GAGCGCCGCTTCGCGCCGCCCCCTCACCTACCCTCTCCCGAGGGAGAGGAAGCAGGACATCTACAGCCCGCCCTCGTCGCCCTTCTCCAGCGTCGCCATGGCGGCGTCGGCGCGGGTGGCGGGCAGCGGGTCGGCGTTCTTCAGCTGCGCGTTGCGCAGGGCGTAGACCAGCATGGCCACCATCATCAGGGCGCACAGCACGAAGGGCGCCGGCGCGACGCGCTGGTAGAGCCAGACGAAGGCCGGCGCGAGCACCACATTGACGCCGTTGACCGCGGCGATGGCGCCGGCGACGCGAGCCTGCTCGTGCATGTTCACCGCCAGGGAGGCGCCCGCCGTAAAGCCAGGACGCGCCAGGCCGAAGCCCAGGCTGGAGATCGCAAACCCGGCCACGACCGCCGCATAGGTCGGCTGCAGGGCCACGATCACATTGCCCACCGCCGCCACGCCCACGCCCCAGCGCAGGAGCTGGCGCGGGGTCATCTCGAACATCCGGATGATGCCCCATTGGGCCAGCAGGCCGGCCATGGCGCCGAACATCATGGCGATGGCGATAAAGCCCTGGGCCTTCATCGGATCCAGGCCAAGCTTGTCGATGATCAGGAAGCCCAGGGTCTGGGCCTGGGCGGTCTGGCAGACCGCGACGACAAAGCCGTAGATCAGGAACGGCCGCACGCGGGTGTCGCGCCACATCGGCTTTTCCTTGGTCGCATCGCCGCCCTTGGCGTCCTTGGCGATCTCGGCGCGAACCGGAGCGACCGGCATGTTCTGGCTTTCGGGCAGCATCTTCCAGACCACGAACAGCATCAGACCGGCCATCGCGGCGAACCCGAGCATCGGCCCGGCCAGGCCGACGAACGGCAGGACGAACAAGGGCGCCAGGAACGGCCCGATGACGGTGCCGAGGCCGAAGGCGCCGGCCAGGCTCGACATCGACTGGGTGCGCTGCTCGGGCGGCGTGTGCTCGGCCACATAGGCCTGGGTCGCCGGGTTGGAAGCCGAGCCGAACAGGCCAAACAGCGCCCGCGCGAACAGGAAGCAGATGAAGATGATCATCGGCGTGGCCAGCTTATGCAGCCCCGCCATCACCACCAGGGCGCAGGCGATCATCGAGAACATGAAGCCCGAGAGGCCGATCAGCATCAGCGGCTTGCGGCCGTGGCGGTCGGAGGCTCGCGCCCACCAGGGCGAGGAGAACGCCCAGAGCAGGGCCGAGAGTGAGAAGATCGCCGCCACCATCGGGTCGGGAATGCCGATGGACCGACCGATCGCCGGCAGCACCGAGATCATCCCGGTATTGCCCATGGCGGTAACCAGGGAGACGCCGAAAATAATGGCGAAAGTCTTCTTGGGCAGGCCTTCCGGCGCTGTGGCGGGCTTGGGCATGGGGTCGCTGTTAGTCCGCGCCGACCCCTTGTGCAAACACGGAAAACGCACACGCGGAATTAAGCATTAATCGCCAATAGTCGGGCCTGGACGTCGCGGGGACAGCCTTTTCAAATGTTTCAGATTATCGGCATCGTGCTGCTCTTCGCGCTGGTGTTTGGCAGCTATTTGATCTCCGGCGGCAACCTGGGCGTGATCCTTCACGCCCTGCCCCACGAGATGATGGCGATCGGCGGCGCCGGCGTCGCGGCCTTCCTGATCGGCAACTCCGTGCCGGTGATCAAGGGCACGCTCTCGGGTTTCGGCAAGGTGTTCGCCGGCCCGAAATGGAAGGCCTCGGACTACCGGGACCTGCTGTCGCTGCTGTTCCTGCTGACCAAGACCATGAAGTCCAAGGGCGTGATCGCCCTGGAAAGCCACATCGAAAACCCCAAGGAGAGCACGATCTTCTCGCGCTTCCCGCGGGTGATGAAAGACCACTTCGCCGTCGACTTCATCTGCGACACGCTGCGGATGATGACCATGAACCTCGAGGACCCGCACCAGGTCGAGGACGCCATGGAGACGCAGCTCGAGAAGCACCATCACGAGGTGCTGGCCCCGGCCCACGCCCTGCAGAGCCTGGCCGACGCCCTGCCCGCCCTGGGCATCGTCGCCGCCGTGCTGGGCGTCATCAAGACCATGGGCTCGATCACCGAGCCGCCGGAAGTCCTGGGCGGCATGATCGGCTCGGCCCTGGTCGGCACCTTCCTCGGCGTGTTCCTGGCCTATGGCCTGGTCGGCCCGATGGCCACGCGCCTCAAGGACGTGGTCGAGGAGGAAGGCTCCTTCTACAAGATCATCCAGTCCGTGCTGGTCGCGCACCTGCACGGCAACGCCGCGCAGATTTCCGTCGAAATCGGCCGCGGCAGCGTGCCCTCGGGCGCGCAACCGAGCTTCCTGGAACTGGAAGAAGCCCTCTCGGCCATCCCCGCCGAGGCTTAGCCGCCGGCAGATGCTTCCCCTCTGGGGGAGCTGTCAGCCGAATGGCTGACTGAGAGGGACTTTGACTCTTCAGAGACCGCCAGCCCTCTCCGTCTCGCCTTCGGCGATCCACCTCCCCCAGCGGGGGAGGACCTAGCCTCTCCAAGACCTACAGAGGCCGCAGCCGGTTCACGTGGCCCATCTTGCGGCCGGGCTTGGCGTCGCGTTTGCCATAGAGGTGCACGCGGGTTTCCGGCTCGCCGGCCAGCTTGGCCCAGGCGTCGGCTTCCTTGCCGAGCAGGTTCAGCATCTCGACCTGCGAGTGCGCGTGGGTCGGCCCCAGCGGCCAGCCGGCCACCGCGCGGATGTGCTGCTCGAACTGGTCGACCTCGCAGCCGTCCATCGTCCAGTGCCCGGTGTTGTGGACGCGCGGCGCGATCTCGTTGACCAGCAGCCGGCCGTCGGCCAGTTCAAACAGCTCGATGCCGATGACGCCCACATAGTCGAGGCCGCTGAGAATCTTGGCGGCGATCCGCTCGGCCTGGTCGGCGATCTCGCTGGTCACCTTGGCCGGCGCGTAGGTGCGGCGAAGCACGCCCTTTTCGTGGTGGTTCTCGCCCAGCGGATAGACCGCGATCTCGCCGCCCCGTCCGCGCGCGGCGATCACCGACAGTTCACGCACGAAATTGGCGGGCGCCTCCAGGATCACCGGCTTGGCGCCGACCGCCTTGAAGGCGGCCTGCGCGTCGGCGGCGTGCTCGACCCAGCGCTGGCCCTTGCCGTCATAGCCTTCGCGCCGCGTCTTCATCAGCACCGGCGCGCCAAGGGTCGCCATCGCCTCTTGGGCGGCCTGGGCGGTGTCGGCGGCGGCGAAGGCCACCGTGGCGACCCCGGCCTCGTTCAGGAAGGTCTTCTCGGCGACGCGGTCCTGGGCGACGCCCAAGGCGCGGGCGCCGGGCGCGACGGCCACGCCGAGCGAGGTCAGATGCTCGACCGAGGCGGCCGGCACGTTCTCAAACTCGAAGGTGACCACGCTGGCGAGCTTGGACAGCGCTTCCAGAGCCTTGGGATCATCATAGGCGCCGACCACCGTGTGGGCCGCCACGCGGGTGGCCGGGGCGCCGACCTCGGGCTCAAGAATGGCCACGTCGAAGCCCAGCCGGCCGGCGGCCAGCGCCAGCATGCGGCCAAGCTGCCCGCCGCCGAGAATCCCGATCGTGGAGCCGGGGGGCAGAGGCGGTTTAGGCATGGGGGTCTCTCAGTCCTCGACTGTTTCGGCGACGCTGTCGGTATGGCGGGCGCGGAACTGCGCCAGACGTTCGGCCAGCGCCTCGTCGGAGAGCGCCAGGATCTGGGCGGCGAGCAGACCGGCGTTCTTCGCGCCCGCCTCGCCGATGGCCAGGGTCGCGACCGGAATGCCGCCGGGCATCTGGACGATGGAGAGCAGGCTGTCCATGCCCTTGAGCGCGCGCGATTCCACCGGCACGCCCAACACAGGCAGTTCGGTGAGCGAGGCGGTCATGCCCGGCAGGTGCGCGGCGCCGCCCGCCCCGGCGATGATCACCTTGAAGCCCGCGGCCTTGGCGCCCTTGGCGAAGCTGTACATCCGATCGGGCGTGCGATGGGCCGAGACCACCTTGGCCTCATAGGCCACGCCGAGCGCGTCCAGGCTGTCCGCCGCGGCCTTCATGGTGGGCCAGTCGGAACGACTGCCCATGATGATCGCGACCGGCGGTTTCGTTGCGCTCATTCCGACAAGCCCCTTCGCGGAAAGGCGCGGAGTATAGGCGCCGGCCTTGCGCCCGCAACCAAGGACGTTCAGGATTCTGATCTGACTTGGAGATCTTTGATTCCCATCGGAAAGAAGGCCCCATGAAGATCACCGGCGCCCGTTCCGAATCCTTCTCCGCCATCGGCAAGCGCGCGCCGGGCCAGACCCGCGCTCAGGCGAGCGTGAGCACCGGATCGCCGGTCGATCAGATCGCTTTCCTGGGGCTCGGCGAGACGGACCTGACGCCGGCCGTCCAGGCCGCGATGAAGACCCTGCTGACCGAAATCGCCGAGCTGCGCGACGAGGTGTCGCGGCTCAAGGCCCGGCTGGTCGAGGTCGAGGGCCTGGCCGACCGCGACGCGCTCACCCCGCTGCTCAACCGGCGCGCCTTCGTGCGCGAGCTTTCGCGAGTCGGCGCCTTCTCCCAGCGCTACGGCGCCCCGGCCAGCCTGGTCTATTTCGATGTCGATGGGTTCAAGAGCGTCAACGACCTCTATGGCCACGCCGCCGGCGACGCCTGTCTCCATGCGGTGTCCGAGCGCCTGTCCTCCAATGTGCGCGAAAGCGACATCGTCGGTCGCATGGGCGGCGACGAGTTCGCGGTCATCCTGGTCCAGACCGACGCGGCCACCGCCGCGACCAAGGCCGCCGGCCTGGCCGAAGCGATCGGACGCACGCCGGTCCAGTTCGGCGAAAGAAGCGCGCCGCTGCATGTCTCCTATGGAGTCCGCGAGATTTCGGCCGACATCGATCCCGAAACCCTGATCGCCGAAGCCGACGCGGCCATGTTCGCGCACAAACGCGAACGACGCGCCCTCGAAACGCGCTGATTGCCTCTTCCCTGACGCGCGCGTCAGGGCGCTAGGGTCGCGCCATCATCATGAAGGGGAATTCCATGATCGGCTACACCACGGTCGGCGCCAACGACCTGGAGAAATCCAAAAGCTTCTTCGACGCCGCCCTCGCCCCGCTGGGCGCCAAGCGCAGCTTCGACCTGGGCCGTATCCAGTTCTACGGTACGATCGGCGCCGGCGCCCTGGCGGTCTGCAAGCCCTATGACGAAGCCGACCCCAGCGTCGGCAATGGCGGCATGGTGGCCCTGACCAGCCCGTCGCGCGCGGTGGTCGACGAGGTGCACGCCGCCGCCCTCGCCGCGGGCGGAACCTGCGACGGCAAGCCCGGCATGCGCACCGAGCACTTCTACGGCGCCTATTTCCGCGATCTCGACGGCAACAAGTTCTGTGTCTTCAAGATGGGCAAGGAATAGCCTTCCCGCGCAGCATCGATCCTCCCCAGCGGGGAGGACCGGCGCATCAGGCGATGATGTCGGGCGTCTGTTGATCCTTCAGACGCTCGATCTCATCCTTCAGGGCGAGCTTCTTCCGCTTCAGGCGTGCGATGACCATCATGTCGGGCACCGGAGCCACGGCGATGGCTTGCACCGCGACGTCCAGATCGAAGTGCTCCTGCATCAGGATACGCAACCGCGCCCCAAGCGTGGCCTCGGGATCATCCCTCTCGTCGTCGTTCATACGCCTACCGCCCCGGAGCCCACGAAGAGACCCTAAACCCAAAGAAACAAAACCCGCCGACTCAAATCATGCCACGCCGACGCCCATGGCCTAGCTCAGTGCGCTCGCCAGGCGAGCCAGGGCGTCGTCCGGCGCGCGACCGCCCCAGGCGCGCGCGGCGGCCTGCAGGGCGGCCAGGGCCGGGGTTCCGCCGCGGCGATCCTCGGTCAAGGCCTCGAAGGCCTCCATCAACACCCGTTCGGCGCGAAGCTCCGCCGACTTTACATCTTCACGCAGCCCCTCGCGCGCGCCGTCGCCGATAGACGGGAAAGCCCCCTTCAAGGTCCGGCGAACCTCGCGGATCGGCTGCAGCACCCGGCCGTCCCACGCCTTGCCGGCATGGGCCGCCTGGGCCAGCACCGCGGCGTCCGCGCCTTCGGCCCAAACCGCCCAGAGCAGGAACGAGGTGTTCAGGCCGTGGTCGTCCTGCAGGGCCAGGCACGCCTCGGGAACCCCCGGCCGGGCGTAGGCCGCAAGCGTCCAGTCCCAGAGCGACACGTCAGGCCTCGCCCGCCCGCGGGCCGATGTCCTGGCCCCAGCGCTTCACCGGCCGCCAGGACAGGCCGAACAGATCAAGCGCCCGGCCGACCGACTGGTCGACCATCTCCTCCAGGGTCTGCGGCTTGGCGTAGAAGGCCGGCAGCGGCGGGGCGATGACGGCCCCCATCTCGGCCAGCCGGACCATGGTGCGCAGATGGCCCAGGTGCAGCGGCGTCTCGCGCACCATCAGCACCAGCGGCCGGCGCTCCTTCAGCGTCACGTCGGCGGCCCGGGTCAGCAGGGACGAGGTTACGCCGGTGGCGATCTCGCTCATGGTCCGAACCGAGCACGGCGCGATGATCATGCCCAGCGTCGGGAACGAACCCGAGGCCACCGAGGCGCCGATATCGCCGACCTTGTGACTCACATCGGCGCGGGCCTGCGCCTCGACCAGCGACAGCGTGGTCTCCTGGGCGAGCGTCAGGGCGGCGGCCTTCGAAAAGATCAGGTGGCTCTCGACGGAAAGCTCGCGGCAGGCGTCCAGCACCCGCAGGCCGTAGGCCACGCCGCTGGCGCCGGAGATCCCGACAACCAGGCGCGCCCGCTCAGGTTTGGTCATGCCCTTGGGTCTCCACCGCAGGTTTCAAGGCCCCGACGGCCTGCGTCGGACTGCAAACATATGTGATCTGACAGGCCAGACCAGCGGGTGTTCACTCGGGACGTAGGTTCAACAAGGAGATGACACGTCATGGCCGTTGAAGCCCGTATCCGTGAACTTGGATCGCGCCATCAGAAACTCGAAACTGCGATTCAGGAGGAGACGAAGAGGCCGGCCTCAGACGCTATCAAGTTAAGGGAGATGAAGCTCCAAAAGCTCAGGCTCAAGGAAGAGATAGAGGCCCTGGGCGCGCAAGCGCACTAGGTCCTCTGCTCTTCCTTGTCCGCGGGAGGGGCCGGACGCCAGGCGACCCTGATCGACCGTCTCCATGGTCCCCGGGGGCGGTCACCAGGGCCGCCTGAGCGTTCAAGCCAGGGAAGGGCCGCGCCCTTCCCCAGCCTTCTTAGTCTTCGTCGTCGCCGACTTCGTCATCATAGTGCGGCTCTTCGGCCTCATGGACCGGCGCTGAAGCCGGAGCCGAGGCCGCTTCCAGGGTCGGCCCGTCGACGATGCCGCGCTTGGCGTCGTCCTTGGCCTTCTTCTCGGCGGCCTTCTTCACCACCGCATCCAGCTCCATCTGGGTCGAGAGACCCAGCGTCACCGGGTCGACCGGCTTGATCTGCGCCGAGTTCCAGTGCGTGCGGGTCCGCACCTGCTCGATGGTGGCCTTGGTGGTGCCCAGCAGGCGGGCGATCTGGCTGTCGACCACTTCGGGGTGGTTACGGATAAACCACGCGATGGCGTCCGGGCGGTCCTGGCGACGCGACACCGGGGTGTAGCGCGGAGCCTTCTTCACCGGCTTCAGCAACTCGGCGTGGCGGCTCTTCTGGGCGACCATGCGGTACTTCGAATTGGCCTGCGCCTTGTCCAGCTCCTCGCGGGAAAGCTGGCCGTTGGCGATCGGGTCGGCGCCGCGGATGTCGCGCGCCACTTCGCCGTCGGCGATGCCTTTCACTTCCAACGGGTGCAGGCCGCAGAAGTCGGCGACCTGATCGAAGGTCAGAGAGGTGTTGTCGACCAACCAGACGGCGGTCGCCTTCGGCATCAGGATGTCGGTCATGACGGTCTTCCCCAAAATGACGGCGCCCGGCCTTTCGGCCGGGCGGTGCAATGAAGCAGCCTGTCATATAGGCGGGTTCAGCGCCCAAGAAAACGACAATCCTCGGCGCAGCTATGCGGCAAAGGCCGCCCGGCCGATGTTCGCGCGAGACAATCGCCACGGACGTGCCAAAGTCGTTTCAACAACGACCCTTTGGGAGGGCTTCAGGAATGATGGGCGCGATCCTTCCGATCGCCGCCGCGGCGATGCTGACCGCGTGCGCGACAACACCAACCACCACGGCGGCGGCCAGGCCCCAGGCGCCCGACTACAGCAACCTTTCCTGTGGCCAGTTGACCGCCGAACTCGCCCTCACCCACCGCGCCTACGTCTCGGCCAGCAAACGTGAGCGCCAACCGCGCGAAGGCCAGACGAGCGCCCAGGCCTTCCTGTTCCCAGCCTCGCTCGGGGCCGCCCCGCCAGCGGCCAGCGCCAAGCTGCTGGCGCGGCTCGAAGACCTCAAACGGGCGTCGCGGGCCAAGCGTTGCTCCAGCATCGCCAAGACCGCCACGGCCTAGCCTGGTTCAACGAACTTCGGTTGCCATGAATCGCAAGCCCTCATAGCAAGATAGCCATGGCGCGCATCGAACTCCCCACCATCGGCACCCCCGACACCATCATCGGCGGGCGCTCAGCCCGCGACGGCTATCAACGTGGTTGGGGCCTGATGCATGCGGGCCTCGCCGAGCAGGTCGCCGCGGACAAGCTCTACCAGGCCGCCGTCGAGGCCAGCGGCGGCTGGTCGCTGATGGTCGAGGCCAAGCGGATGAACCTGTTCCTCATCCTGACTCTGTTCGCCGACCGCCTGGAGGGCCGTGACGTCATCGAGTTCGGCTCGTTCCGAGGCGGCAACGCCCTGTTCATGGCGCACGTGATGAAGGCGCTGCACCCGAAGGCCAAGGTCTATGCCTGCGACACCTATGCCGGCATGCCGGTGACGGACGCCGCCCGCGACCTGCACGGCGCCGGCGACTTCGCCGAAGCCTCCTACGAGGCCCTGGCCAAACGGCGCGACAAGCTCAAGCTGAAGAACCTGGAGATCGTGAAGGGCCTGTTCCAGGACACCTTCCCGACCATCGCCCGCAAGCAGCCGAGCTTCGGCCTCGCCCACATCGACTGCGACATCTATTCCGGCGTGAAATACGCCCAGGACGAGGTCTGGCCGTTCATGGCGAAGGGCGGCTACGTCGTCTACGACGACGCCGACGCCCCCTCCTGCATCGGCGCGACCGAGGCTGTCGAGCAACTGGTCATGGAGCGTCGGCTGCACTCCGAGCAGGTCTGGCCCCACTGGGTGTTCCGCGCGGGGCTGTAATCCCCCTCAGTCAGCTTCGCTGACAGCTCCCCCAGCGGGGGAGCATCTAGGAACAATCAGATCCGCCCCCGCTGGGGGAGGTGGATCGGTGCGAAGCGCCGAGACGGAGGGGGAAGCCGCGCTTACGCGTCCAGCGGCCGGCGCCCGACGATCCGCAGACCGTAGCCGCCCGAACCTGGCAGGACCGTGGCGCTGTTGGACAGCAGCTCCATGTCGCGCACGCCAAGATCCAGCAGGATCTGGGCGCCGACGCCGTAGTCGCGCAGCACGTTCGCCCCGTGATCGACGCCCGGCTCGGCGCCGTAGCGCTCCGACAGCCAGGCCGGGTTGGAGTCGCGGATGAACACCGCCACGCCGGCGCCGTCATAGTCGGCGATGGCCCGCAGCGCCTTGGGAATATAATCCCGGCGGCTCTCCTGGTGGCCCAGCATGTCGGCGGCGAAATCGACGCGGTGCATACGCACCAGGGTCGGCTTGTCGGCGTCGATCTTGCCCTTGGTCAGCACCACATGCTCGGTCTTGTCGAGGATGTTGCGATAGATGACCATCCGGAAGCGACCGCCATAGGCGCTGTCGAACGGCGTCTCCAGCACCCGCTCGACCTGGCGCTCGGTGCGGCGGCGATAGGCGATCAGGTCGGCGATGGTGCCGATCTTCAGGCCGTGAAGTTGGGCGAAGGAGATCAGGTCCGGCAGCCGGGCCATCGACCCGTCGTCCTTCATGATCTCGCAGATCACCCCGGCCGGGTTCAGGCCGGCCATGCGGCTGATGTCGACCGCCGCCTCGGTGTGGCCGGCGCGGACCAGCACGCCGCCGTCCTTGGCGACCAGCGGGAAGACGTGGCCGGGCGAGACGATCTCGTCGGCGCCCTTGGTGGGATCGACGGCCACGGCGATGGTATGGGCGCGGTCGTGGGCCGAGATGCCGGTGGTCACGCCCTCGCGGGCCTCGACCGAAACCGTGAAGGCGGTGCCGTGGCCCGACTGGTTGTCGATCGCCATCGGCGGCAGGCGCAGGGCGCGCGCGCGCTCGGCGGTGATCGACAGGCAGATCAGGCCGCGCGCGTGCTTGGCCATGAAGTTGATCTGGTCGGGGGTGGCGAACTGGGCGGGGATGATGACATCGCCCTCGTTCTCGCGATCCTCGGCGTCGACCAGGATGTAGGGCCGCCCGTTGCGGGCGTCCTCGATGATGTCCTCGATCGGCGAGATCGCCGATTCATGCGGCGCGTCGCTGTTGGCGGGGTGCGGGGCGGTCATATGCGGGCCTTCATCTTGGCGAAGTCCAGGACCTGCTCGCCGACGGTGGTAAGTTGCCAGGCGTCCTTGGCCTCGTTGCAGGCGCCGGCGGCGTCGAACAAGGGGGACGTCGAGTTGAGGGCTGCGCCGAACGGCGTCGGCCAGCCCCGCAGCGCATGTATGATCGAGCGCAGCGTTGTCAAAGTGGTGCCGGCGGCCTGCCAGCCGTCGGCGGTGATGATGCAGCCGACCGCGCGGTCGGTCAGATAGGGCCGCTCGTCGGTGCGCAGCACCTCGAGCGTATCGAGCGCGTTCTTGATCACCCCGGAGATCGAGCCGTGATAGCCGGGGCTGGCGACGATCACGCCGTCCGCCTGGCGCACGGTGTCGGCCAGCAGCTTCTGCTCGTCGGTCTGGTCGGCGTTGGCCGGATTGAAAATCGGCAGGTGGCTCAGGAAATCGCCGCCCAGCAGGCGGGTCTCCCCGCCCCCGGCCTCGACGGCCCGCAGGGCGCATTGCAAAGCGCACTCGCTGGACGACCCCGGACGGGTGGTGCCGCCGATGCCGACGATCAGCGGCCTACGCACGGTCATGCCTCACCCTCGAACACCTTCTTCAGCTCCGTCTTCACGATCTTGCCGTTGGCGTTGCGCGGCAGGGTTTCAGGCCAGAAGACGACCTTCACCGGAACCTTGAACACCGCCAGCCGCTCGCGAACGAAGGCCTTCAGCTCCGCCTCGTCGGCCTTGCCGCCCGGCTTCAGATGAACCACGGCGGCCGGTTCCTCGCCCAGCGTCTTGTGCGGGATGCCGACCAGGGCGGCGTCCATCACGTCCGGGTGGTCGTACAGCACATTCTCCACCTCGACGCAGTAGATGTTTTCGCCGCCGCGGATCAGCATGTCCTTGGCCCGGTCGACGATGAACATGAAGCCTTCCTCGTCCAGACGCGCCAGGTCGCCGGTGCGCAGCCAGCCGTCGACGAAGGTTTCGGCGGTGGCCTCGGGCTTGTTCCAATAGCCCTTCACCACCTGCGGGCCCTTGACCCACAGTTCGCCGACCACGCCCGCCGCCAGCAGCGTCTTGCCGTCGGCCGGATCGCGGATCTCCATCTCGCCGACCGGCACGGCCGGGCCGGCGCTGCCTGGGCGGTTCTCGTAATCCTTGCCCAGGTGCGAGGTGAAGGTGGCGGTGGTCTCGGTCATGCCCCAGCCGTTGCCGGGCTGCGAGGTCGGGAACACCTCGACGATCTTGCGCACCAGTTCCGGCGCCGAGGGCGCGCCGCCATAGGACACCGCCGTCAGACTGGAGAGGTCGTACTTGTCGCGGGCCGGGTGCTCGATCAACTGCCAGGCGATGGTCGGCACCCCGCCGGTGGTGTTGACCTTTTCACGCTCGATCAGGGCCATGGCCGGCTCGGTGTCCCAGCGACGCATCAGCACGATCTTGCCGCCGGCGTTCAGGGCCGGCGACAGGTTGGCGCTGAGGCCCGTGGCGTGGAACATCGGCACCACCAGCAGGTTCACCCGCTGCGGCAGCTTGTGCGGATCGGACTCCGGCAGCGGCTGGCCGGCGCGCAGGAAGTTCCGCGTCGCCGAGATGCCGCTGGCCATGACGTTCGAGGTCATGTTGCGATGGGTGCCGAGCGCGCCCTTCGGCTTACCCGTGGTCCCCGAGGTGTAGAGGATGGTGGCGTCGTCCTCGGGCTCCAGCGGCACGTCGGGCAGCGGCTGATCGGCCAGCCGGCCCCAATCGCCCACCTTGCCGATCACGTCTTCCAGGCGCCGCACCTTGGGGTCGGTCGGATCAGCGGCCAGGCGCGGGACATAGATCTTCTCCAGGGCCGGGAGGGCGTCGAACGAGGCGGAGATCCGCTCCAGCCTTTCGTCGTCGACGATGGCGATCTTGGTGCCGGAGTCGGCCAGGCCGTATTCCAGCTCGGCGCCCGTCCACCAGGCGTTCAGCGGCGTGACGATCGCCCCGGCCAGGATTCCGGCCCAGAACGCCACCGGCCATTCGGGGATGTTGCGCATGATGACGGCGACGCGGTCGCCCTTCTTCACGCCGTCGGCCTGCAGTTGGCGGGCCAGGGTGATGGTCGCGCGGGCGAAGGCCTCGAAGGTGGCGCGGTCGTTCTCATAGACCAGGAATTCGCGATCCTGGAACGTGCGCCCGTTCAGGAAGATGTCGCGCAGAGTGGCTGGCGCGTTCTTCCAGGTGCGGGTGTTCACGCCCCGGATCACCTTCTCCTCGATCTCGAAGCGTTGACCGGGCGCGGTCAGCTGCGCGTGGGCCTGGGCCAGCGACATCACGGGCCAGACAGGAGCCGCGGCGGCCAGGGGGGTCTGGGGAGGCGATTGGGTCTGCACGTCGGTCACGAAAATCCTCGAAATCGAAATAGCTCAAATGAAAATGGGGCGACTCCCAAGAAGAAGCCGCCCCACACTAGTCTCATGCTCTCCAAGCCGTACAGCCGTTAGGCGTCGGCTTTGCGAGCCTTGTAGGCTTCCTTCAGTTCACCCAGCTCCTTGGCGTACTTTTCTTCCGAAGCCTCCCGCAGGCGCGGGATGTGGTAGCTGGGGAAGAGGTCGTTGTCGGGCCGGTAGTCCTTCAGAACCTGCTTGGCGACCGTGACCTTGTGGACCTCGGTCGGGCCGTCGGCGATGCCCATCACCAGCGACGAGGTGACCATGTGCATGAACGGCATCTCGTTGGAGACGCCGAGCGCGCCGTGCAGGTGGGCGGCCTTGGTGGCGATGTCGTTATAGACCTTGGGCATGGCGACCTTGATGGCCGCGATGTCCTTGCGCACCAGGTTGTAGTCCTTGTGCTTGTCGATCAGCCAGGCGGTGCGCAGCACCAGCAGGCGGAACTGCTCCAGCGCGATCCACGAATCGGCGATCTGCTCCTGCACCATCTGCAGGTCGGCCAGCTTGCCGTCGCGGGTGGTGCGCGAGACCGCGCGGCGGCACATCAGGTCGAGCGCGTGCTTGCAGGCGCCGACCGTGCGCATGGCGTGGTGGACCCGGCCGCCGCCCAGGCGGACCTGGGCGATGACGAAGGCCGCGCCGCGCTCGCCCAGCAGGGCGTCATAGGGCACGCGCACGTTGGTGTAGCGGACATAGCCCTCGCTGCCGGCGCCGATCTCGCCGCTGCCGACGCCGACATTGCGGATGATCTCGACGCCGGGGGTGTCGGTGGGGATCAGGAAGATCGAGGTCCGGCGATACTGGTCCTTGGCGTCCGGATCGGTGATCGCATAGAGCACCAGCACCTTCGAATAGCGGGCGTTGGTCGAGAACCACTTCTCGCCGTTGATCACCCACTCGTTGCCGTCCAGCACCGCGCGGGTCTTGAAGGTCAGCGGGTCGGAGCCGCCGGTCGGCTCGGACATCGAGAAGGCCGAGCGGATGTCGCCGTTCAGCAGCGGCCAGAGATACTGCTCCTTCTGCTTGTCGGTGCCGTAGTGGGCGATGATCTCGGCGTTGCCGGTGTCAGGCGCCTGGCAGCCGAACACCGTCGGAGCCAAGCCGTTGCGGCCCAGCTTCTCGTTCATCAGGCCAAGCTTGAGCTGGCCAAAGCCCTGGCCGCCGAGTTCGGGGCCAAGGTGGCAAGCCCACAGGCCTTGATCCTTCACCTTCTGCTGCAGCGGCTTGATGAACTTCTCGCGGCCGAGCGGGCCATGCACCGCCATGCCGAGGTGCGAAAGGGGCTCGACCTCCTCGCGCATGAAGTCCTCGATCCAGTCGAGCTTCTTCTGGAATTCTGGATCCGTTTCGAAATCCCAAGCCATCTAGCGTCTCCCATATGCCCGCCTCGCGCAGGCCATTTTCAGAAAATCGGTATGGCGGGTCGCGCCGCCCGAGGAAAATATGACGCCCGGACAGCCCCTTAGGGCGCCGGTCTGCGGCTCATTATCAAACGCTTGTTTGCCTGACGCAACGGCGCCCAAGCCCCGCCAGGCACTTTATTCTATGATCGGCCCTACTGCGCGGGCGCCCTGGCCGGCAGAACGCGGTCCTGGACGCGGGCCGCCTCGTCCAGCGCCTCGCTCTCCTCGGCCAGCATCGGCGTCCCCAGGCCCGTGTCGGCCGCCGAGCCATGCGGCAGGCCTTCCATCAGCTTGGCCTTGCGCCAGCCGCCCCAGCGATAATAGCCCGCCGCCAGGACCAGCGAGATGATCGAGCCCAGCGGGAAGCTCCACCAGATCGCGTCCTGACCCAGATAGGGCTCCAGGAACTGGGCGAACGGAATCCGCACGAACCACATCGAGACCAACAGCCCGATCAGCGGCGGCCACACCGCCCCGGTCGCCCGGATGATGCCGTTCAGCACGAAGGCCATGCCGAACGGGATGAAGCCCCACAGCACATAGG
The DNA here is from genome assembly GCA_040391295.1 of Phenylobacterium sp. GTDB lineage: Bacteria > Pseudomonadota > Alphaproteobacteria > Caulobacterales > Caulobacteraceae > Phenylobacterium. The sequence continues at coordinate 2,524 of JBEBYB010000042.1, read as the reverse complement.
CGTTGATGTGCATGGCGATCGGGGTGGACGGGCTGGACGCCGGCAGGAACAACAACAGCACCCAGGGCTCGACCAGATAGATCAGCAGCACCGGTATGCCGGTCATCACCACGGCGATCAGCACGCCCTGCTTGGCGATCTCGCCGACCCTGTCCATCTTGCCCGCGCCGACGTTCTGGGCGGCCATCGAGGACACCGCCGCGCCCAGCGCCATGGCCGGCATCTGGATATAGGTCCAGAGCTGGATCGCCGCGCCGTAGCCGGCGGCCGTCTCCGAGCCGTAGGCGTTGACGAAGCGGATCATCACCACCGCCGCCCCGGAGATGACCAGCATCTGCAGCGCCATCGGGAAGCCCTTCACGATCAGGGTCTTGATGATCTCCCACTGCGGGACGAGCATCCGCCACTCGCCGCGCTTGAGGATCAGGACGCTGTCGGTCCGGTAGAGATAGACGATCATCGCCGCCAGGGTGACCGTCTGGCTGATCAGGGTGGCCGCCGCCGATCCGGCGATACCCAGGGTCGGGAACGGCCCGACCCCGATGATCAGCAGCGGATTCAGGATCACGTCCATGCCCACGGCGCACACCGAGAACCAGAACGGCGTCCTGGAGTCGCCCGCCCCGCGCTGCGCCATCATGACGAACGAGAAGAAATACATGAACGGCATCGCCAGGAAGATCACCCGCAGATAGATGACCGCGTCCCGCGTCGCGTCGGGCGGGGTCTGCATGATCTTCAGCACCGCCGGCGTCAGCAGATAGCCCGCCACCCCCACCGCCAGCGACAGGACCAGGAAGAAGGTGGCGGCCGAGCCGACCACCCGCTTGACCATGGCCAGGTCCTTGCCGCCGACCGACTGGGAGATCAGCAGGTTGGCCGCCATGCTGAGGCCGAACACCGCGCCCAGCATCAGGAAGAAGATGTTGTTGGCGTTGACGGTGGCGGTCAGCGCCGCCTCGCCCAGCACATGACTGACCCAGATGGCGTTCGCCGAGCCGTTCAGCGACTGCAGGATGTTGGAGCCGAGCACCGGCATGGCGAAGACGATCAGGGTCTTGGCGATCGGCCCGACCGTCAGGTCCTGCATCCCGGCGCGGGGGCCGGGGCCTCCAGGAGGCCCGCTCATACGGCCGGCCGCGGCCTCTTTCGGCGTCGAACTCACAATCGCTCCCCAAGGCGCGATGAATGCGCGCCGGCCCACACCCGGCGTCGCCCTTGAATACAGGCGAGGCTCTTACTTGGCACGATCGCCAGGGGAGTAGGCGACGCAGACACTAGGCGCGGCGCCCGGGGCTGTCATCCGCTGAACGATCCCCTCAGGTCGTCATGGCCGGCCTCTTGCGCCGGCCGTCCATAAACTCCGAGGTTCTGCCCGGCGCCATAGCTGAATTTGCCCTTGGCGCCGGAACGGCGGGGCGCCAGCTTGGCCGTCCCATTGCACAGGTGGACCGATCATGCGGCTGGCGTCCCTCGCCGTCATCCTGGCCCTGGCCGCCACGCCCGCGCTCGCCGACGACGCGGCGCTCGATGCGCTGATCACCGACTATCAGGCCTTCAACCTGGGCGAGGACCCGATCCTGGCGAGCCGCCAAGGCGATCGCGCCTCGCTGTCGCGCCTGCCCGATCCGAGCCTGGAAGCCGACGTCGCCCGCTATACGCGGCTGAAGGAGTTGCAAAGACAGCTCGCCGCGATCGCGCCGGCCGAGCTGTCGCCCGAGGGCGAACTGAACCGCGAGTTCCTCGACTGGACCCTTGAGCGCCGGATCCAGCGGCTCGCCTTCGACGACGCGCGAATGCCGTTCAGCTCCGACGACGGCTTCGACGGGACCATCGGCTATCTGGCCTCGTCCACCCCGATGCGGACGCCCAGCGACGGCCAGGCCTGGATCGATCGCCTGAACGCGCTCCCGGCCTATTACCGCGCCGAGATCGACAACGCCCGGCGCGGCGTCCAGACCGGCTTCACCCAGCCGCGCATGACCAGCGAGCAGGTGCTGGCCCGCGCCCAGGCCCAGGCGACCGCGCCCGTCGAGGGCGATCCGATGCTGGCGCCGCTGGACAGGCTGCCGGCCTCCATCCCCCAGGAAGAACGGGACGCCTTGCGCGACGAGGCGCTACGCATCGTCCGAGACCAGATCCGCCCGGCCCAGGCGCAGTTCGCAGCCTTCCTGGAGACCGAATACCTGCCGGCCAGCCGCCCGGAACTCGCCGCGCGCAGCCTGCCAGGCGGCGAGCGCTACTATGCGTGGCTGGTCCAGGACCACACGACGACCAGGCTGACGCCCGACCAGATCCACCAGAACGGTCTGGACGAGGTGACGCGGATCCGCAGCGAGATGGACGGCGTCATCGCCGAAACCGGCTTCCAGGGCGACTTCGCCGCCTTCCAGGCCTTCCTGCGCACCGACCCGCAGTTCCATGCGACCTCGCGCCAGGACCTGCTGGAGAAGGCCTCGGAGATCGCCAAGCGGATCGACGACCAACTTCCGGCCTGGTTCGCCACCCTGCCGCGCCTGACCTA
>JBEBYB010000041.1:0-17663 GCA_040391295.1 Phenylobacterium sp. | reverse complement strand
ATGGACGTCAAGAAGCTGGACGAACTGCTCGCCGAAGCCTCCGACGCCGACGCCGCCTGACCCGGCGAAAACCAAATCGGGGATCAAGCCAAACAGGGGACCGGGACGCCAGTGGACGTCATCTTCACCATCGTATCGCGCAACTACGGCGCCCAGGCCGCCTGCCTGATGGAGAGCCTCGGCGTCGTGGAGCCCGGCGTCCGCCGGGTGGTGGTGACCACCGACGGCCCGATCGCCTTCCGGGATCCCGGCATCCGCACGATCGACGCGGCCAGCCTGGTCCCCGACTTCGCGGCCATGTGCGCCTATTACGACGCCCTGGAGCTGAACACCGCGGTCAAGCCGCACGCCTTCAAGGCGCTGCTGGCCGAGGAGGGCGTGAGCGCCGGCGCCTATCTCGATCCCGACATCTGGGTCTATCGCCCCCTGGACATGGTGCGCGAGGGCCTGGCCCGCGCGCCGCTGGCGCTGACCCCGCACACCACCCGGCCGCTCCTGGGTCAGGCCAATCCCAACGACCATGTCATCCTGACCTCCGGCGCCTACAATCTCGGTTTCATGGCCGCCCGCGCCGAGCCGCAGATCGTAGCGCTGCTGGACTGGTGGGCGGAAAAACTGCAGTTCGACTGCCGGGTCGACTTCGCCAACGGCCTGTTCACCGACCAGAAGTGGATGGACCTGGCGCCCGGCTTCGTCAGCGACCTGGCCCTGCTGCGCAGCCCCAGCCTCAACCTCGCCTACTGGAACCTGGAGGGCCGCGAGGTCGCCAAGGCGCCGGAAGGCTGGAGCGTAGACGGCGAGCCGCTGACCTTCTTCCACTTCTCCGGTTTCGATCCGGCCAGGCCCGAGCTGCTGTCCAAGCACCAGGACCGCGTCCGCGTGCAGCCTGGTTCGGCCCTGGCCGACCTGATGAAGGACTATGCCGGCGCCCTGCTGCGCAACGGCCACGCCGAGGCCTCGGCCACCCCCTACGGACACAACCACTTCCCGTCGGGCAAACCGATCACCAAGGACGTCCGGCGACGGATGCTGGCCGCCTACCGGGGCGGCGAGGACTTCGGCGGCGGGCTGACGCCGGCGGCGGAAGCCTGGGCCGATATCCGGCCGGGCGAGATCATCCGCGAGCCGGTCTCGCCCCCCGACGGCGACTGGCTGGCGAGTTCGGCGCAGCTGACCCAGTGGCTGATCGCCGACCAGACCGCTCCGGCCATCGCCGCCATGCAGTCGGCGCGCCGCGACCTGCGCGACCGCTTCGCCGGCGATGAAGACGGACTGAAGGCCTGGCTGCTGGGCCCTGAATCGCTCGAGGGACGGTTCTCCGCCCGCCTCGCCCCGGAGGGCGCCTTCTCAGACCCCGACCTCGCCTTGCGCGCGGCGCGCCAGGTCGGCGGCGAGGCATCCGAGGTCAAGCTACGATTGGCCGCCTATGGCTTGGCCCACCGCGCCAGTTGGCCGAGCCACGTCGCCGCCGCCCTGCGCTCGAGCTTCAATTCGCCGGTGAAGGAACTGGCGCGCGGCCATCCCTTCCCGCGCCTGTTCCTGTCGATCTGGGAGAGCCGGGGCGACCTGCAACGGCTGTTCCCGCTGGGCGGTTTCTCCGAGCGCTTCGCCTTCCTGCGCTGGCTGATCGGCGGCGGCCTGGCGGAGTATGGCGTCGATGTCGCCGCCCTGCCGCCCAATGTCGACAGCCATCCGGTGTTCGAGATGGCGCGGCTCAGCGTGCGGCGCGTGCCCGGCGTCGAGCTTCGCCAGCCGGCGACCGGCGCCGTCAACACCCTGCTGGTCCTGGAGCGCTGGACGCCCGGAGCCGCCGGCGGCGACGCCCTGGTGTTCGACGCCGCCGCCAGCCGCTTCCGAACGCCGGAAGGCGCCCCGGCGCCCGCCCCGGCCAAGGTCGAGAAGCTGGTCTTCCGGACCGACCCTGGCCTCATTCCAGCCGACGCCATCGCCCTGCTGAGTCAGGGCGTCACCTGGGGGTCCGCCAGCGCATGAGCCTGCTTTCCACCACCCGCCGCCTTTGGCGCGGCCTGACGCCCGAGCCGGTCAGGCGCCTGGCCCAGCCGATTCTGGGTCCCGCGCTGGAGGCCTATGTCCGCCATCAGGCGCGCCGGCCCCACGCGGCCGACGACTTCTCCGGCCCGATCCGGGTGGTGGGCGACTTCGGCGGCTCCTACGGCATCGCCGCCTCGGCCAAGCTGGCGGTCCGCGCCTTCGAGGCCCTGGGCGTGCCGGTCGAGCAGGTCGACGTATCAGGCGCGCGGCTCGACTGGATCGGCGCCGCCGAGGCGGCCCGCACGCCGGGCGCCTGGATCTTCCATATCAATGCGCCGGAGATCTTGGCGGCCCTGGCCTTCCTCGGCCCCAAGAACGTCCAGGGGCCGCGCTATGGCTACTGGGCCTGGGAACTGCCCAAGGCGCCGAAATCCTGGCTGAAGGACGCCGCCTTGCTGGACGGGGTCTGGGCGCCCAGCACCTACACCGCCGACGCCTTGCGCGGCGCGGCCGCGCCGGTAAGGGTCGTGCCCCACCCGCTGTTCCTCGAGGACTATCGGGGCGTGACCCCGGCCCCGCGCGCGCCGGGCTTCCTGGCGGTGACCCTGTTCGATTTCAACTCCTCGGCGGCCCGCAAGAACCCCGAGGGCGTGATCAAGGCCTTCGCCCAGGCCTTCCCGAACGATCCGACCGCGCGGCTGGTCATCAAGACCCAGCGCGGCGAGCTGTTCCCCGACTTGCTGGCAAAGCTGAAGGCCTTGGCCCCGCCCAATGTCACCGTGGTCGACGAGGTCTGGCCCTACGCCGATGTGAAGTCGCTGATCGCGACCGCCGACGTGCTGATCTCGCTGCACCGCGCCGAGGGCTTTGGCCTGACCATGGCCGAGGCCATGGCGCTGGGCACGCCCGTGGTCGCCACCGGCTGGTCAGGCAATGCGGATTTCATGGACGAGACCTGCGCTCTGGTCGTGCCGTCCAGCCCGATCGCGGTGGATGATCCGCAGGGCATCTATCAAGGCCAGAGCTGGGCCGAGCCGGACCTGCTGGCCGCCGCCAAGGCCTTGCAGCGCCTACGCGGTGATCCCGACCTCGCCGCGCGACTGACCGAGGCCGGCCGCAAGCGGGTGTCCGAGCGGTTGTCGCCGCAAGCCTGGTTCACCACCCTGCCCGACGGCGTGCAGCGGGCGGCGATGGCCGCCACCCGCGCCTCTCGCAAGGCTGCTCAGGCCTCCGGGTGAGGCTTGCAGAAGGTGGTCAGCGCCCAAACGCCGGCCACCGTCAGCAACACCGCCGGGATCAACGCCATCAGCACGTCATCGGGACCATAGCCCGCGGCGCGTAGCTCGCCGGCGATCAGCGGCCCGCCGATCGACCCCAGCCGGCCGACAGCGATCGCCGCGCCGGCGCCGGCCGCACGGATGTGCGGCGGATAGTAGGTGGGGGCGAGCGCATAGAGCACGTAGAGCCCGCCGACCACAGTGAGGCCGGCCGCGGCCGAGCCGGCGATCACCGCCACCATGCCGGTCGCCTGGGCCAGCACATAGAGCGCGACGGCCAGGCCCGCATAGACGCTGACCAACAGCCCGCGATAGCCGAAGCGGTCGGCGCTCCAGCCCAGCAGCAACGCCCCGCCGACGCTGGCGATGTTCATCCAGAACGAGGCCGAGGCGCCGTCCGTGGCGGTGAAGCCCTTGGCCACCACCAGGGTCGGCAGCCAGTTCAGCAGCAGATAGGTGACCAGCAGATCCAGGGCGAAAATCATCCAGATCAGCAGGGTCGCCTGCGCTCGTCCCTGCGCGAACAGGCCGCGCATCACCCGGCGGTCGAGATCCCCGCTCGGCGCGGGACGGGTTTCAGGCAGGAAGAAGAACACCACCGGCGCCAGCAGCAGCGGCAGCGCCCCGCCGATCAGGAAGATCATCCGCCAGTCCAGGGCCTCGCCGCCGAACTGTGCCAGCAAGGCGACCACCGCGCCGCCGGCCGGCAGGCCGCAGAACATGGTGGTGGTGGTCATGGCCCGGCGGTTAGGCGGGCTGATCTCGGTGGCGATGGCGATCAGGTTCGGCATGGCGCCGCCAAACCCGATGCCGGTGGCCAGACGCGCCAGGGTCAGCATCTCGAAACTGTGGGACAGGGCGGTGACCACCGAGAAAATCCCGAACAGCGCCACCGACACGGTCAGCACCGGCCGGCGGCCGAACCGGTCGGCCAGCCAACCGCCCGAGAGCGCGCCGATCACCAGGCCGAACATCGCCGCGCTTCCCGCCCAGCCGAGTTCGGCCGGTCCCAGGCCCAACTCCGGCGCCATGTGCGGCGCGGCCACCCCGAAGGCCTGGATGTCATAGCCTTCCAGCGCCGCGATCCCGAAACAGATGGCGACAATGAAGCCTGGGGCGAGCCGCCCCCCGATGGCCTTGGCCATGTTTTTGATTCCCCCCGAAATAACGCGGCGCATCTGACCCGCAGAGACCCTCCTGCGCCAGGGCTGATGTTCGGCTTGACGCCGTCACGTCCGCCCGACTAATCGCCTGACTTGTGCGCAGGCGTAGGAGTTGGTCTTGGACAGTCCGGACTACGGCCGCCCGGCTGATTGCGCATCGAGCCTCATCGTCGTGGCCGGACAGTCGAACGCCCTGGGCTACACCCTCGGCCCCGCCGACCTGCCGCCCCATCTCGGGACGCCGATCGCCAAGGTGCAGGTCTGGGACCCGGCACGCCGCGCGTTCGCCCCGCTGCAGCCTGGCGTCAACACCGGCTCGCCCAACAATCCGGGCGCCTGGGGCCCCGAGGCGCAATTGGCCTTCCGTTGGAGCCGCGACCACCCCTGCGGCGACTTGCGCGTGGTGAAGTACGCACGTGGCGAAACCGGCCTGGCCTCCACTCCGAACGATCGAGACTGGTCGCCCTCGTCCCATGATGATGTCTGGGACCAGGCCACATCCGAGCTCGACGCGGCCAAGGCGGCGCTGAAAACCCAGGGCCTGTCGCTCCGGGTCGAGGCGGTGTTCTGGATGCAGGGCGAAACCGACGCCCAGGATGCGGCCAAGGCGGCGGCCTATCGCCAGAACCTGACCGACATGGTCATGCGGATCCGCACGCGCTGGGGCGATGGACAGACGAGTGTCTATGTCGGTCAAATCGACAGGCCGCCAGGATCGAAGGGCTGGGAAAGGGTCAGGCAGGCCCAAGCGGCGGTGGCGACGGCGGTCCCCGGCGTCCACCTGATCGACACCGATCCCCTTGCTCGCCAGCCGGCGGACAAGGTGCATTTCACCGCCTCCGGCCAGATCCAGCTCGGCGACGGGTTCTACGACCAATACAGCGCGCGCTAGGCGCCGCCCGGCCGCTTTCACGTAACGGCGTCATGCCTCTGGCGAGGCCGGCGTTTCCGCGCTTAGATGCGATACCCGAGCGGAGCCCCAGACATGGCCAAGTTCCAAGTGAACGCCCTGACGCCCACCATCGGCGCGGTGGTGGAGGGCGTCGACCTCGCCCAGCCCCTGGACGCCGAGCAGTTCGAGGAAATCCATCAGGCGCTGCTGAAGCACCAGGTGATCTTCTTCGAGGACCAGCACATCACCCCGGTCCAGCATCGCGACTTCGCCGCCCGGTTCGGCGCCCTGCACACCCACCCGCTCTATCCGGGCGTGCCCGAGGCTCCGGAACTGTTCGTCCTGGACAACCACAAGGACAATCCGACCGACAACGACAGCTGGCACACCGACGTCACCTTCATCCAGACGCCGCCGATGGCCTCGATCCTCTACGCCAAGCATCTGCCCCCGCAGGGCGGCGACACCATCTGGTCGAACATGAAGGCGGCCTACGAGGCGCTGTCGCCGCCGTTCCGGGAGTTCCTGTCGAGCCTCGACGCGGTCCACGACTTCGCCCGCGGCTTCCCGCAACGGGGCGTCGTGGCGGCCGGCGCCGGGGCGGAAAAACACGCCCAGGCCGTGGCGGCCAATCCGCCGGTCCTGCACCCGGTGATCCGCACCCACCCGGAAACCGGCGAGGACGGCCTGTTCGTCAATTTCGGCTTCACCGACCGCATCAAGGGCCTGCGCCGCAAGGAGAGCGACGCGATCCTGAACATGCTGTTCGAGCACATCCAGAAGCCGGAGTTCCTGGTCCGTTGGCGCTGGAAGGACAACGCCGTCGCCTTCTGGGACAATCGCGTGACCCAGCACTATGCGGTCAACGACTATCTGCCGCACCGCCGGATCATGAACCGCGCCACGGTGCTGGGCGACCGCCCCTACCATCGCTCGCGGATGCCGGCCGGGCTGAAAGCCGCGGCCGAATAGGCCTACGCCTTCCAGTCCAGCAGGCCGAGCTTGCAGAGCCAGACGATCGACAGGGCGACGAGCTGACGGCGGCCGGTTCCAGCCGTTTCGATCAATTGGCCGACCGTGAGCGGGCCCCGCTCGGCCAGGGCGGCCAGCACGGCGGCGGCCTCCTCGTGGCTGGCGTGCCAGCCGCTGGCGAACTGATCGAGACTGACGTTCCGCGTCGCCTCCAGGTCGGCGGGGGTCACGCCCTCGCGCAGCCAGACCCGTGTCCCGCCGTTGAGGGCCGAGTTGGGGAAGCCCGCGAAGGCGCCGAACGGCTCGCGCTTCACCGGGTTGACCTGGTGCTTGACGGGGCCGGGCGCGGCCGCCGTGCGGATGGCGTCCAGTTCCTTGGTCAAGTCCTGCAGGCCCCGCACCACGACGGGCCAGTCGAAGGTCTCGGAGATCCGGCGGCGGCCGGCGTCCCGCATCTTCGCCCGCAGCTCCGGCGAGGCGATCAGGTCGGCGATCCGAGCGGCGGCGTCGCCGATATTGATCGCCGTGTGCTGAGCCACCGTGCCCACATAGGCCTGATAAGCCAGTCCCCCCAGGATGTGCCGGTTGATCATGCCCTGCCCGGCGCCGACCGGCCCGCCCAGGGACCGGACCAGGAACCCGTCGATCCCGTCGCGCACGGTGTAGCGGTAGCCGTCCCAGTCGCTGACCACCACCGGCAGGCCGGCCGCCATCGCCTCCAGCGGCGTAATGCCGAAGGTCTCCTGGATGTTGTCGACCAGGGACAGGAAGATGTCGCCGGCCGCCCACATGCCGCCGACGACGTTGGCGTCGTTGCCGTCCAGGAAGTGGGTCACCACCGACGGCGAATAGGCCTGCGCGGCCTGCCGATACCACTCCCTGTCGCGCGGCTCGGACGGGAACCAGCCGACCATTGCGAAGTGGACCTTGGCGCCGGTCGCCCGAGCGGCCTCCTCGGCGGCGCGGAACATCGGCTGGGGAAAGGCCTTCTCGAAGAACGACAGCCGCCCGACCCACAGGACGATAATGTCCTCAGGCGCCGCGCCAAGTTCGGCGCGCATGGCGGCCCGCGCGTCCGGGCGGTCGGCGAGGGCGGCGAACGCCTTGCCCTCGACCCCGAGCGGCAGCAGCGGCAGTTGCGGCTTGACCTTGGTCTGGCCGCCGTAGCGATCGGCCAGATAGTCGGTCCACTCGTCGAACATGGTCCCGAGCGCGTCCTGCACGGTCGGCGAGGTGCAGATCAGCGCGTCCCAAGGCTGGACGGGCGCGACGGCCGCCTTGGCGATGTTCTCTCGCATGGCCGGCGGCGCGATCGTGTGGACGACCCCCAGCATGCTGTAGGCCTGTTCCAGCCCGGCGCTGCGGCGATACCAGGCCAGGTCCGCCAGATCCGGATGGCCCCGAACCATGGCGCCGGCCGCCGCCGCCGGCCGTTGATCCATCAGGTTGGCGACCTGAACTCGCGGCCGGGCGGCCTCCTGTCCCAGCAGGCCGCCGACCAAGGCCTCCGCCGTGACGTCGGCGCCGACCAGGAAGTCGATCTGCTCATAGTCCCCGTGCCGCAGCACGGCGCGGAACAGCTCCACATTGGCCACGTCCTTGCCGAACGGGTTGGCTTTGGCCTGCACGCCGGCGGACGGATGATAGAGCGCGATGCGGTTCGACAAGGAGCTTCTCGGATCGAGAGGAAGGGACCAGCTCAGCTTTAGCCGAGTTCATCGCCGAAGCGCGAGAGCCGAACGGCGCGCCTAGGGCGTCTTGCGAAGGGTCACGACCAGTACGTCGCGGAAGGCGGGTTTGGCGGGATCGATCGGCGTGATGGCGGTGACGCCGTGGAAGACCCGGTTGTCGTCGATGAGCACAGCGTCCAGCGGCTGCGTCAGGGTGAAGGCGCCCAGCGACTTACCGGCCGGATCGAAGATGCTGGTCACGCCGGCGGCGACGTTCTCACGGGCCACCAGCATGACGATCACCCAATCGACGCCGTCGCGATGGACGCCTTCAGGGGTCGGTCGGGCGTCCTCGCCGACGCGGGCCTCGATGCGAAACTGGTGAAACTCGGCGCGCCATGGATAGCCGGGGTCCGGCGAAAGCCCGCCGAACACCTCCATCGCCCAGTCGAGAATGCGGCGGGTCAGGGCGTGATCGGCGACGGCGTCGGTAACCGGCTCGAACCAGCGCTCCACGCCGCCGTTCAGGCGGTTGTAGTCCAGGCTCTGGAAATGCGGCTGGTGCGGCAACCTGGCGGCGGCGCCTGGAGCGATCTCGAACGCCGCGAAGCGCCGACGCCGGTAGCGCCCGCCATCGGCCATATAGGCGTCCTGGGCGAGATCGTTCCAGGTCGCGGCATAGGCGCTCCAATCGGCGAGCGACGCCGCGCCCACCAAGGCTTTCACATCGGCGGCGGACGCCCGCGCGAACCCCTCACGCGCCACGCTGTCTTTCAGGTCGTCGATCTCGAAACCCCCGGCACGCATCCCGCAGCCGCGTCGCGGCGACCGCTTTGTCCAGGGGAATTGGGGATTTTGCGCCTGGGCGCAATGGGCCAGATGCCGGGACCTAGCGCGCGACGCCGTCCTCGCCCTTCGACAGACGCTCATCGCGCGCGTCCGCACGGCGACCGGAGAGGTCGGAACCGAAGGCCAGCAGCATGACCAGCCCGATGACCAAACCCCAAGCGACGACAATGAACATGCAACAACTTCCTATCGCCCGGCGCTCGCCGGAGACTCGCCGCCGCGCCGTTTGGCGTCGGGGGGCTGGGTTGGCGACGAGTCTCCTGGCGCCCCACCGGGGTTTCGGGGCTACGGTTTGACCGTAGCCGACAGCCTATCCGGCGTTTGTCTGGCGGGTTCTCCCCGCCAGGCCGAACTTGAATAATCAACCTGCCTGGACTTGGCGGCTTTCGCTGGCTCACCGCAAGTAAACGAGTGCAACTTTACAGTATAATACAATTTCCAGCGCCGCCCGCATGACGCCGGGGCATGTATCCCGGCGCGCGCCGGCGCTTCAGCGTCTCGCGACCTGGTCGTCGTCCGCCAGCAATCGCGTCAGGCGGTCCGTCCTGGCCAGCGATCGGCACAGCTCCTCGATGGCGAGCGCCGTCGCCTCGACCTCTTCCAGATGGATCGTCGAATTGCGGCGCTGACATGCGCCGGTCAGGAAGGACAGCGCCGCCAGGAAATCCGTCCAGATCGCCCGGACGTCACGCAGTCCGCCCGTCGCCGATACGGCCGACGCGGCCGACCGCGCGACGAGGAAAGCGTCCCCGCCGCCGGTGCTCAGCATCAGGGTTCCGAGCCGCCGCATGCAGACGGCCGCCGCGGCCACTTGCCGCCCGATGTAGCCGCCGTCATCCTCAAGGCTGGCAAGGAACAGAGCCTGGCCGTCTTCGCCTGTCGTCCCGATCAACAGGAGGCCGGTAAGCTGATCCAAAGCCTGGCGCAGCCGTTCGAGCCGCACTGTCGCATTCTCGTCGGGACCGGCGGCCTGCCGGGTCGCCGACTCGGCGCCGAACCTGGTCACGACCAATCCGGGGCGGGCCGTTTCACTGGCCGCCCACGACAGGCCGCCCGCCGCCATGGCCAGGTTAAGATTCCCCGATCCATGATCAGCCTGGCGGCGCCGCGCCAGCGACTGAGCGGCGAAAATGGCCAGGAAACCTGCCACACCCAGCATCGCCACGCCTGGAATGATCGCGTACATGAAGCTGCGCCCCGACAAACACTCAGCAGCGACACGTCTCGCCGAGACCTCGATCGCAGACGCAACCTGGAAGCCCCTGACCAAGCCCGGAGGGTCCCGAGCCGAGCCGAAACGTGCCGACCGCCGAGACCCAAGCACCTCAAAATCTCAGGAAAATCACGCCACAAACTGTAAAGTTTGCATTTGTTTACGCGCGGAACTCACGTTTTGGCCGTTTGGATATTTTCCTAGCGCCCGCAACATCTAAGATGTTCCAGCACATCGAGAATTGAATCTTTTAGCCATGAGAATCGCAACACTCGACGACGACGACGCCCAGACCCAGGCCATCTCCCGTCTGCTGACGGATGAGGGCCATGTCTGCTGGTCGTTCAGCGTCGCCCGCGGGCTGATCGCCGCGCTGCGCCAGGAAACCTTCGACCTGCTCGTGCTCGACTGGAACCTGCCCGATCTCACCGGCGTCGAGGTGATCGACTGGGTCCGCCAGAATCTGGAGCCGCCGCCGCCCATGCTGCTGCTGACCGCCCGGTCGGCCGAGGAGGACGTCGTCGCCGGCCTGGACGCCGGGGCGGACGACTACATCGTCAAGCCGGTCCAGCCGGCCGTGCTGGTGGCGCGGGTCAATGCGCTGCTGCGCCGGACCTATCCGGCCCAGGGCGCCGGGCCGATCGAGCAGTTCGGCGATTTCAGCTTCAACGTCCCGGCCAAGACGGTGACCATCGCCGGCGAGGTGATGACCTTGACGGCCAAGGAATTCACTCTGGCGCTGCTGCTGTTCCGCAACACCCACCGGGCCCTGTCGCGTAGTCACATCCTGGAGGCGGTCTGGGGCCGCAACCCCGACCTGCCCACCCGCACGCTCGACATGCATGTCTCGCGCGTCCGCACCAAGCTTCGGCTGCGGCCTGAGCACGGCTATCGCCTGTCCCCGGTCTACAGCTACGGCTATCGCCTGGAGCGCCTCGTCGACGAGGCGGAGGAAGTCGCGATCTCATGAGCAAGTTGAGCTGGCTGGCCACCATGGCGAGCCTCGGCGCGGCGGCGCTGGTCGCGCCCGCAACCGCCTGGGCGGCGCCCAAGGCCAAGGCCGAACACGTCGTCTATGTCGTGCGCCGCGGCGACACGCTGTATGATCTGGCGTCCAACTACATGCTGCGCACCGGCGACTACGCCATCGTCCAGCGGCGCAACAACATCGCAAATCCCCGGCGCATGCCGGTCGGCGCGAAGCTCGAGATTCCGCTCGCCCTGCTGCGGACCACGCCGACGCAGGCCCGGGTGGCGAGCTATCGCGGCGAGGCCAGCGCCACTATTCAGGGCCGCACGGTTGCGGTCACCCGAGGAATGCCGCTGCCTGAAGGCAGCGTGGTGGCCACGGGGGCCAACTCATCGGTGCGCCTGGCCCTGGCCGACGGCTCCCAGGTGGCCCTGCCCTCGCAGAGCCGGATCCGCATCGACGTGCTGCGCCACACGCCGCTGACCGGCTCGGTCGAGCGGGCCTTCTCGCTGGAGGCCGGGCGCAGCGAAGCGACCGTGACCCCGATGACGAAGCCGCGCGACGGCTTCACCATCCGCACGCCGCTCTCGGTGACCGCCGTGCGCGGCACGGTGTTCCGGGTGATCTATGACGCGCAGGCCGAGCGCGCCTGGACCGAGGTGGTCGACGGTACCGTGAACGTCGCCTCGGTCATCGACGGCTCGGCGTCGGTGACGCCCGAAGCATTTGGCGTGAAGGCCACCAGCCATGGCGTGAGCGTCCCGGCGCCGCTCCTGCCGCCCACCGCCCTCGTCACGCCCGGCCGGGTCCAGGACGAGGCCGATGTGGTGTTCGACCTGACCCCGGTGCCGGGCGCCGCGAAATACCGCGCCCGGCTGGGCGCCGATGCGGGCCTGCTGGACGTCATCGACGAAGTCACCGTCGACCAGCCCCGCGCCAGCTTCAAGAACGTCGGGAACGGGGCGATGTTCGTGCAGGTCACCGCCCTGGACGCCGACGGCCTGGAAGGAATGCCCAAGACCTACGGCTTCTCGCGCTTCCGGCATGGATTGAAGCTGAACGCCCCGATCGCGTCGGGAAATCACTGGCTGTTCCAGTGGGAGCCCGAGGGCGAGGGCCAGCCCCTCTATCGTTTCCAGCTCTCGGGCCAACCGGACGGCGTGCCCCTGGTGGATCAGACCGGCCTCTCCGACGGCCGCATGACCGTCACCGACCTGCCCGACGGGACCTATTACTGGCGCGTGCGTTCGACGGTGGTCCGCGACGGTCAGCGCTTTGAGAAATGGTCTCCCGCCCAGCAGTTCAGGATCGGAGGCTGACCGCCGCGACCGATCATCGCGCCCGGCGTCCCGGCCGCGGCCCCTCGCGGCGCCGCGTGTTCATCGAATGGGCGCTGACGGCGGTGCTCGCCGCCACGATCGTCGGGTACATGGTCGTCAGCGAGACCCTCGATCGGGCCGACACCGCGATCTACGACGCCCTGATGCAGCTTGGCCAGCGCCCGCCGCTGGACGACATCGTCATCATCGCCATCGACAACTCCAGCCTTCAGGAGCTGGGACGCTGGCCCTGGACGCGCACGCTCCACGCCGACCTGCTGAACACCCTGGCCCAGGCCAAGCCGAAGGCCGTCGCCTACGACGTCCTGTTCGTGGAGCCCGACGCCGACCCGAAGGCCGACATCGCCCTGGCCGGCGCGATGAAGGCGGCCGGCCCGGTCTTCCTGCCGCTGCTGATCGAGGTTCCAGGGCCGAACGGCGCGGCGGCCGAAGCCATGGAGCCCGCCGGCCCGCTGAAGACCGCCGCGGCCGGGATCGGGCAGGTCAATCTCCACTTCGATCGCGACGGCGTGGCCCGCAGCATCTTCATGGGCGAGAGCGGCGGCGAACGCCGCTGGCTGCATCTGATGGAGTTGATGCGCCGCCAGGCCTTGGGCCTGGACATCCCAGCCGTCGCCCCCGGCGGTGGAGAGCATCACGCGGCCCTGGAGACCCTGACCCGCGACGGCCGCATGCTGATCCCGTTCGCCGGCCCGCCCGGCCACTTCCGCACGGTGTCCTTCGCCGACGTCGTGCGCGGCGAGGTTCCGCCCGAAGTGTTCCAGGGCCGCCTGGTGCTGATCGGCGCCACCGGCGAGGGGCTTGGCGACCGCTATCCGACGCCGCTGACCAGCGAGACCGAGGTCATGTCGGGCGTCGAGCTCCAGGCCAACATCCTGGACGCCCTGCTGACCGGACGCGCCATCACGCCGGCCGCCGTCGGCTGGGTGCTGGCCTTGTCGTTGGTCCCGCTCGCCATCTTGATGGCGGGCCTGCTGCGGCTGCGGCCGCGCGCCAACATGGTGCTGGGCCTGGCGCTCATCGCCGCCACCCTGGCGACCTGCGCAGCGCTGCTGCTGGGGCTGCGGATATGGGCCCCGCCGGCCGCGGCGGTCGCCGGCCTGGCCCTGGTCTATCCGATCTGGAGCTGGCGGCGGCTGGAAGCGGCCAGCGCCTACATGGTCGATGAACTGGACGCCCTGGCCCAGGAGCCGAGCATCCTGCCGCAACCGGCGCTCAGCGCCGCTCACGCCGCCGACGACGTCATCGGCCGCCAGGTGGCGCTGATGCACCAGGCGGTCCGCAACCTGCGCGACCTGCGCCGGTTCATGTCCGACTCCCTCGACGGGCTGCCCGACGCCACCCTGGTCGCCGACGCCAGCGGCCATGTCCTGATCGCCAACACCGCGGCGCAAAGCCTCTTCACGCGCCTGGCCGCGCCCGATCCGGTCGGACGCGCGGTGGGCCAGATCATCGAGGTTTTCGACGTTCCGACCGCCGACGAGGGCGGCGTGGAGGGCGAGGTCCAGGCGCCGGACGGTTCGACCTATCACCTGCGTTTCAGCGCCTTCGCCGACTCGACCGGCGCGTTCACCGGCTGGATCGCGCGCTTCACCGACATCACCGCGATGAAAACCGCCACCCGCCAGCGCGAGCAGGTGCTGGAGCTATTGTCCCACGACATGCGCTCGCCCCAGGCCTCGATCCTCGCCCTGCTGGCGCAGGACCGCGGCCAAGGCATCTCGCCCGCCACCGTGCAGCGGGTCGAGGCCTATGCGCGCCGCACCCTGGCCCTGGCCGACAATTTTGTGAACCTCGCCCGGGCCGAGAGCGAGCGCTACGCCCTGGAGACCGTCAACCTCTCCGACATCCTGCTGGACGCCATCGACGACCTGTGGCCGCAGTCGCGCGCGCGGTCGATCGAGGTCCGGGCGCAGGGCTGCGACGACGAGCATCTGGTGTTGGCCGACCGTACCCTGCTGACCCGCACCCTGATCAACCTGATCGACAACGCGCTCAAATACAGCGAGCCGAACACCAGGGTCGAATGCCACGTCGCCAGCCTGGGCGAGGGCGCCGAGGCCAAGGTGGTCTGCACCATCCAGGACCAGGGCCGCGGCATGTCGGCCGAGAGCCTGGCCCATCTGTTCGAGCGTTTCCAACGCTCGACGCCGAGCGGCGGGCGGCAGGTCAGCGGCGTCGGCCTAGGCCTGACCTTCGTCCAGACGGTGATCTTGCGCCACGGCGGAAAGATCGGCTGCGACAGCGCCCTGGGTGAAGGCACGCGTTTCACGCTCACCCTGCCCCGAGCCGCGCCGGACGATGCCTCGGCGCACGGCCAGTTCTAGGTGACCGGCAGACAGGGAGCCGCCGCGGCCTGAGCCAGGGCCTCGAACCGCGCCGTGGCCTCGCTGGCGGACTTGCCCAGGTCGGAGCGGCCGGACGCGGTGGCGCGATAGGCCTCGGTCCCGGTCCTGGCGTCGATGAAGCGGATGGTCACGTCGCCCACCGTCGGCTGGCGCACCTGCCACCACGGCGACTTGACGGGGGACACGCGCCATTGCGGCGCGTCGGCCTGCGCCAGCTTTTCATAGGCGCCGACCTTGGCGGGCCGGGCGCTGAACAGCACCTCGACCAGATAGTCCGGCTTCTGCTCGGCGCGCGCAAAGCCGTCGGCGGCGAGCCGCCGGCTGACGGCGGCCTCGATGTCCGCACGCCCGGGCTCGGCTCCGCCGACGGCGAAAGCGTAGGTGCGCGACCCCGCATCCAGGGTCCCTTGGCAAGCAATCTGCGGCCCGCGCGGACTCGCACATGCGGTCACGACCAGGGCTAATCCCAACACAACCAACTTCAACTCGAAACCTTCCGTCCGCGTGCTGTGAATGCTCGCCCCCCGGAATCGCGCGCCCACACAGTGACGTAACGGCATGCGAAAGACTATTCTAGCGCGACTGCAGCAAAATCGGCGAAAAACCGCCCTGCGCCTTCACGTCCTGCGGCAAAGCTGGTCCGGCGTGGCTATAGAGACGCACGAACACCTGCGCGTGCCCCGCGCGGCCAACTAAGCAACGGAGATCGGCGTGCGCAATCTGGCTTTGACCCTGTTCATCGGCGGCCTCGTCGCAGCCTCGCCGGCCAGCGCCGACGAGACGGGCCGCCTGAAGCAGCAGGCCGCCAAGATCAGCATCGCCCGCGACACCTGGGGCATCGCCCACATCCACGGCAAGACCGACGCCGACGCGGTGTTCGGCATGGCCTACGCCCAGGCCGAGGACGACTTCAACCGCGTCGAAACCAACTACGTCAACGCGCTGGGACGCCTGGCCGAAGCCGAGGGCGAGCAGGCGATCTACCGCGACCTGCGGATGAAGCTGTTCATCGATCCGGTCGACCTGAAAGCCAAATACGCGGCCAGCCCGGCCTGGCTGAAGACCCTGATGAACGCCTGGGCCGACGGCCTGAACTTCTATCTCGCCAGCCATCCGGAGGTGAAACCGAGGGTCATCACCAGGTTCGAGCCCTGGATGGCCCTGAGCTTCAGCGAAGGCAGCATCGGCGGCGACATCGAGAAGATCTCGCTCCCTGAACTGGAAGCCTTCTACGGCGCGACGCAGACCGCGATGATCGACGTCGACGCCGATGTCCGCTTCAAGGAGCCGACCGGCTCCAACGGCTTCGCCATCGCCCCGTCCAACACCAGGGACGGCCACGCCCTGCTGCTGATCAACCCGCACACCTCGTTCTTCTTCCGCTCCGAACTGCAGGCGACCAGCGACGAGGGGCTGAACGCCTATGGCGCGGTCACCTGGGGCCAGTTCTTCATCTATCAGGGCTTCAACGAGCACGCCGGCTGGATGCACACCTCCAGCGGCGTCGACGTGGTCGATGAGTTCGCCGAGACCATCGTCGAAAAGAACGGCAAGCTCTTCTACCGCTACGGGGCCGAGGAACGCCTGGTCACCGTCTCCACCATCGCCGTGCCCTATCGCGCCAAGTCCGGCGAGATGGCCAGCAAGAGCTTCACCGTCTACCGCACCCACCACGGCCCGATCGTGCGCAAGGCGGACGGCAAGTGGATCGCCGTGGCGCTGATGCAAAAGCCGGTCGAGGCGCTGAGCCAGTCGTTCCTGCGCACCAAGACCAAGGACTACGCCTCGTTCCTCAAGGTCGCCGAGCTGCGCGCCAACTCCTCGAACAACACCATCTTCGCCGATACCCAGGGCCAGATCGCCTACATGCACCCGCAGTTCATTCCGCGGCGCGACGACCGGTTCGACTACACCAAGCCGGTGGACGGCTCGAACCCGGCGACGGACTGGCAGGGGCTGCATGCGTTAAGCGAGGCGCCGCACCTGCTGAGCCCCGCCAACGGCTGGATCTTCAACACCAACGACTGGCCCTATTCGGCGGCCGGCGAATACAGCCCCAAGCGCCAGGACTATCCGCGCTACATGGACTCGGCCGGCCCCAACCCGCGCGGAACCCACGCCAACCTGGTGCTGAAGGACCGCAAGGACTTCACCCTGCCCGGCCTGGTCACCGCCGCCTACGATCCCTACCTGCCGGCCTTCGCCCAATTGCTGCCGACCCTGACCAGCGCCTATGACGCCCTGCCCGCCGCCGATCCGCGCCGGGCCAAGCTGGCTGGACAGGTCGAGGCGCTGCGGGGCTGGGACTATAGGTGGTCGGAGACCTCGGTCCCGACCTCGCTGGCGGTGTTCTGGGGCGAGGCCCTGTGGGCCGACGCCGGCCCCAAGGCCAAGCGCGCCGGCGTCTCGGTCTATGACTACATGACCGCCACCTCGAGCCCCGACCAGAAGCTGGCGGCGCTGGCCGAGGCGTCGGACCGCCTGGTCGCCGACTTCGGCGACTGGCGCACGCCCTGGGGCCAGATCAACCGCTACCAGCGGATCAACGGCGACATCGTGCAGAAGTTCGACGACGCCAAGCCCAGCCTGCCGGTGGCCTTCACCTCGGCGCAATGGGGCTCGCTCGCCTCGTTCGGCGCCAAGCGTTACGAGGGCACGAAGCGCTATTACGGGACCAGCGGCAACAGCTTCGTCGCCGCCGTCGAGTTCGGTCCCAGGATCAAGGCGGTGGCTGTCTCGGCCGGGGGCGAGAGCGGCGATCCGGCCTCGCCGCACTTCGCCGACCAGGCCCTGCTCTACTCGCAGGGCAAGCTGCGCGAGGTGTTCTTCTATCCCGAGGATGTCGCCCGCCACACGAAGCGGACCTATCGCCCCGGCCAGTGAGGCCGGGGCTGTAGGCGTTTCTAAATCCGCTCGACGATAATCGCCGGAGCCATGCCGCCGGCGGCGCACATGGTGACCAGGCCGCGCTTCAGGT
>JBEBYB010000040.1:0-18444 GCA_040391295.1 Phenylobacterium sp. | reverse complement strand
TGACCGTAGCGACGCTGGACGGGGTTGAGGTCGACTATCCTGGGCGGGGCCGGGCGTTAGGGCCGGTGAGCCTGACGATCGCGGCGGGCGAGGTCATGGCCCTGGTCGGTCCCTCCGGTTGCGGCAAGTCCACGGCCCTGCGGCTGTTGGCGGGCCTCGAAGGTCCGACGCGCGGCACGCTGACGCGAGACGCCGAACGCGGCGAGACCGCCGTGGTCTTCCAGGCGCCGACCTTGGCGCCCTGGCTGACCGCCCAGGCGAACGTCGCCCTGCCGCTCGAATTGTCGGGTGTTCACCGTGACGAGGCCGCCGCCCGCGCCGCCGCGGCCCTGGAGCGGGTCGGGCTGGCGGCGGCCTGGAACGCCCGCCCGGCGACCCTCTCCGGCGGCATGGCCATGCGCGTCTCGCTGGCCCGCGCCCTGGTCACCGAGCCGCGGCTGATGCTGCTGGACGAACCCTTCGCGGCCCTGGACGAGATCACCCGCCGAACCCTGGCCGACGACGTTCTGGCGCTGTGGAGCGCCTCGCGTCCCGCCATCGTCTTCGTGACTCATAATGTCGAGGAAGCCGTCTACATGGCCGACCGCGTGGTGGTGCTGACTCGCGGCCCTGGCCGCATCGCCGGCATCGCCAAGGTGGAGGGCCACCTGCCGCGCCCGGCCGGTTTCCGCACCACCGAGGGCTTCCGGAGCGCGGTGGAGGAGGTTTCGCACCTGCTCGCGCTCGGCATGGAGGCGCCCGCATGAGCCGCGCCCTGGCCCCCTTCGTCCTGATCGCCATCCTGCTCGCGGCCTGGGAGCTTGCGGTGCGGGCCATGGGCGTCCCAGCCTATTTCCTGCCGCCGCCCTCGGGCGTCGCGGTGGCTTTGGTCGAAAACCTGTCCAGCCTGACGGCCGCGGCCTGGATCACCCTGTCGACCGCGGTGATCGCCCTGGCGATCGCCAGCGTCGTCGCCATCGCCGTCGCCATCATTATCGGCCTCAACCCGATCCTGGAGGCCGCCGTTCGCCCCCTCGCTTCGGTGCTGCAAGTGACGCCGGTGGTCGCCATCGCGCCGCTGGTGCTGATCTGGGCCGGCATCGACCACCCGGAGCGGGCGATCATCGCCCTGGCCGTTCTGGTCGCCTTCTTCCCGATTTTCTCAGGCGCGGTCACCGGCCTGCGCGCGGCGGACCCGGACCTTGAGCGATTGTTCGACCTCTATGGCGCCGGCCGCTGGAGCCGCGTCATGCGCCTGCGTCTGCCCTCGGCGGTGCCGTTCCTGCTGGAGGGTCACAAGGTGGGCGCGGGCCTGGCGATCATCGGCGCCGTCGTCGCCGAGTTCGGGGCTGGATCGGGCGGGGTTCGAGGCCTGGCCTGGCAAATCCTCGACGCCGGAAACAAGCTGCAGACCGCCCGCATGATCGCCGCCCTGGTGGTCCTGGGCCTGATGGGGGTGGTTCTTCATACCCTTCTCGACCGTGCCGAGCGCGCCGGCCTCAAGTGGTGGCGAGGTCGTTAAGCTCAACCGTTAGGCGGGGATTAAGCGCCTTGGGTTAACCCTGAGGGGCGATGCGTAGCAAACTCCACGACCTGATCGAGATGGCCCACGAGCCGTCCAGCGAGCGGCGCCGAGACCTGTTGCGCGGCGTCACCGACCTGTTCTTCGCGACCGAGGGCGCGCAGGGGGCCGACGAGCTAGGCCTGTTCGACGACGTGATGAGCCAGTTGGCCGGCGAGATGGAAGAGGCGGTCCGCGCCGAGCTCGCCGAACGGATGGCCAATGCGGAGATCCCGCCGCGCAGGCTGCTGCGCGACCTGGCCCGCGACGTCTCCATCGATGTCGCCCGCCCGGTGCTGGCCAACTCCAAGGCCCTGACCGACGACGACTTGCTGTCGGTGATCCACACGCGCGGCCAGGACCACCTGCGGGCCATCTCGCAGCGTCCCTTGGTGCGCGAAGCCGTCTCCGAAGCCATCGTCGAGCGCGGCGACGACGCCACCCTGGGCGTGCTGCTCGCCAACGCCGGCGCGTTGATGTCGCGTGAAACCCAGGAGCTGGTGGTCGATCGCGCCGCCGAGAACCCCGCCCTGCACGAGGCGGTGGTCGCGCGCAAATCCCTGCCGATCGATCTGCTGAACGAAATGTACTTCCTGGTCGAGACCCGGTTGCGCGGCGAGATCCTGGCTCGCAACGCGACCGTCGACCCGGCCGAGCTGGACGCCGCGCTCGCCGCCGGCCGCACCCGGCTGGCCACCCGCGACGGCGCCCTGCCCGCCGACTACGCAGAGGCTCAGAAACAGATTCGTGCGCTGCGGGATCGCGACGCCCTGAGCGCCCCGGTCCTGGCCGGCTTCCTGCGCGGACGCGAAACCACCAAGTTCCTGGTGGCGTTGAGCGAACTGGCGGACATCGACTTCCACACCGCTCGACGGATCCTGGAGCGTAGCGAACTGGACGCGTTGTCCATCGTCTGCAAAGCCGCCGGCTTCGACCGCTCCCTCTATCTCACCTTCGCCGTGCTGATGCTCGACCGCGACGCCAACGCCATGGGACGCGCCCGCGAGTACGGCGAGCTCTACGAAGCCCTCCCCCGCGAGGCCGCTCAACGCACGATCCGCTTCTGGCGCGTGCGTCGGAACACCACGGACATCGCCGCCTAGGGATTAGGCGGCTGCGAGGCCTCCGGTTCGGGCGCTTGATAGCGGATGGGCAGACGAATCTTTCCACCGATGGTCGGCAGGCCTTCCGGTGTCCAGGTCTTCACTTGGAACGATCCGGCCAGCGCCAGAGCCGCCTGATCAAAGCCCAGGCCCTGGGGATCTTCGGTTTCGACGGAACAGTTCGTCAGCCAGCCCTCTGCGCCGACTTCGCAGAGCATAGCGACCCGCGCGCCCTGAACCCCCGCCTTCACCGCTGCGGCCGGATAGACCTTCGCGAAATCCGCGCCCGACGGCATCGCGCGCCACTGCGGCTTGCCCATCACCCGCTTGTCGGAGTTAAGCATCTCCACCGCGAAGGTGAACGGAATTTGCGTGTCCATGCCGACTGTGCTCGATCCGTCGGCCATGGTGGCGGGGCCGACAAATCGGCCAGCCAGCGACTTGGCGGCGGTCGCGAAGCCCTGCCCCTTCGGCTCCTCGGTGGCGGTGTCGCAAGATCCGATCCGGCCATCGGCCTTGAATCGGCAGTTCAAGGTGGCCCGGCCGCCGATTTGCTTTTCGCGGGCTTTCCGCGGATAGGCGGCGGCGACCTCGGCATAGGTCGGGGCCGCCCTCCAGGGAACGTCGCTGACGCTGACGCGCGCCAAATTGGTATAGAACCCAGCTCCCGCCAGCAGAGAACCGGTCGGAATCTCCGGGGTGGGGAAGATCACTGGAATGCGGACGGCCCCGACCACCGGCTGGCCATCGCGCGTCGCGGGCTTCATCACGAACTGGGGGCTCAAGGCGATCGCGGCCGAGCCGAAACCGGCTCCGGCCGGTGATTCGCTTTCAACCGCGCACTCACGCAATCCGCCCTGCACGCTGACCTGGCAGGCGATGACCGCCTTGCCGCCATAGCCCTTCTTGTAGGCGTCACGCGGCCAGACCGTCAGTAGATCCTCCGGGGTCGGGCCCCTCAGCCAACCGGCGGCGGTTTCCGCCGCAGCAGCCGGATAAGCAATAGTAGCTGCAAGCGCCAAACAGGCGGCAAAATACGATATTCTCATAGTTCCCTCGACACAGCGGCCATATCGCATGGCCGATCGGGGACTGCATAGCGCCAGCTACCAGGTCGGACGCGCCGACGCGGCCTGCCCACCGATCAGACGCTCAAGGGCGTCGGCGGCGACGATGCTGAGGGAGCGCAAACCAAGCTCGCCAAACACGTCAAGGGCCGCGTTGAGGGCCATCGCCGCATTGGCGCGTTCGCCGCGATCCTTGCCGGTGATGTCCAGCCGGGCCTCGTAAAGCCGGGCGAGGTTCACCTGCAGCAGCGCCCAGGCGGCTGGGTCGCGCCGGGCGGTGATCGCAGCCAGCTCGATCTTGAACGCCGATTCAGCGGCGTCCAGTACGGTCAGATCGCCCGAAAGCTCGGCCGAGCGCGCCAGGCAGAGGGCCCGATTGGAGGCGCCGAAAGCGCGCAGCGACAGCGCCGGGACTTTCTTCAGAACATGGGCCGCGCGGTCGTAGCAGGTGACCGCCTGTTCGTAGGCGCGTTCGGAGTCGCCGGCCTCGCCCAGCGCCTGGAGACCCTGGGCCAGGGCGGTCTGGGTCCGCGCCCAATCCAGCGGGCTCTGTTCGCGCGACAGCTCGCCGACCACCTCGGCCAGATCGCCGACCGCCTGCGCCAGCACCTCCACCTCGCCGTCGACCTCGCCCAGCAGGGCCAGGGCCTGGCCGCGCAACGCCATGGCGCGCGCCCAGCTCAAGGGTTCGTAGGCGGTGTCCAGGCCCTTGGCGGCCAGATCGGCCTCATCGCGGGCCATCGCCAGCAATTCACTGTCGCGCAGGCGCGCGCCCCAACCGATCAACAGATCGGCGAGCACCAGCCGCGCCTCGACAGCCAGCAGCCGCGCGGCCCGGCAACGACGGGTCAGGCTTTGCAGCCCGGAAATCGGATGAGCGAATCTGGCCGCGGCGATACGCGCGGCCTGGGCGTCGCCGGTCGCCATCAGTCCGCGCGCCTCGATGGCGGCGATGCCGATGTCGGCCAGCGGCAGGGAGAGCCCGCCTCGCGCGGCCGAGCGGGCGTCGCGGAAGGCGACGTCGGCGGCGGCGTTCAATCCCTCGTCGCCGAACAGCTCGGCGCCCAGCATGGCGCAAAAGGCTTGTTCGCAGCGCGCCCGGGCCCAGCCGTCCGGCCGGCGATCACGCCCGAACGCGGCGGCGGCGGCTTCTGCGGTCGCGGCGGCCTTGCGCAGGGCTGCGGCGTCGCCTGAACGACGAGCGACCTCACGCCAGACGATGGCGCTCTCCAACCGGCGTTGCGCTTCGTCCTTGGCCCCGACCCGGCCCGCGGCGATATCGGCGGCACGGCCTTCCTTGGCGATCATCCTCAGGTCGAGCAGTTCCAGCAACGAGGCGTCACCGCCTGTCAGACCGTCACGCGGCGCGCTGACGGTGTCCGCGCCGAACAACCGCTTTAGCTCCCGACCGAACTCGAACATGGCAAGGCTCCGATCACCCTCGCGGCGTCCCATCACGAGACGCCCACGGACGGTTCAGACCAGATGGAGCAAACCCGGAGCCGGGATCGTAAACAAGTGGTTAATTCGCCAAGTATGGTTAACGAAGTCTGACTTTGTTGTGTGTGGACGTTAACCCTAACTGGCCCGGAACTTGCGTGACCTGCCAGGCTTTCGAAGACGGGCGTCGATCTTGCTAGGCCCGCTCCTTCGAGCGTTCGAAGCCGATCTTCGGGAAGCGTTCGGCGACATAGCCCATTTCCCACGACGACTTGGCCAGGAACACCGGCTGGTCGTCGATGTCGGTCCCCATGGCGCTTTTGTGCTTGCCGGCGAAGTCTTCGACATCGGCCTCCGCCCCGGTCAGCCAGCGGGCCTCGGAATAGGGCGCCGGCTCGAACAGCACGTCGAGCTGATACTCGTTGGCCAGGCGGTCGGCCATGACCTCGAACTGCAGCGGCCCGACCGCGCCGACGATAAAGTCCGCGCCGATCACCGGGCGGAACAACTGGGTCACCCCCTCTTCGGCCAGCCCCTCGAGGGCCTTCTTGAGGTGCTTGGCTTTCAACGGGTCCCTCACCCGTACCCGCTGCAGGATTTCCGGGGCGAAGTTCGGCAGGCCCGCGAAGCGCAGCGTGCCGCTTTCCGACAGGCTGTCGCCGACCCGCAGGACCCCGTGGTTCGGAATCCCGATCACGTCGCCGGCGAAGGCCTCCTCGGCCAATTCACGGTCCGAGGCGAAGAACATGATCGGCGCATTGACCGAAAGCTGGCGCCCGGTGTTCTGGACTTTCATCTTCATGCCGCGCTGGAACTTGCCAGAGGTCAGCCGCAGGAAGGCGATCCGGTCGCGGTGGTTGGGGTCCATGTTCGCCTGGACCTTGAAGACGAAGCCGGTGACTTCCGGATCTCCCGGCGCGACGTGGGTGGACACGCCGCCCTTCACTGCGGGCATGGCCTTCGGCGGCGGAGCATAGGCGCCCAGGCCCTCCAGAAGCTGGGCGATACCGAAGTGGCGCAGGGCCGAACCGAAGAACACCGGCGTCATGTGACCTTCGAGGAACGACTGGGGATCGAAGGGCTTGGAGGCCTCCTGGACGAGCATGGAGCCCTCCTCCAGTTCGGCCTGTTCATCGGGGTCGAGATAGCTGTCGACCGCATTGCCGTGGAACGGAATGGCGGCCGGGTGACCTTCGTCCTTGTTGTCCTGGGTCTTCTTGGCGAACGGCAGGAACCTGTCGTTGCGCAGGTCGAGCATGCCCTTGAAACGCCCGCCCGAACCGGCCGGCCAGAACAGCGGCGCGGGGTCCAGCGCCAGCTTCGAGGCGATCTCGTCCAGCAGTTCGATCGGGTCCTGGGCCTCACGGTCCATCTTGTTGATGAAGGTGACGATCGGAATGTCGCGCAGGCGGCAAACCTCGAACAGCTTCAGGGTCTGCGGCTCGATCCCCTTGGCGGCGTCCAGCACCATGACGGCGGCGTCGGCGGCGGTCAGGGTCCGGTAGGTGTCTTCCGAGAAGTCTTCGTGGCCAGGGGTGTCGAGCAGATTGAACATCAGCCCGGCGTGATCGAAGGTCATGACGCTGGCCGAGACCGAGATGCCTCGCTCGCGCTCGATCTTCATCCAGTCGGACTGGGTGCGCCGGTTCTCGCCGCGGGCCCGCACCGCGCCGGCCGCGCGGATCGCGCCCCCGGCCAGCAGCAGGTTCTCGGTCAAGGTCGTCTTGCCGGCGTCCGGGTGCGAGATGATGGCGAAGGTGCGCCGGCGGGCGGCCTCGGCGGCGGGAGATTTGCTCATGGCCCGCAGGTAGCGCAGCCTGGGCTCGCGCGAAAGCCCGCGCTTCGTATGGCCTTAAGCCGCGAGGCGCCGCCAGACCTGCCGGTCGAGCCAAACAGCGTCCATCAGCCCCTCGTCCTGACGCTTGCTGAGTCGGGCCATGACCTCGAAGTCGACCTTGGCGTAGCGCAGCGTGACCTCCCCCGGCGCGCAGCCGTAGCGCGGGGCGACGAACAGGGCGGCGTTGATGGCCGGGGCCTTGGCGACGATCAGCAGAGCCAGACGCTTGGCGCGCTCGGGCCGATCGAAGTGCAACAACGGCTCTTCGGAATAGAGTTCCTGGCCGAGCAGGCTCACCACGTTGAACGACAACGCATCAAGCGCCTTGGGCCCCAGCTTCGGCGACAGGCTCATACCGCTCAGATTCAGAACCACGTCGTTCAGGAGAAAGAGCATACGAAGCAGGCGCTCACATTACGGGAACGCGGCTGTTTGCCACAGACGTGCTTTCGCAGCCGTTGAGGAAGGCGGTTAACCCGCCGCTAACCTTGCCTGTTAACCTTCCTCGACCGGCTCAGTGAGGAAATGACGCCCGTCCTTGTCCTCGACCTCGACCACCCAAACATCCGGGTCGATGCGGCTGGCGCGCTCGATATAGCGATCCAGATCGGCCTCCTGGTCCGATAGCGCCGGGCGCATCCAGACGCGCTCGCCGTCACCGCGCGTGGCCTCGCCATAAAGCCTGAAGGTGCGGTCGCTGCGGTTCATCACCTTGACCAGCACGCTGCCGGCGCGGGCGTCGCCCTTACGGACCACCACCGCATACCCGCCGCCAAGCTCCACACGGCGGATCAGGGCCGCGACCCAGATGTCGGTGGAAAGCAACATTATTTATGGTCTCGATAACAGAGCGGAAAGGCTGAGCTTCTACGATCGCCCGACGTTCTCGAACATACGAGAAAAGCAGGAGACATGACGAGTACGCGCAGAACCGCGCGGCGCGTCGTGTGTGGATGGATGGGTCTGGCCGCCGCGGGGGTGCTTCTCGCAGCGCCTGGTGTGTCGATGGCCCAAGCCGCCGACCTCTTCTACGAACGCACGGTGATGACCGCCGCCGACGCCCAATGCGGGTTGTTCCAGGCTCCGGTCGCGGCCGCCTTGGCGGCCAGCCGCATGCAGGCGCGCGGCGCGGCCTTGCGCGCCGGCCTCGACAAGGCGGGCCTGGCGGCCGTGGAACGCCGCGCCCTGGCCAAGGTCGCCGCGACCCCCTGCGATTCCGACGACATCAACCTGGCCGCCGCGCGGGTGCGCCAGGCCTTCGACGGCTACGCGCAGCTCAGCCGGATGACCTATCCAGGCGAACTCGCCGAGTGGCGGGCCGACCGAGCCAGCGGCGTCGCCGTCCGCTGGCGCCTGCAACAGACCGCCAGCTTCGGCTGGAACCGGATGATCTTCGGACTGGCCGGGCGCGACGGGGCCAACTCCTTAATGGCCGTCGCCCAGTTTCCCGATGGCAAGACGCCCTATGCCGCGCGCCTGATCCTGCGCGACGCCGCCACGACCCAAGGCCCCTATCTCGACACCCGCGGCCAACCGCTGGCCACTCTGCCCCTGGCCCGCCGGCTGCCGCCGTCATCAGCCCGCAGCGTCTATTCCGCCGAGGCCCGCAGCCCGGCCGGCCTGGACCTGATGCCCAAGGACATGAAGTCCGCCTGGGCCTTCCGGTTTCCGCCGAGCGCCGCCTACGCCTTGGCCCAGCTAGACCCGCGCGAGGCCGTGGCGGTCGAATTCCTGTTCGCCGCCGGTCAGGGCGAAAGCGTGCGCCGCGCCTATGTCGAGGTCGGCGACTTCGCCGCCGGCCGCGCCTTCCTGCAGGTCGCCAGCCGCTAGGGCGCGTTGGAAATGGCCGGGTGCTCGATCACCGGCAACCGGACCGTCACCGTGGTGCCTTCGCCGAGCCGGCTCTCGATTTCCATCTCCCCGCCGTGAAGTTCAGCGAACGAGCGGACCAGCGAGAGCCCTAGCCCGGTGCCCGTCGCCCGCTGGGTCAGGCCGCCCGCCTGCTCATAGGGTCGTCCCAAACGTTGCAGGTCCTCGGCGCTGATGCCCACCCCGGTGTCGGCCACCACCAGTTCCAGCACCGGGCCGTCAGCATGGATGGTCACGGTGACCGCGCCGCCACGCGGCGTGAACTTCAGGGCGTTGGAGACCAAATTCAAGGCGATCTGCTTGGTCGCCCGGCGGTCGGCGGTGACGTCGAGCGGCTCGCGCGGCAGCAGGCCGCGAAGCTGCACCCCGGCGCGGTCGGCCTGCCCCCGCATCAACCGCAGGACGCCGGCGACGGTGTCGCGAGCGTCAAAGATATCGCGCGCCAACTCAAACCGCTCGGCCTCGATCTTGGACATGTCGAGCACGTCGCTGATCAGGTCCAGCAGGTGGCCGCCGGAGTCGTGGATCAACTCGGCATATTCGCCGTAACGGTCGGAAAGCGAGCCGAACAAGCCCTGCCGCATGATGTCGCTGAACCCCATGATGGCGTTCAACGGGGTTCGCAGCTCATGGCTCATATTGGCCAAGAACCGCGACTTTCCAGCGTTCTGCGCCTCGGCGTCGGCCCGCGCCCGCTCAAGTTCGGCCTCCCGATCGCGGCTCGCGCGAGCGTCACGCACCGAGCCCATCAAGCCGCCGTCGACCGAACGAAGACTGAGCGCCAACCAACCGTCCGGTTCTCGAAGCGGGGCGAACCCAATCTCGGCCGAACCCTCCGCCAAGGCCGCCGTGATCGCCGCCTGGACGCGGGCCCGATCCTCCAGCGCCACGAAGTCGGCCAGCACCCCGCCGCGGGCCATACCCGCCGCGCCAGCCGGCTCTGGCCCCCAGCCGCCGGTGAGCTTGCCCCGTGCGTTGATCGCGACGAGCAGATGCGGTTGGTCGTTCAGAGCCTGGCGCAGGCGCGCCTCGGTTTGACGGTGATGACGGGCGTCGACTCCCACGCCGCGCTGCAGAATCACCAGGCCCGCCCCTAGCCCGACGACGGTCGTGGTCAGGGCCACCAAGCCCAGCACGTTGGCCAGCGCCGGGGTCGGCGCCGGCAGCTCCAGGGTCAGGCCGGCGAGCGCGGCGACCCCGACCGCCGCGAGCGAAACCGCCGCGCCGAGCGCCAACCGCTCGCCATGACGCATCATCGCCGCCGCCGCGAGCGGCGCCAGGCACCACACGGCCAAGGGGCCGGCCACGCCACCAGTGAAAATCGCCGCCAAGGCGCCCGCCGCGCCAAGCCCGACGATGGTCAGGACCTCGGCGGCGCAGGACCACCGGGTCTTGGATATCATACGCGCGATGGGGCTCTCGATCATGGAATGTCTCGACGCCTCCTTCGCCAGGCGGTGCTTATGACGCGATGTTAGCGACCACAGTGAGTCCCCGCGAGGCTGCTCGCCCAGGACGCGACCGCGCTCGACGCCTCGGACCACATGATCTTGTTGATTGAAAGGAAATCGTAAGTGCGGCGAGGCTAAGACTAGTCACGTCAAAGACCGCGAGGCTTTCAGTTCAGTCCATGGCCCAGGCGGCTCCCATACGACCGGCTCACGCGCCCGAGCCGGACCAGGCGTCTCAAACCGAGCCCGTCCCCCGGTTGAGCGCGCGCGCGCGTCGCGAGGCCGCCCTGGACGAGAACAAGCGGTCGTTCCTGCGAATGGCCAGCCATGAGTTGCGCACGCCGCTCAACTCGATCCTCGGCTTTTCCGAGATCATCGCCTCGGAGCTCTACGGCCCGCTCGGCGCCCCGCAGTACAAGGAATATGCCGGCATCATCCGCATGAGCGGCGCCCGGCTGCTCAAGCTTGTGAACCAGGTTCTTGAGATCGCCCGGCTGGAAGGCCGCGCCATGGACATCGACCTGCAGCAGGAGTCGATCGACCATGCGCTCGACGACGCCCTCGACGGGCTGCGCGAGGAGGTTGCTCAGGCCGGCGTGAGGATCGCCATCGAGAACCAAGGCGCCCTGCCCGCGGTGATCGCCGACGCCCGAGGCCTGCGAAACATCCTGACCAACCTGATCCAGAACGCGATCATCTTCGCGCCGGTGGGGTCGGAGGTCTCAGTACGCGCCGAAGCCGCCGGCCGTTATGTGGAAATCTCCATCGTCGATCACGGCCCCGGCGTCGATCCGGCCGATATTCCGCGTCTGCTGATGCCCTTCGAGCAGGGCGAGAACGCTCTGACCCGCCGGAGCGAAGGCGCGGGCCTGGGTTTGCCGATTGTGGAACTGCTGTGCCTGGCGATGGACGGGCGGCTGAAGCTGTCCTCGCTCGCCGGTCAAGGACTGACCGCCTGCGTTCGGCTGCCCGCGGCCTAAAGCCCCTGTTGCGCTGGGCCCCTCCGGCGCCTAAGTCGCAGTTGATATGACGACGATCGCGCACGACCTCGAAGAACTGTCCCAAGAATTCGACCTGTTGGACGATTGGGAGGAGCGCTACCGCTACGTGATCGAGCTGGGGCGCGAACTCGCCCCCCTCACCGACGCCGAGCGCAACGACGCCAACAAGGTGCGCGGCTGCGCCAGTCAGGTCTGGCTGGTGACCGAACCTCAGGCCGATGGAACCGTCGTATTCCGTGGGGATTCGGACGCCCACATCGTACGCGGCCTGGTCGCGGTGCTGCTGCGGCTGTTTTCCGGCAAGCAGGCCAATGACATTCTCGCCTGCGACGCCAAGGCCGCCTTCGACAAACTGGGGCTGAGCGGCCACCTGTCGGCGCAAAGGTCGAACGGCCTGGCCTCGATGGTGGGCCGCGTCCGCCGCGACGCCGAGGCGCTGGCGGCGGTCTAGTCGCTAAGCGGCGCGAATCCCGCTGACGACGGTGTCGCCCTGGACGCCGACCACGGCGTCATAACCAAGGATCATGTCCACATCCCTGCCGTTGGAGGCCAGCGGCAACCGCAGCCACAGGATGGAAAGGTGAGCGGCGCCGCGCCAGGCGAGGCTGTGCGCGCCGACCGCGGGACGGCGCTCATGCACCAGCTTGGTCAATTCCTGGCGCCAGTAGTCCATCGCCGATGAGTTGTAGACCTCGCCAAGCGACCGACCGGTGATTTCCCGACCGTAGACGCCGTAGAGGCCGGTTCCGGCCAACCGCAGGCGAAAATCCATGGGATCGCGGCGCACGTCGATCAGACTGACCGTCGGCAGCAGGCGTTTGAAGTCTTCCGGGCGAATGTCGTTACGCCCTGGGAGCCGGCCGCCATGCCGCAGGCGAGCCCAATAGGCATATAGCTCTTCGTGTGCGCGGGCGGCGGCCGCCGAAGCTCCGATTTGTGCGGCCATATTCAGATTCCTTAACAACCCCTTGGAATCGCGACGAATCACTTATCGCCCAGAGGGTGATTCGCCGGCAAGTGGAAATATCCGGAGCCCGCCGGAAATCAGGCCAAAACGTGGCGCCGCCCGTTAGGTGGGCGCTTGCGTCGCACCTCGCAAACGCAAAAACGCCCGCCGGTGAGGGCGGGCGTTTCAAAGTCGACTGTAGCCGTACCTTTACTTGGTGCGTTTACGCGGAGCCTGACGGCCACCTTGACCAAGACCCATCTGCTTAGCCAGATCCGAACGAGCCTTAGCATAGTTCGGTGCAACCATAGGGTAGTCCTTCGGAAGACCCCACTTCGCGCGGTATTCTTCAGGGCTCATATTGTACTTCGTACGGAGGTGACGCTTGAGCGACTTGAACTTCCGGCCATCTTCCAGGCAAATCAGGTGATCAGGCGTGATCGAACGGCGCACCGGGACCGCAGGTTCCTTGGGCGCGGCTTCCTGGACGTCGGAACCAGAGGAAATACCCGCCAACGCACGGTGGACGCTCTGGATCAGATTAGGGAGATCGGCCGCAGCGACCGAATTGTTTCCGACATACGCGGAAACAATATCCGCCGTCATCTCAATGACTTCCGTCTTCTCGTCCATATTTCTCGGTTCCGTGAGTGCGGCTGCACCAAGTTGGGGGATGACTGATTCACGACATCAGTGATCGAGTTGATATCTGGAAGCCAACTCAAGCACAAGCATGGAACAGACTCTTGTTCTTCAACGAACGTGCTTACCACTAAGATAAACCGCTGCACCACACCAATTGCTTGCACAAGGTGTCAATATTGCGGTGCGGTAAAATGCCACAATGGCAATGATCAGAGTCCAAAATCCTTGGAGAGCGTCAGCATGGTGACCCATTTTGGGTCTGAGTATTCGCCAGAGGCGTCTCCATCGCCTTCCTGAACCGCCTGAAGCAGCGCCGGAGTCAGCGCCGAGGCCAT
Organism: Phenylobacterium sp.; assembly: GCA_040391295.1. Lineage (GTDB taxonomy): Bacteria > Pseudomonadota > Alphaproteobacteria > Caulobacterales > Caulobacteraceae > Phenylobacterium. Next base: position 5,210 of record JBEBYB010000040.1, on the reverse strand, counting down.
CGACCAGTTCCAATATCGCAGCACGGTCTGGGCTCGATCCACCGCGATCATGTCGTAAACCACCATCGCGCGCTCCAAGGCCGGAGACATGGCGCCCTCCCCGTTGGTCTCGGCCCGCTGCAATCCCCGCCACAGGGCGCGAACGGCCTGCTTCGGCAGGCCCGCCGCCTTGCAGAGCACGGCGATCGGCTCGCCGCCTGGATCGGTGAAGATCCGGGCGCCGGTGATCGGCTTGACGCCGGAGAGGTAGGATATCTCCTCGGCCGCCTCCGGGGTCAGGCCGTGCTGGGCCGCGGTGACGGCGTCTTCAAGGCTCTTGGACGAGCCGTCGGCTCCGATGTCACGGCTGCGCTGGCGGCGCTCGATGAACTGCAACGCCTTGCGGGAAACTGGATCTTGCCAATTTTCCTCCGCGGCCATGGCGAAGATGTCGCTGGCCGCTTCCTGCAGGATTTCGCGCGATACGGCGAAGCGGCGAAGAATGGCGTTGCGGGTGTCGGCGTCAGCCCACCAGAAGAGCGCGTAGGCGTGGGCGGGGCGTAGCTCCGAACGCCTCAACAAGGCTGCGGTCAGGCGGGAATCGCCGCGGGTCAGGGCGGCCACAGCCTCGATCCCGGCGCTCGAGAACCGCGCCTCATCGTTCTTGAGCAGGCACTCCAGAACGAGCACTTCGCCAAACTCGATCAGGACATCGCAGACCACCTCGCCGACCCCGCGTCGCAGGGCGATCAGGCGCCGGTGTTCCAGGCCGGTCATCCGAGCGCAATCGAGCAGGTCGGCGTCGGACAGGTTGGCGGCGTTGATCAGCAGCTCTTCGGCGACTTCGATCTCGCCCCGCAGCAGAAGCCGCACGAGACCGGCGGGAATTTCCGACATCCCGCCGAGCCGCCGGGCCACCTTCTTTCGCTCCGCCGGCTCAGCCTGGCGCAGCATGTCGACCAGCAGGTCCGCGGTCATCGCCCGCTCGAACACATTCACCCGCGAGGTCGGCAGGCAGACAACGTCGGCCAACCGCCTCAGCAAGATCCCGCGCGCGCGGGACGCCAGGGCGGCCTCCCGCGAAGGTTCAAGATCGGACGGTGACTGCGGCAAGTTCATGAGAGATCCGGAGCAAAGCCCGATCCCATCGAATCACACCGCGCTTAACCAGCCGTTCACTTGAAGTCCGGCGCCTGCCAATGGGGCCAGATGTCAGGCAGGTCGGTCGAGACCTGGTTGGGGAAGACCGGCGGCCGCTTTTCCAGGAACGACATCACTCCTTCGCGGGCGTCGCCCATCGCCCCGCGGATCTGGATGCCGCGGCTGTCGGCGCGGTGGGCGTCCATCGGGTGCGGCGCGCCGGCCATGCGCCAGATCAACTGGCGGGTGATGGCGATCGACACCGGCGCGGTGTTCTCGACGATCTCCCGGGCCAGGGCCTTGGCGGCCGGCAGCAATTCGTCGGGCGCGTGCAGCGAGCGCACCAAGCCCCGATCCAGCGCCTCCTGAGCCGAGAACACCCGGCCGGTATAGCACCACTCCAGCGCTGTCTGGACGCCGACCAGCCGCGGCAGGAACCACGAGGACGCCGCCTCCGGATTGAGGCCGCGCCGGGCGAAGACCAGGCCAAATCTCGCCTCGGTCGAGGCCAGGCGGATGTCCATCGGCAACTGCATGGTCACGCCGACCCCGACCGCCGGGCCGTTCACCGCCGCGATCACCGGCTTGAGACTGTCGTAGATGCGCAGCGACACCAGGCCGCCGCCGTCGCGCTGCACGCCGTCCCGCTGGCGCGCGGCCAGGGAATCGCCGCCGCGCTTGTCGTAATCGAAGGTCTCGCCGCCGGCCGAAAGATCGGCCCCGGCGCAGAAACCGCGGCCGGCCCCGGTGACGATCACCGCCTTCACCGCATCGTCGGCGTCGGTGACGTCGAACACCGCGATCAGGTCCTTCATCATCTGGGTGTTGAAGGCATTGAGCTTCTCGGGACGATTGAGGGTGATCGTCGCCACCCCGTCCTCAAGCTCGTAGGCCAGGGTCTCGAAGCTGTGGTTCGCCATCTCGTCCTCCGTGGTTTTGTTCATTGCGCCCCGCTTGACGGACGGTCCGTCAAGCACCGCATATGTGAGTGAACGACGATAATTCAGGGAGGACGGCCGAGGCGCGCAAACAGCGTCCGGCCGCCGCAAGGAAGAGTTCATGCATCCGGCCACCCACGCCCAGACCCACCCCGACCGCGCCGCCTACATCATGGCGGGTTCCGGGGAGACGGTGACCTACAAGCAACTCGATGAGCGCTCAAACCAGGGCGCGCAGTTGTTCCGGTCGTTGGGGCTGAAGGCCGGCGACGTGATCGCCATCCTGATGGACAACCATCCGCGCTTCTTCGAAATCGCCTGGGCCGCGCAGCGCGCCGGCCTCTACTACGCCTGCATCTCCTCGAAACTGACCGCGAGCGAGATCGAGTACATCCTGACCGACTGCGAGGCCAAGGTGCTGATCACCTCGGCCGGCGTCGGTTCGGTGATCGATGAAATCCCCGCCCTGGCGCCGGGCGTGAAGCTGTTCATGGTCGGCGAGGTCCGCGCCCCCTATGAGAGCTTCGAAGCGGCGCGCGACAAGCAGCCGGCCACGCCGATCGCCGATGAAACCGCCGGCGCCGACATGCTCTACTCGTCGGGCACCACCGGCCGGCCGAAAGGCATCAAGCCGCCGCTGAGCGGCGGGCCGGTCGACGCGCCCAACGCACTGGCGATGATGGCCCAGGGACTGTTCGGCTTCCAGAACAACAGCATCTACATCTCGCCCGCCCCGCTCTATCACGCCGCCCCGCTGCGCTGGTGCATGAGCGTCCAGCGGCTCGGCGGCACCGTCGTGGTGATGGAGAAGTTCGACCCGGAAGAAACCCTGGCCCTGATCCAGAAATACAAGGCCGATGTCGGCCAGTTCGTGCCGACCCACTTCGTGCGGATGCTGAAGCTGCCGCCGGAGGTTCGCGCCAAGTACGACGTCTCGTCCATGCGCTCGGCGGTCCACGCCGCGGCCCCCTGCCCGATCCCGGTCAAGGAGCAGATGATCGACTGGTGGGGTCCGGTGATCCACGAGTACTACGCCGGCAGCGAGGGCAACGGCTTCTGCTACATCGGCCCGCACGACTGGCTGACCCACAAGGGCTCGGTGGGCAAGGCGACGACCGCCGAACTCCACATCGTCGGCGAGGACGGCGAAGAGGTCCCTGCGCGCACCGAGGGCACCATTTATTTCGGCGGCGGCACGCCGCTGAGCTATCACAACGCCCCGGAAAAGGTCGCCGAGAACACCAACAAGCACGGCTGGACCACGCTGGGCGACGTGGGCTGGGTCGATGAGGACGGCTTCCTCTATCTGACCGACCGCAAGAGCTTCATGATCATTTCCGGCGGGGTGAACATCTATCCGCAGGAGCTCGAGAACCTGCTGATCACCCACCCGAAGGTCGCCGACGCCGCCGTGGTCGGCGGGCCGCACGAGGAAATGGGCGAACAGGTCATCGCCGTGATCCAGCCGATGGAATGGGCCAACGCCGGTGAAGACCTGAAGGCCGAACTGGCCGCCTTCTGCCGCGCCAACCTCAGCCACGTGAAGTCCCCACGGGTCATCGACTTCATGCAGGAACTGCCCCGTCACCCGACCGGCAAGCTCTACAAGCGCCTGATCCGCGACGCCTATTGGGGCAAGGAAGGCTCCAAGATCGTCTAGCGGATAGGGGGCGCCTGCGTAACATTGTTCTGGCGCGGAAGCGGAGAACCGCCTAAGCTCGACCGTGATGCGCGCCCAGCCCAACCAAGTTCTGAACGTAGCCGTCCCCGCCCTGGGGACCTGACGGACGAACTCGGCCCTGACTCGGCCGCTCTCTCGCCGGTTCCCTTCCCTCGCGGATGGACCGGCCAGAGCTCTCCATCCGCCTATTCGATGGAGATACACGTGACCCAACCCGACTGGTGGTACGATGATCTGAAGCAGGTCGGCCTCGATTTCGAGGACGAGGCCGAGGTCTCGACCTATGACGCCCGCCAAGGCGGCTCAAGCGACGCCGATCGCGCCTTGCTGACGCAGCTGGGCGTGACGCCCACCACCGCCATGGCCGACATCGGCTGCGGCACCGGACTGCTGGCCTGCACGGCCGCGACGATGGCTGGATCAGTTCGCGCGATCGACGTGTCAGGCGCCATGCTGCGCGCCGCCGAGGCGCGGGCCAAGTCGCAGGGCCTGGCCAACATCACCTTCGAGCGCGATGGCTTCCTGACCTTCGCCGGTTCAGGCGACCTGGACCTGATCGTCACCAAGGCGGCGTTGCACCACCTGCCTGACCTCTGGAAAGCCGTGGCCCTCACGCGGATGCGCGATGCGTTGAAGCCGGGCGGCCGGCTCTACATCCGCGACATGGTCTTCAACTGCACGCCCGACGCCGTGCCGCTCACCGCCGCGCGCTGGATCGAAGACCTGGTCCAACAGAGCGGCTACAGCCGGGCCGACGGCGCCTGCCACGTGCGCGAGGAGCACTCGACCTTCGGCTGGATCCTGGAGCGGATGATCAGCGAGGCGGGCTTTACGCTGCTGGAACGCACCCACGACGGCGTCTACGCCACCTACCTCGCCGAAGCGCCCGGCTAGTAAGAACGCCCGATCAGGATCTCTTCGACACCGGCTTCGCCGGTGAAGACGCAGGGTCCAAAGCTCGACGGTTGGTTCATCGGCGCGTTGCGCAGGGTGAGCTTGAAGGCCTTGAGGCGTTGCTCGACAGCGTCCAGGGCCTCGCCCGTCGGGCGCGACCAGGAAGCGCGGACCCAGCCCTTGAAGGCCGAGGTCTCCTCCTCTTCGTCCGACACCTTGCCGAAATACTCGGCGACCTGATCGAAGGTGGTGAGGTCGGCGCGGATGTTGGCGTCCAGACTGGCCTTGGCCTCGTCGAACAGGGTCTGCTGGATCGCGACCAGCAGGCCCGGCGCGGCGTCGATGAAATCCTCGCGCGACATCGCCTGCGAACGCACCTTGTCGCCGTCGCGAAGATTGTCGCGGCGCATGAAGGTCACCTGGCCGTTGGCGGCGTCGCGCGGCCCCAGCTCGACGATGATCGGCGCGCCGCGGCGCACCCAGTTCCAGCGCTTGTCGCTCGACTTCTGGTCCTTGGTGTCCAGCAGGGCGCGGATCGGCTCGCCCAGGGCGAACTTCTCATGCAGCGCCTTCACCAG
>JBEBYB010000039.1:0-19474 GCA_040391295.1 Phenylobacterium sp. | reverse complement strand
CGGTGAGGAAGGCGATCTGCTCGTCGAGCAGCGCTTGCAGCCGGGCGCCGCCGGGCCCGCCCGCGGTGCGAGGTGATGAAGGCCTTCACCTGGGCGGCGTCGGCCCGGGAGGCCGGCAGACCGGCCGCCACGGCGGCCTCCAGCAACCGGCGTTCGTAGCCGCCGGTGGTCTCGCAGACCATCCAGTCGTAACGCGCGTAAGGGTCCAGGGCTTGGTTCAGCGTCGTCAGGCTGTTGGCCACGCTCCAGGTCCGCCCTGTGACGCTGTCGTGAAACACCACGGCGTCCTTGGCGACGTCGGCTCCCAGTATGCGCAGGCCGGCATTGGCTGGCCCAGTAGCTTCAGGCATGATCATTCTCGGCTTCGGATTGTCTGCGGGCGCGCTCAGCGGCCCAGTCAAGTCAACAAGCATACGAAGCCGGCCCGACGCCGGACCTTGATGACAACGGGCTCTTCACCCGATCCCGGAACGGCCGCGGCGACGGGCGCAGACCCGGGGCCGGCCAGCCCCGGATCTGCTTCCGGCGCCGCCAACATGCCTCAGTTTAAACAGACAATCCCGGTTTCGGCCGCAGGCCGAAGACCGGGACCCATTAACGCCAGATGGATCCGAATTTGGCGCGGGCGGCGCCCAGAAACCGTTTGTCGGAGCGAATGGGTCCCGGCCTTCCGCTACGCTCCAGCCGGGAGGACACCTTGGGGCGTCGCAAGCCAAACGCGATAGCCCCCGCACGCTGGGGGAGCTGTCCGACTGAGGCGCCGGCCCTAAGCCGCGACCGCGTGGTCCTTCAGCACTCCGAGCGTCACGATGGCCAGGGTTTCCTCGTGGGTGGCCTCCAGCACCAGCGGCGGGGCGGCGCCGGCGTCCAGGGCTTCCTTCCAGCGCGGGGCGCAGAGGCACCAGCGGTCGCCGGGCTTCAGGCCCGCAAAGCCGTATTCCGGCATCGGGGTGGAGAGATCGTTGCCGACCAGCTTGGAGTAGGCCAGGAACTCGGCGGTCATCACCGCGCAGACCGTGTGCAGGCCCAGGTCGTGCGGCCCGGTCTCGCAGCAGCCGTTGCGGAAAAAGCCGGTGACGGGATCGAGCGAGCAGGCGATCAGTTCGCCGCCCAACACGTTCTTGGCGCCTTCGTCATAGCGGGTGGTCATGGCGACATCCTACCCCTTATGACTGCCGCTTAGCCATCCTTCCGGAGCTAGAGAATTGATCGCAGACCGGCCGCGCCGCAGCGCCCTCTACATGCCCGCCGCCAATGCGCGCGCCATCGAAAAGGCCCGCGAACTGCCCTGCGACGTGGTGATCCTTGACCTTGAGGACGCGGTGGCGCCCGACGCCAAGGAAATGGCCCGCGAGCAGGCGGCCCGGGCGGTGCGGGCCGGCGGCTTTGGCGGCCGCGAGGTGGTCATCCGGGTCAACGGCCTGGACACCCCCTGGGGGCTCGAAGATCTGGCGGCGGCGATCAACGCGCGGCCGGACGCCATCCTGGTCCCCAAGGTGTCCGGCGCCCACGACGTGCGGGCCTACGGCGCGGCCGAGGCGGGCGGCGTGCCGCTGTGGGCGATGGTCGAGACCTGCGCCAGCCTGTTCGCCCTGAGCGAGATCGCCGGCGCCGGCGCCGGGCTCGCCGCCCTGGTGATCGGGACCAACGACCTGGCCAAGGAGATGCGCTGTCGGCTGACCACCGAGCGCGCCGCCCTGGCTGGTCCGCTGTCGCTGACCGTGGCCGCGGCCCGCGCCCACGGACTTGTGATCCTCGACGGGGTCTTCAACGGGATCGATGACGACGAGGGTCTCGCGCGCCAGTGCGATCAGGGCGCGGAGTTCGGCTTCGACGGCAAGACCCTGATCCATCCGCGTCAGATCGAGGCCGCCAACCGCGCCTTCAGCCCGGCCGCGGACGAGGTCGCGTGGTCGCGGACCATCGTGGCGGCCTTCGATTCGCCGGAAAACGCCGCTAAGGGAGTTATTCGAGTCGAGGGGCGTATGGTGGAGCGATTGCATCTGGCCGAGGCGCGGCGTCTGATCGCCGTGGCGGATGCTATCGCCCGGGCGTGAGGCGTATTTTGAACTTCCTGCTCAAGACTTCGGTCTGTCTCGTCGCGTTGGTCGCGGTCGCCGCGTCGCCGGCGTCGGCCCAGGACGCTTTCGATCCGATCGGGGCCCTGCTCGACCAGTCGCCGGCCATGGACGAGGACCAGGCCGAGCAGCCGCCCGCGCCGCGGCCGGCGCCCCAGCCGGCGCCCCAGCCAGCGCCGGTCGCGCCGATCTACACTCCGCCGCCGCGCGGCCCGGTTCCCTATACGCCGGGTCCGGTTCCCTACACGCCGCGGCCCGTGGCGCCCTACAATCCGGCGCCGAGCACCTATGCGCCGCAGGCCTATGTGCGGCCGCCCGCGCCGAAGCTGACCGCGCCGGTGCATGTGGACGAGTACGACAAGAGCCCCGAGGCGCCGCTGAACCCCGCCGAGCTGGGCTACGAGACCCGCCTGCGCTCGTCCTTCGCCTCGGCCCAGGGCATGCAGGGGCCGCTCGACGGCGCCTGGACGCTGAGCGCCACCGGCGGCCAGCCGCTCTATTCGCTGCTGTTCGTCGATAAGGGGCGCGGGCAGTTGGAGGGCGCGTGGCGCGATCCGCGACGGCCTGGCGCGACCAACTCCTCGGGCTTCATGACCGGCGTCGAGCGGGTCGGCGGTCAGCTCGTCGCCCGCTTCCAGTCGCGTCCCGGCGCGGCCCTGACCAGCGTCACCGTCAGTCCGGGGACGGGCGGCGTCTGGACCGGCGTGCTCGACGAGGCCGGGGCCCGCACGAGCGTCACCCTGAAGCGCGACTAGAGTCCCAGCGCCTCGCGCGCGGCGAGGATCGTCGCCTCCAGCGCCTGGGCGCCATAGGTCCGCGCCGGGCTGTGGCCCCAGACCGGGCCTGGCCAGGCCGGGTCGCCGACGCGGCGGCCGACCACATGAACGTGAAGCTGCGGGGTCACATTGCCCAGGGCGCCGACGTTCAGCTTGTCGACGCTCATTCCCAACGCCCGGACCGCGCGGCCGGCGGCCAGGATCTCGTCGGTGAGCGCCGCCAGGTCCTGCGGCGAAAGATCCTCGAGTTCGCGCATGGCGGCGCGGCGCGGGATCAGCACGATCCACGGATAACGCGCGTCGTCCTGCAGCCGCGCGTGACTTAGCGGCAGGTCGCCCAGGGCCTTCGAACCGGCGACAAACGCCTCATCCAACTCGAACATCGTGCTCTCCAGGCGGCCGCTATGGGCGATTGAGGCCGGCCGGCGCCGCTCACTTGGCCTTGCCCCGGCGCCGTTGCGGGTCTAGACCGCCCGCGAATTCCGCACTGCAACCACGGGACAGTTCCATGACCACGAAGAAGCCGATCCGCGTCGCTGTCACGGGCGCCGCCGGCAACATCGGTTACGCCCTCCTCTTCCGTATCGCCTCCGGCGAGATGCTGGGCAAGGACCAGCCGGTCATTCTGCAACTGCTCGAGATTCCGGTCGAAGGCGCCCAGAAGGCGCTGAAGGGCGTTGCGATGGAGCTGGAGGACTGCGCCTTCCCGCTGCTGCAGGACATGGTCCTGACCGACGATCCGAACGTCGCCTTCAAGGACGCGAACTGGAACCTGCTGGTCGGCTCCAAGCCGCGCGGTCCGGGCATGGAGCGTGCCGACCTGCTGAAGGACAACGGCAAGATCTTCATCGCCCAGGGCAAGGCCATCGACGCCGTCGCCGCTGACGACGCCCGCGTCGCCGTGGTCGGCAACCCCTGCAACACCAACGTGATGATCGCCGCCAGCCAGGCCAAGCGCCTGACCGCCGACCGCTTCACCGCCATGGTGCGCCTGGACGAAAACCGCGGCCGCGCCCAGCTGGCCAAGAAGGCCGGCGTTTCGATCAACGACGTGTCGGAACTGTTCATCTACGGCAACCACAGCCCGACCATGTTCGCCGACTTCACCCACGCCAAGATCGGCGGCAAGGCCGCCGCGGACGTCATCGGCGACGAAGCCTGGCTGAAGAACGACTACCTGCCGACCGTCGGCAAGCGCGGCGCGGCGATCATCGAAGCCCGGGGCCTGTCCTCGGCCGCCTCGGCCGCCAACGCCCTGATCGACCATGTGCGCGACCTGACCACCGTGGGCGCCGTCCACTCGGTCGCCATCGCCAGCGAAGGCCGCTACGGCTTCGCCGAAGGCATCTGGGCCGGCATGCCGGTGAAGACCACCGCCACCGGCTACGACGTCATCACCTCCTACGAGATGGACGACTTCGCCAAGAGCAAGATCGCGATCACCAACGACGAACTTGTCGGCGAGCGCGAGACCATCAAGGACATGCTCGGCTAAAGCGCCTTGCGAAAGGGTCCCGGCTCACCAGTCGGGACCCTCACCGCGCGCCATGGCGTTCAGTTGCTCGATGCGCTGATCGTAGACGGCCGCCACCGCCCGCGGCGAGTGTCGCGCGGCCTCTTCCCGCGCCGTCATCCAGCTGTCCTGTTCGGCCGCCAGCAGCTCGTAGGGCGCGCCCAGCCGCACCGCCCGCTGGAACGCTCGGGCCAGATGCCGATCGGCCGCCGCCAGCGCCGGATCGGAACAGACCATTTCCTCCGCATAGGACGCCGCCCGCCCACAGTCGAAGCTCGGCTGCTCCCAGCGCGCCGGCTCGGCCTCGATCGCCTCGGGACCGGGCGCGCTCACGTCCAGGGTTCGCGCCGCCGCCGGCGCGGTGTTGGCCGCCGCGGCCTGCGCCAGTTCCGGCGACATCACCTCCAGCGGCGAACTCTTCGGCGCCGGGGCCGGCAGCGGCGGCTGCGCCATTTCGATGGTCATCTGCGGCTCGGCGCTCTGTGGACCGGGAGCGGCGGCGCCCGGCCTGGCCTTGGTCGCGGCGAGTTGCGGCCGCGCGGCCAGACCCAGGCCAAGCCCGACCACGCAGGCCAGGGCGATCCCGCCGACCAGCGCCTTGCGGCCCAGGCGCGGGGACGCCTCGGGCGGCGCGTCCCGGGCCAGGGTCAGGGGCGGCTCGTCCCGGTCGTCGAAAGTCATCGCTGTCTCCCGCATATCGAGCGATGCAGGATCGCCGCGCGCGCCTGAATGGCGACTGAACCGTCTGGTCGGCGGCGGCGAATAATCGGAAAAGGGACCATGAGCCTTGGTCCCACGCTTGAAACCGCCCGCCTGATCCTGCGCCCGCCGTCCCCCGAGGACTTCGAGAGCTGGGCCGCCTTCGCCGCCGACGAGGAGATCAACCGCTACCTCGGCGGCCCGCAGCCGCGCGAGGTCGCCTGGCGGACCATGTGCGCCGTGACCGGCGCCTGGGTGATCCGCGGCTACAGCATGTTCTCGATCATCGAGAAGGACACCGGCCGCTGGGTCGGGCGGCTCGGCCCCTGGCGACCCGAGGGCTGGCCGGGGACCGAGGTCGGCTGGGGCGTGACCCGCGAGTCCTGGGGCAAGGGCTACGCCGTCGAGGGGGCGACCGCGGCCATCGACTGGGCCTTCGATCATCTGGGCTGGACCGAGGTGATTCACACCATCGACCCCGGCAACATCAGTTCGCAGAACCTCGCCCGCCGCCTCGGCTCCAGCATCCTGCGCCACGCCGTGCTGCCGCCGCCGCTGAACGAGTCGGTCGACGTCTGGGGCCAGAGCCGCGAGCAGTGGAAGGCCCGCGCGCGCTGATCGGCGGCCCGGCCGCGGCGCGGGCGACGGGCACATTGTCGCACCGCCGCGCGGGCCGGCGCCTTACGCTGCATCAATATGTCGGGCGGGGCCGATCGGCCGGCGTGGCGGGCGCTGATTTCGGACCGCGCGCCCGTCGCTGGAAGCCCGCCCCCATTGCCCTTGGGGCGGCTTGGCGGGGCGGTTCTTCGGGCGCCGGCGCCCCGCGCCATCGGCTCAAATCAACAGATATCACGCCAGGTGAGCTGGTTTTTTCTTGACGTGGCGCGGTTGCCACGCCGTGGAGTGGCGCCTATAACCTCGGCCGTTCGTCGAGCCCGGCGGACTTCCCGATCACGCGTTCCGCGGCCTCATGAATATTCACGAACATCAAGCCAAGTCCGTCCTCTCCGAGTTCGGCGTGGCGGTCCCGCGCGGTTACGCCGCGTTTACTGTCGACGAAGCGGTCAAGGCCGCAGCGGACCTTGGCGGTCCGGTCTTCGTCGTGAAGTCCCAGATCCATGCAGGCGGACGCGGCAAGGGCCGTTTCGAAGGCCTCGGACCAGACGCCAAGGGCGGGGTCCGGGTCGTCAAGTCCGCCGATGAGGTCAAGGCCAACGCCGCCGAAATGCTCGGCCGCGTGCTGGTGACCCATCAGACGGGTCCGAAGGGCAAGCAGGTCAACCGCCTCTACATCGAAGAAGGCGCGGCGATCGCCAAGGAATTCTACCTGTCCCTGCTGGTGGACCGCGAAACGAGCCATGTCTCGGTCGTGGCCTCCACCGAAGGCGGGATGGACATCGAGGAGGTCGCCCACTCGACCCCCGAGAAGATCATCACCTTCTCCATCGACCCGGCCACCGGCGTCTTCCCGCACCATGCTCGCGCGCTGTCGAAAGCGCTCGGCCTGAGCGGCGCGCTGGCCAAGGAAGCGGCCACGCTTCTCACGCAGCTCTATACGGCGTTCCTCGCCAAAGACATGAGCATGCTGGAGATCAACCCCCTGATCGTCACCGCTGACGATCACCTGCGGGTGCTGGACGCCAAGATCAGCTTCGACTCCAACGCCCTGTTCCGTCACCCGGACATCGTCGCCCTGCGTGACGAGAGCGAAGAGGACCCGAAGGAAATCGAGGCCTCGAAGTTCGACCTCAGCTACATCGCCCTCGACGGCGAAATCGGCTGCATGGTCAACGGCGCGGGCCTGGCCATGGCCACCATGGACATCATCAAGCTCTACGGCGCTGAGCCGGCGAACTTCCTGGACGTCGGCGGCGGCGCCGACGAGCCCAAGGTGACGGCGGCCTTCAAGATCATCATGGCCGACCCGAACGTGAAGGGTATCCTGGTCAACATCTTCGGCGGCATCGCCCGCTGCGACATCCTCGCCAACGGCGTGGTCAACGCGGTGAAGCAGGTCGGGCTGACGGTTCCGCTGGTGGTGCGCCTCGAAGGCACCAACGCCGAACTCGGCAAGAAGATCATCAACGAGAGCGGTCTGAACGTGATCGCGGCGAACGACCTTTCGGACGGCGCTGAAAAGATTGTCAAAGCCGTGCGAGAGGCGAACTGATGTCCATCCTCATCGGTAAAGACACCCGCGTCATCTGCCAGGGCATCACCGGCGCCCAAGGCACCTTCCACTCCGAACAAGCCATCGCCTACGGCACCAAGATGGTCGGCGGCGTGACCCCCGGCAAAGGCGGTCAGACCCATATCGGCCTGCCGGTGTTCGACACCGTCGGCGAAGCGGCCCGTCAGACCGGCGCCGAAGCCAGCGTGATCTACGTCCCGCCGGCCTTCGCGGCCGACTCGATCCTGGAAGCCATCGACGCCCAGATCCCGCTGATCATCTGCATCACCGAGGGCATTCCGGTGCTCGACATGGTCAAGGTGAAGAAGGCTCTGGCCGGCTCCAAGTCGCGCCTGATCGGCCCGAACTGCCCCGGCGTCCTGACGCCGGACGAGTGCAAGATCGGCATCATGCCGGGCAACATCTTCAAAAAGGGCTCGGTCGGCGTGGTTTCGCGCTCCGGCACCCTGACCTACGAAGCGGTGTTCCAGACCACCAATGTCGGCCTTGGCCAATCGACGGCGGTCGGTATCGGCGGCGACCCGGTCAAGGGCACCGAGTTCATCGACATGCTCGACCTGTTCCTGAAGGACCCGGAAACCGAGTCGATCATCATGATCGGCGAAATCGGCGGTTCTGCGGAAGAAGATGCGGCCGAGTTCATCAAGAATTCAGCCATCAAGAAGCCTATGGTTGGCTTCATCGCTGGCCGCACGGCCCCCCCCGGTCGCCGCATGGGTCATGCTGGCGCCATTATTTCGGGCGGCAAGGGTGGTGCGGAAGACAAGATCGCTGCGATGGAGGCTGCGGGCATCCGCGTTTCCCCGTCGCCGGCGAAATTGGGCGAAACTCTCCTCCAGGTGCTGAAAGGCTCCTGACGACAACTTAAGTAAGGGCGGTCTGCGCTCGGCTCCTTCGCTCGAAGTCCGTGCCCGGACCAACCCGGGAAATGGACGCAATGGCGGACGACGCAAGTCTGATCAACGAGGTTCTCGCTGAGACCTCCTTCCTCTACGGCGGCAATGCCGTCTTTGTTGAGGACCTCTACGCCAAGTGGGCGGTCGACCCGAACTCGGTCGACGCCTCTTGGCGGGCCTTCTTCGCCTCCCTGCAAGATCGTGCCGACGAGGTGAAGGCCGCCGCCGGAAAGCGGGCCTGGACCAAGCCCGCCGCGCCCGCCGCCCGTCCCGACTGGCTCTCGGCCATCGACGGCCTCTGGCCGGCGGTCGAGGCCAAGGTGGGGGCCAAGGTCGCTGAGCGCGCCGCCCCGGCCGCCTCGGCTGAGTCCGTCCGCGCCGCCACCCTCGATTCCCTTCGCGCGATCATGATGATCCGCGCCTACCGGATGCGCGGTCACCTGCGCGCCAATCTCGACCCGTTGGGCATCGCGATCCCGGACGGCGACGCCTCCGAGCTGGATCCGGCGACCTACGGCTTCACCGAGGCCGATTTCGACCGTCCGATCTTCCTCGACTACGTGCTGGGCCTGGAGACGGGCACCCTGCGCGAGATCCTGGCGATCCTGAAGCGGACCTACTGCGCCGACATCGGCGTGCAGTACATGCACATCTCCGACCCGGCCCAGAAGGCCTGGCTGCAGGAGCGCATCGAGGGGCGCGACAAGGAGATTAACTTCACCAAGGAAGGCAAGATCGCCATCCTGAAGAAGCTGATCGAGGCCGAAGGCTTCGAACGCTTCCTGCACAAGCGCTTCCCCGGCACCAAGCGGTTCGGCCTGGACGGCGGCGAGGCCATGGTCCCGGCGCTGGAGCAGATCATCAAGCGCGGCGGCGCGCTCGGCGTCCGCGACATCGTTATCGGCATGCCGCACCGCGGCCGCCTGAACGTCCTGGCCGCCGTGATGGCCAAACCCTACCAGGTGATCTTCCACGAATTCCAGGGCGGCTCGACCCTGCCGTCCGACGTCGAAGGCTCCGGCGACGTGAAGTATCACATGGGCGCCTCGTCGGACCGTTCGTTCGACGACAACAGCGTCCACCTGTCGCTGACCGCCAACCCCTCGCACCTGGAGATCGTCAACCCGGTCGTCCTGGGCAAGGCGCGCGCCAAGCAGGCCTTCACCCTGCGTGAGAACCCCGACGCGGGCCGCAACCACGTCCTGCCGCTGCTGTTGCACGGCGACGCGGCCTTCGCCGGCCAAGGCGTGATCGCCGAGTGCTTCACCATCTCGGGCGTGAAGGGCTACCGCACCGGCGGCACCGTCCACTTCATCGTCAACAACCAGATCGGCTTCACGACGGCTCCGGCCTTCAGCCGCTCCTCGCCCTATCCGTCCGACGTCGCCCTGATGGTCGAGGCGCCGATCTTCCACGTGAACGGCGACGACCCCGAAGCCTGCGTCTATGTCGCCAAGGTGGCCACCGAGTTCCGCCAGCAGTTCGGCAAGGACGTGGTCATCGACATGTTCTGCTATCGCCGGTTCGGTCACAACGAGGGTGACGACCCGACGATGACCTCGCCCTTGATGTACCAGAAGATCAAGGACCATCCGTCGACGCGCGAACTCTACGCCCGCCAACTGATCTCCGAAGGCGTCGCCACCGACGCCGACATCGCCGGCTGGATGAGCGAGTTCGAGGCCTTCCTCGACCGGGAGTTCGAGGCCGGCAAGACCTACAAGGCCAACAAGGCCGACTGGCTGGACGGCAAGTGGGCGGGCCTGGCCCTGCCCGAGGGCGACGACCGTCGCGGCCAGACCAGCGTGCCGCGCCAGAAGCTCATCGACCTTGGCCATAAGATCACGGCCATCCCGGAAAGCCTGAACATCCACAAGACGGTGAAGCGGGCGATCGAGAACCGCCGCCACGCCATCGAGGCGGGCGCCGGCATCGACTGGGCGACCGGCGAGCACCTGGCCTTCGCCACCCTGCTCGATCAGGGCTTCCCGATCCGCCTGGCGGGCCAGGACAGCGTCCGCGGCACCTTCGTGCAGCGTCACTGCGACCTGATCGACCAGACCACCGAGGAACACTACCAGCCGCTGTCCAACCTGCGGCCGGGCCAGGCGCACTTCGAGGTCATCGACTCGGCGCTGTCGGAAGAGGCGGTGCTGGGCTTCGAGTACGGCTTCTCGCTGGCCGACCCCAAGACCCTGACCCTGTGGGAAGCCCAGTTCGGCGACTTCGCCAACGGCGCCCAGGTGGTCATCGACCAGTTCATCTCGTCGGGCGAACGCAAGTGGCTGCGGATGAGCGGTCTCGTGCTGCTGCTGCCGCACGGCTACGAAGGCCAGGGTCCCGAGCACTCCTCGGCCCGCCTGGAGCGCTTCCTGCAGCTTTGCGCCGAAGACAACATGCAGGTGGTCAACTGCTCGACCCCGGCCAACTACTTCCACGTCCTGCGCCGTCAGCTGCGTCGCGAGTTCCGCAAGCCGCTGGTCGTCATGACGCCGAAGTCGCTGCTGCGGCACAAGAAGGCCACCTCGTCCCTGGACGACATGGCCGAGGGCTCGTCCTTCCACCGCGTGCTGAACGACGACGCCGAGCGCGGCGTCAACACCACGGTCAAGCTGGTCGAACCCGACAAGATCCGCCGCGTCGTGCTGTGCTCGGGCAAGGTCTATTACGACCTGCTGGACGCTCGCGAGGAAAAGGGCGTCGACGACGTCTATATTATGCGCCTCGAGCAGTTCTATCCGTGGCCGGTGAAGTCGCTGTCGACGGAGCTTTCGCGCTTCCCGAACGCTGAACTGGTCTGGTGCCAGGAAGAGCCGAAGAACATGGGGGGCTGGACCTTCGTCGATCCGTGGTTGGAACTGACGCTCGACCGCCTCAAGGTGAAGGCCAAGCGCGCCCGCTACGTGGGTCGTCCGGCCTCGGCCTCGACCGCGGCCGGCCAGATGAGCCGGCACATGAAAGAACTGCAGACTTTCCTCGCCGAAGCCTTCGCCTAGGCTTTGCGAGACCTAGATAAGAACAGAACGAACAAAGAGAGACAGGACTTCCAAATGGCCGACATCATGACCCCCGCCTTGGGCGAGTCTGTTACCGAGGCGACGGTGGCGCGCTGGACGAAGAAAGCCGGCGACGCGGTCAGGAAGGACGAAATCCTGGTCGAACTTGAAACCGACAAGGTGAGCCTCGAGGTCGCCGCCCCCGCCGACGGCGTCCTCGAATTCATCGCCGCCGAAGAAGGCGCGACCGTCGAACCCGGCGCCGTCCTCGGCCGCCTGGCCGAAGGCGCGGTCGCCGCCAAGGCGGCCCCTGCCGCCGCTCCGGCGGCCGCGCCCGCGCCTGCGCCGGCTCCGGCTCCGGCCCCCAAGGCCGAAGCCCCGAAGGCCGCCGCGCCCCTGGCCCCCTCGGCCCAGCGCATCGTGGCCGAGAACAACCTGGACGGCGGCGCCATCGCCGGCACCGGCAAGGACGGCCGCGTGACCAAGGGCGACGCCATCGCCGCCCTGGAAGCCCGCGCCAACGCTCCGGCCGCCCCCGCCGCGCCGAGCGCGCCGCGTGAAATCCACGAACGTGAAGAGCGGGTCCGGATGACCCGCCTGCGCCAGACCATCGCGCGCCGCCTGAAGGAAGCCCAGAACAACGCCGCCATGCTGACGACCTTCAACGAGGTCGACATGAGCGCGGTGATGGCGCTGCGTAACCAGTACAAGGAAAGCTTCGAGAAGAGCCACGGCGTGAAGCTCGGCTTCATGAGCTTCTTCGTGAAGGCGGTGATCCACGGCCTGAAGCACGTGCCGGACGTCAACGCCGAGATCGACGGCACGGACATCATCTACAAGAACCACTACGACATCGGCGTCGCCGTCGGCACCGAGAAGGGCCTTGTGGTTCCGGTGCTGCGCGAGGCCGACAGCCTGTCGCTGGCCGGCGTCGAAAAGGGCATCGGCGCCCTGGGCAAGAAGGCCCGCGACGGCGGCCTGGCCATGGACGACCTGCAGGGCGGGACCTTCACGATCTCGAACGGCGGCGTCTACGGCTCGCTGATGTCGACCCCGATCCTCAACGCCCCGCAATCGGGCATCCTGGGCATGCACAAGATCCAGGAGCGTCCGATGGCCATTGGCGGTCAGGTCGTGATCCGTCCGATGATGTACCTGGCGCTCAGCTACGATCACCGCGTCGTCGACGGTCAGGGCGCCGTGACCTTCCTGGTCCGCGTCAAGGAAGCCATCGAAGATCCGCAGCGCCTGCTGCTGGACGTCTAAGCCCGGCCTTCACGGCGGATCGCATCTAACAGCGGCGGGGCTTCACGCCTCGCCGTTTTGCTAAGGACTGGAAGAGCAAATGGCTCAATACGACGTCATCATCATCGGCGGCGGCCCCGGCGGCTACAACGCGGCGATCCGCGCCGGCCAGTTGGGCCTGAAGGCCGCCGTGGTCGAAAAGCGCGTCACCCTCGGCGGCACCTGCCTCAATGTCGGCTGCATGCCGTCCAAGGCCCTGCTGCACGCCTCGGAACTCTATGAAGCGGCGGCCGGCGCGGAGTTCGTGACCCTCGGCATCGACGTGAAGCCGAAGCTGAACCTGGTTCAGATGATGAAGCAGAAGGCTGAATCGGTGACCGCCCTGACCAAGGGCATCGAGTTTTTGTTCAAGAAAAACAAAGTCGAATGGATCAAGGGCGCGGGCAAGATCGTCGGCGCCGGCAAGGTCGAAGTCACCGCCGAAGACGGCGCGGTCAGCGTCCTCGAAACCAAGAACATCGTCATCGCCACCGGCTCCGAGCCCTCTCCGCTGCCCGGTGTTGACGTCGATCAGAACCGCATCGTCGACTCCACCGGCGCCCTGTCGCTGCCGCAAGTGCCCAAGAGCCTGGTCGTCATCGGCGCCGGCATCATCGGCCTGGAGCTAGGCTCGGTCTGGCGCCGCCTCGGCGCCGAGGTGACCGTGGTCGAGTTCCTGGACCGCATCACGCCCGGCATGGACGCCGAAGCCGCCAAGACCTTCCAACGCTCGCTGACCAAGCAGGGGATCAAGTTCAAGCTCGGCTCCAAGGTCACCGGCGCCAAGGCCGGCAAGTCCAGCGTCAGCCTGACGGTCGAGCCTGTCGCCGGCGGCGCGGCAGAAACCCTCGAGGCCGAATACGTGCTGCTGGCCATCGGCCGGCGTCCGTTCACCGAAAACCTCGGCTTGGAGAGCGTGGGCGTGGAGACCGACAAGCGCGGCTTCATCCCGACCGATCACTTCAAGACCAGCGCCCCGGGCGTCTGGGCGATCGGCGACGTGATCCTGGGCCCGATGCTGGCCCACAAGGCCGAGGAAGACGCGGTGGCCTGCATCGAGATCATCGCCGGCAAGTGGGGCCACGTGGACTACAATCTGGTCCCGAGCGTCGTCTACACTTCGCCGGAAGTGGCCTGGGTCGGCAAGACCGAGGAACAGCTCAAGGAAGCCGGCGTCGCCTACAAGGTCGGCAAGTTCCCGTTCAGCGCCAATAGCCGCGCGAAGATCAACCATGAGACCGAAGGCTTCGCGAAAGTCCTGGCCGACGCCAAGACCGACGAGATCCTCGGCGTCCACATCGTCGGCCCGCAAGCCGGCGAGATGATCGGCGAATATTGCGTCGCCATGGCCTTCAAGGCCGCGAGCGAGGACATCGCCCGCGTCTGCCACCCGCACCCGACCCGCTCGGAAGCTGGCCGTCAGGCCGCGATGGGCGTCGAGGGCTGGACCATGCAGTCCTGATGATCGTACGGCGCGTGCAGGTCGGCGAAATCGCCGCCTGCGCGGCGCTATACGAGCGCGTCCTGCGCGCGACCTTCACCTGGATCCCGCCGCAGCGGCACCAGGGCGCTGACTTCATCGCCGCGGCTCAGGATGAAGAGGTTTATCTGGCCGCCGACGCCGAGCGCCTGCTGGGCGTGGCGAGCCTCTACCGCCCCGACAATTTCCTGCATTCGCTCTACGTCGAAGCGCGCGGCCAGGGCGTCGGCAAGGCGCTGCTTGATCATGTCGCCGAGGCGAGCGACGGCCCGCTGCACCTGAAGTGCCAGGTTCCCAACATCCGGGCCCAGGCCTTCTACGCGCGCGAGGGGTTCGCCGTCGTCGAGGAGGGCTGCGACCTCGGCTCCACGGTGGGCTGGGTCAGGATGAGCCGGTAGCGAACGGCGTTCCGTGGTGATAAAATGGGTCGTAGCCATGGAGGAACGATCATGATCGTTTCAGCGCTGCTCGCCGCCGCGGCCCTGACCGCCAGCGTCATCGCCCCGCCACCCAAGCCCTGCCCGGTGGACGGCAGGCTCGAGGTCTCCGACCGTTTGCCAGCCCTGCTGCTGCGCCCGCAAGATAGGCGCGGCCAGGGCGGCGCCCAAACCCTGGCCAGCCTGCCGCCCGCCAATCTGGAACTGACCGTCATCCGATCGGTGGACGGCTGCGACGTCTCGACGGTGATCCGCGAAAAGGTCCAGGGCGATGGCCGCTTCGCCAGGCCGCGCTAGGTTTCTCTCCCTATCCGGATCGTCATGGCCGGCCTCTTGCGCCGGCCATCCATAGACGCCGGTTTGGGAGTCTGCCTGCGGCGTTCGTGCATATGAATCACCGGGACAAGCCCGGTGGTGACGAACTTGGTGGGGGCGGCGTGTCTTTCATGCGTGCGGATGGGCCTTGGCGTAGGCGCTTAACAGGGCCTCGGCGTCGACTTCGGTGTAGCGCTGGGTGGTCGAGAGCGAGGCGTGGCCGAGCAGTTCCTGGATCGAGCGCAGGTCGGCGCCGGCGCCCAGCAGGTGGGTGGCGAAGGAGTGGCGCAGGGCGTGGGGCGTGGCGCTGTCGGGCAGGCCGAGCCGGCCGCGCAATTTCTGCACCGTGGCCTGGACGTGGCGCGGGCTCAGCGGTCCGCCGCGCTTGGCGCGAAACAGCGGCTCGTCGGGCGACAGCACGAACGGGACGTCGGCCAGATAGACGTCGATCGCGTCGCGCACCGCCGGCAGCACCGGGACGATCCGGGTCTTGGAGCCCTTGCCGAGGATGCGGAGCGACTCCGGCAGCGGGGCGTCGCTGCGTTTGAGCGACAGCGCCTCGGAGATCCGCAGGCCGCAGCCATAGAGCAGGGTCAGCACCGCCTCGTCGCGGCTGGCCTCCCAGTCCTCGCGGTCGGGGTCGAGCGAGGGTTCGGCCATCATGCCGCGCGCCTGGTCCTCGGTGACCGGACGCGGGGCGCCGGGTCGCACGCGCGGGCCGCGCACCAGGGCGATAGCGGCGTTGGGGGTGTCCATCCGGCGGTCGAGGAACCGGTGAAAGGTGCGGATGGCTGAAAGCGATTGGGAGAGCGAGCGCGGCGACAACGGCTTGTCGCCCTGGCGCAGATAGGCGAGCCAGGCGCGGACCTCGCCGGCCGTCAGCGTGCCCATGGCGGCGAGCGACAGGGCCTCGCCGCGATGGCGTTCCAGGAAGTTGATGTAACGGCCGCCGGCGAAGGCGTAGGCCTCGACGGTGCGCGGCGAGGCGCGCCGCTCCTTGGCCAGGTGTTCCAGCCAGAGCGCCAGCGCCTGGCGCGCGGAGGTCACAGGACCGGCCACCGCTCCGCCGTGCGTTCCACCACGCGGGCGAGGAAGGCCACCAGCTCGGCGCCCATGTCTTCGGTGAAGCCGTGTTCGTCTTCCGAGCCGAAGGCCAGCAGGCCTTCGCGCGACGGCTCCCAGATCGCCATGCGGACCATGGCCATCGAACGAATGGATCCGGCGCGCTCGCCGAACAGGCCGAGCGCCGTGGGCTGGAAGCCCATCAGGGCCACACGGTCATGGCCGATGATCATGTCGATCTGGCCTTCGACCAGCATCCGCCAGCCGGCCGGGGTGCGGTCGGGGCCTTCCAGGGCCACGATCCCGGCGGCGAGGCCGAAGCGTTGTTGGGACAGTTCGTCTACGCGGCGCGCCAGGTCGGCGTGGTTGCGGGACTCCAGCATGTCGACCACCGCGCCGTGGGTCTGGGCCTGGGCCGAGAAATTGGCCCGCGCGGTGGCCTCGATATGCTTGCGGGCGCTCGACTCGCGGCGATGCGCCTCATGCACTCGGGCCAGGGCCGCTGGCCCGAAGTCGACGACATTGGCGGCGTCCGGCCGCAGGCCGAGCTCGGCCAGCAGGGACGGATCGTCGCGCAGGAAGTCGGGGTTGTCGGACAGGAAGCGGCGGACGCCGTCCGGGCCCAGGTGGTGTTCTTTCGCCTGCGCCCCGACGTCCATGCTCAGCCCCCGCTGTCTCTTACAGGATGGACTGGCCCGTCTTGGCCCAGTCGCTCATGAACTGTTCAAGCCCCTTTTCGGTTAACGGGTGCTTGAAGAGGTCGGTGAAAACGGTGGGCGGAATGGTGGCGCAATCGGCGCCGGCCAGGGCCGCAGCCGTTACGTGGCTTGGGGTACGGATCGAGGCGGCGAGAATTTCGGTGTCGAAATCATAGTTATCGTAGATGGCGCGGATCTCGCTGATCAGGTCCATGCCGTCCGCGCCGTAATCGTCCAGGCGGCCGATGAAGGGCGAGATGTAGCTGGCGCCGGCCTTGGCCGCGAGCAGGGCCTGGGCGGCGGAGAAGCATAGGGTGACGTTGGTCTGGATGCCTTGGACCGCAAACTCGGCGGTGGCGATCAGGCCTTCGCGCGTCAGCGGCAGCTTCACCACGACGTTCGGAGCGACGCCGGCGAGCTTCGTGCCCTCGGCCAGCATGCCGGCGACGTCGGTCGCGGCGACCTCGGCGCTCACGGGGCCCTCGACGAGGTCGCAAATCTCAGCGATGACCTCCAGCATGGGACGGCCGGACTTGGCGATCAGCGTGGGATTGGTGGTCACGCCGTCGACCAGGCCGGTAGCGACGAGCTCCTTGAGCAGGCCAACGTCGGTGGTGTCGAGAAAGAGCTGCATGGGTGACCTTCTGGTGCGGATTATGCCGCGCTCTTTACCGGTTGCATGGCCGCCAAGCCAGCCTATCTGGGCCGGGCGATGAGCCGCATCGCCTCCGTTCTTCTCCCTATGCCCCTGCCCGAGGCGTTCGATTACGCCGAGCCGGAGGGGATGGAGCTGGCTGTCGGCGACCAGGTGGCCGCGCCCTTGGGCCCGCGTTTGCTGCGTGGCGTCGTCGTGGCCTTGCGTGAAGGCGCCGGCGGCAACCGGCCGCTGAAGGTCATTGAGAGCAAGCTCGATTCGCCGCCCTTGCCGCCGGGCGCTATCGAGTTCGTGCAGTGGGCGGCGCGCTATTCCGTCGACGCGCCGGGCCAGCCGCTGGCCATCGCCATTCGCGGCGCGCGCGCGCCCAAGGCCAAGCCCGAGAAGATTGTCGAGGTCACCGGCGTCCAGCCCGGCCGTTCGACGCCCGCCCGGCTGAAGGCGCTGGAAGCCGCCGCGGGCCAGCGGCTGTCGCCGGCCGATCTGGCCCGCGCCGCCGGGGTGTCGGTCGGGGTGATCAAGGGCTTGATCGACGAGGGCGCGCTGGCTCTGCGGATCATCGAGGCGCAGGCGCGGTTCGATGCGCCCGATCTCGCCCGCAAGGGCCATGAGCTGAACGCCAGTCAGGCCGCCGCCGCCGCCGCGCTCGTGAGCATGGTCGAGGAGGGCGGCTTCAATGTCGCCCTTTTGGACGGCGTCACCGGCTCGGGCAAGACCGAGGTCTATCTGGAGGCGGTGGCCGCCGCCCTGGCGCGCGATCCGGAAGCCCAGGTCCTGGTGATGCTGCCGGAGATCGCCCTGACCCAGGCGGTGATCGCCCGGTTCGTGGAACGGTTCGGGGTGATGCCGGCCGAGTGGCACTCCGACATCGCCCCGCCGATGCGTCGCAAGGTCTGGGACGCGGTGGCGACCGGCGGCTGCCGCATCGTGATCGGCGCGCGCTCGGCGCTGTTCCTGCCGTTCGTCAAGCTGGGCCTGATCGTGGTCGATGAGGAGCACGACGGCTCCTACAAGCAGGACGAGGGCTTTATCTATCAGGCCCGCGACCTGTCGGTGGCGCGCGGCAAGATCGAGGGGGCGTCGGTGATCCTGGCCTCGGCGACGCCGTCGCTGGAGTCGCTGCGTAACGCCGAGACCGGTCGCTATCGCTGGCTGAAGCTGACGTCACGCCATGGCGTCGCGCGGCTGCCCGACATCACCCTGATCGATCTGAAGGAGACGCCGCCCGAAGCCGGCCGTTGGCTCTCGCCGCCGCTGGTCAAGGCGATGATCGAAACCTTCGCGGCCGGCGAGCAGACCCTGCTGTTCCTGAACCGCCGGGGCTATGCGCCGCTGGTGCTGTGCAAGGCGTGCGGCGAGCGGATGACCTCGCCCGACACCGACAGCTGGCTGGTCGAGCATCGCTACTCCAACCGGCTGGTCTGTCACCTGACCGGCTTTTCGATGCCCAAGCCCGACAAGTGCCCGCACTGCGGGGCCAAGGACAGCCTGACCTCGATCGGCCCCGGCGTGGAGCGGGTCGAGGAAGAGGCGCGGATGCTGTTCCCGGAGGCGCGGGTGGCGGTGTTCTCGTCCGACACCGTCTGGGACGCCAAGGAGGCGCGGCGGCTGGTCGATTCAATGGCCGACGGCGAGATCGACATCCTGGTCGCGACCCAGGCGGCGGCCAAGGGCCACAACTTCCCCAAGCTGACCCTGGTCGGCGTGGTCGACGCCGACCTGGGCTTAAGGGGCGGGGACCTGCGGGCCTCGGAGCGGACCTATCAGCTCCTGGCCCAGGCGACCGGCCGGGCCGGGCGGCGCGACCGGCCGGGTCGGGCGCTGCTGCAGACCTACGCGCCCGAACATGCGGTCATGCAGGCGCTGAAGGCTCAGGACCGCGACGCCTTCATCGAGGCCGAGATGGCCGAGCGCGAGATCATGAAGCTGCCGCCGTTCGGGCGGCTGGGCGCGATCGTGGTGTCGGGTCCCGACGCCCAGGCCCTGGAGGCCTTCGTGCGGCTGATGGCCCAGGCCGCGCCCAACGCCGAGGGGGTGGAGGTCTATGGCCCCGCCGACGCCCCGCTGGCCTTGATCCGCGGGCGGCGGCGCAAGCGCTTCCTGATCCGGGCGGACCGGAGCGTGGACCTGTCGGCCTATCTCGCCACCTGGCGGGCGCGGATCCGGCCGCCTGGCGCGATCCGGGTCTCAATCGACGTCGATCCGTATAGTTTCCTGTAGCCGCTCACTGGCGCAGCCACCCACGCTCGTCATCCTCCGGTCGTCTGAAAGACGATCCGGGGGACCCAAGCGGCCTTGCCAGTTCTGCACCTGAGCTTGGGTCCTCCGGATCAGCCTTGGGCTGACCGGAGGATGACGAGGTGAGGGGTTATTCCGCCGCCTCCGCCGCGGCCT
>JBEBYB010000038.1:0-19851 GCA_040391295.1 Phenylobacterium sp. | reverse complement strand
GTCCCATGACAACATCCCATACTCAGGGTGTTGCACTTCGTTTGAGAACTCAGGGAGGAGCATCTTACGGCAGCAGCAAGCTCGCCCCGATCGTCGCCCGGCTTTCCAGCGCCTCGTGCGCCTGGCGGGCCTGCGCCAGCGGGAAGGTCTGGCCGATGTCGATCTTCACGGCGCCGGACTTGATCACCGCGAACAGCGCCGCGGCGCTCTCGTCCAACTCGGCGGTCGTCACCTGATAGTCGCCCATGGTCGGGCGGGTGAAGAACAGCGAGCCGGCCTGGGCCAGCCGCGCCGGCGCGAACGGCGGCACCGGGCCCGAGGCGTTGCCGAAGCTGACGAACAGCCCCCGCCGCGCCAGGCTGGCGAGCGTGCCCTCGAAGGTCGCCGCCCCGACCGAGTCATAGGCCACCGGCACGCCCTGGCCGTTCGTGATCCGCCGAACCTCGGCGGCGACGTCCTGGTCGCGGTAGAGGATGACGTGGTCGGCCCCCAGGCTCTTGGCGCGGTCGGCCTTGTCCTGCGACCCTGCCGTGGCGATCACGGTGGCGCCCAGGTGCTTGGCCCACTGGACCAGGACCTGTCCCACCCCGCCGGCCGCGGCATGGACCAGGATCGTCTCGCCGGCCTTCACCGGGTAGCAGCGGCGCAGCAGGAACTCCGCCGTCATGCCTTTCAGCATCGCCGCCGCGCCGGTCGCCGCGTCAATACCGTCCGGTAACCGGACAGCCCGGTCGGCGGACACCGCGTGGAACTCGGCATAGGCGCCCAGAGGACCCGAGGCGTAGGCGATCAGGTCGCCGGCCTTGAACCGGGTCACGCCGTCGCCGACCGCCTCGACCACGCCGGCGCCCTCCATGCCGATCCGCGATGGCAGCTTCACCGGGTAGAGGCCCGAGCGATGGTAGGTGTCGATGAAGTTGATGCCGATCGCCTGCTGGCGCACCAGCACCTGGCCGGGCCCGGCGACCGGGACGGGGAGGTCGACGACCTCAAGGACCTGCGGCCCCCCGGTCTGGGTGAACTGAACGGCTTTCATCACGCCCCCAGGTGTTGTTTGAAGAAGGCCAGGGTCCGGCCGTTGGCCAGCTTGGCGTCGGCGGCGTCATAATGCTCGCCGCCCTTGCGGGCGAAGGCATGGTCGCGTCCCGGATAGGTGTGAATCTCGATCTGCGGATGGTTCTTCAGGGTGGCCAGGATCAGCGCCTGGGCCTCCTTGGGCACGAACTGGTCTTCCGCAGCGATATGCATCAGCAGCGGGTGGGCCTGCTTCTCGCTCTCGACCAGGTTCTTTTCGATGCCGACTCCGTAATAGGCGACGCTGGCGTCGCTGTCGGTGCGGGTGGCGGTCAGGAAGGCCAGCAGCCCGCCCAGGCAGAACCCGACCGCGCCGACCTTGCCGTTCACCTCGGCCAGCGCCCGGACCTGGTCGATGGTCGCGGCGATGTCCTTCACCCCGGCCTCGACGTCGAAGGCGTTGTAAAGCTCGAACGCTTTCTTCCACTCGGCCTCGGACTGATCGGTGATGTCGACGCTCGGCTCGATCCGCCAGAACAGGTCGGGACAGACGGCCAGGAAGCCGGCGGCGGCCAACTCGTCGCAGGTGTCGCGCATCACGGCGTTGACCCCGAAGATCTCCTGGATGACCACCACGGCGGGGGTCTGGGTTCGGCCGGGGACTTTCTCGGGTCGCGCGACATAGGCGGCGAATTGGCCGTCTTCGGTCTTGATGGTGATCGTCTCGCCCATTGGCGTCTCCCGTTTCACTAAAAAAGGCCCTCATGTGGCTACTAGCTTGTGGGGGGCGGCTGCGCTCATAACAATGTGGTCAGAGCCGATGTGGCGCTTGGAGGTAATCAGATGAAGATGACGATCGAAATCGACTGCTCGCCCCAGGAAGCCCGGACGTTTCTGGGACTGCCCGACGTCACCGCGCTCAACGACAAGCTGGTCGAAGAGATGCAGAAACGCATGACCGCCAATATGGCGATGGTCTCCCCCGATGAACTGATGAAGAACTGGGCCGCGTTCGGCGCCGGGGCGCAGGAGCAGTTCCGCACCCTGATGTCGGCGGCGGTCGATGCGGGCATGGGCGCCAGCCGCAACAAATGACCGACACTATTTTCGCGCCGGCCACCGCTCCTGGGCGCTCGGCGGTGGCTGTCGTGCGCCTGTCGGGTCCGGCGACGGGGAGGGCGGTCGCCGCCTTGACGGGCGGTCTGCCGCAGCCGCGGCTCGCCGCCCTGCGGACTCTCCGCGACCAGGCCGGCGAGGCCATCGACCAGGCCCTGGTCCTCTGGTTCACCGGCCCCAAGAGCTACACCGGCGAGGATTGCGCCGAGTTCCACCTGCACGGCGGACCGGCGGTCGTGGCCGGCCTGCTGGAGGCGCTCGCCGCGCTCGGCCTGCGGCTGGCCGATCCTGGCGAGTTCACGCGCCGGGCCTTCGAGAACGGCAAGCTCGACCTGGCCCAGGCTGAAGGCGTCGCCGACCTGATCGAGGCCGAGACCGAGGCGCAACGCCGCCAGGCGCTCGACCAGCTGGGCGGGGCGCTCGGCCAGGCCCAGAGCCGCTGGCGCGAGGCCCTGATCGAGGCCCTGGCGATGTTCGAGGCGGCGGTGGACTTCGCCGACGAGGAGGTGCCGGCCGACGTCGCCGCCCGCGCCCGCCCGGTGCTGACCGACCTGATCGCCGAGATCGAACACGCCTTGGTTCACGTGAAGCGCGGCGAGCAGGTGCGCGAGGGCTTCCGCATCGCCCTGATCGGCGCGCCCAACGTCGGCAAGAGCACCATCCTCAATGCGCTGGCGGGCCGCGAGGCCGCGATCGTCACCGCCACGCCGGGCACCACGCGCGACATCATCGAGGTGCCGATGCGGCTGGCTGGCTATAAGGCCCTGCTCGCCGACACCGCCGGACTGCGGGAGACCCACGACGAGATCGAGGCCGAGGGCGTCCGCCGCGCGCGCGCCTGGGCCGGGGAGGCCGATCTGCGGATCTGGGTGGTGGACGGCGCCAGCGACGCGGCGGCCACCGCGCCGGACCTGCATCCCCACGATCTCTGCCTGATCAACAAGGCCGACCTGCCGTCCGGGGCCGAAACCGGCCACGCCCTCGTCGAGGCCCGCGCGTTTGGCGTGGAGGCCCTGCGACTGAGCGCCAAGTCGCCCGGCGACATCGCCGCGCTCGAACAGGCGCTGGAGAAGCGGGTGGTCGACGCCCTGGCCGGGGCCGAGCTCCCGACTGCCACGCGCCTGCGCCACCGCGAACTGTTGGCCGAAGCCCTAGAGCGCCTGCAACGCGCTCTCGTTCTAGAAGACGACCTCGAACTCGCCGCCGAAGACGTCCGCCTGGCCGGTCGCGCCCTCGACCGCATCACCGGCCGCATCGACCCGGAGGATGTCCTCGACCGGGTCTTCTCCAGCTTCTGTATCGGCAAGTAGATCCGCACACACTCAGCCGGTGTTTCACGTGAAACACGCCCCAAAGCCCTCTCCCTCGGGAGAGGATTGGGGAGGGGGCCGCGCAGCAGCGCCACAACCTGGCGGACTTGATGAAGCGGGTAGCAAGACCCTCACCTAACCTCTCCCAGAGGGAGAGGAACGGGTTGGCGTTTCAGGGGAAGCGTCGGCGTGGACGAGCGCCCTAAGCCCTCTCCCTCTGGGAGAGGGTTGGGTGAGGGCTCTTCGCCTGTTTCACGTGAAACACCACGCCGCTCCGATCCTGCCGCGGAATCCCACGTGAAACCTAGGTCAATCTGTCCTATATAGCTCGGCACCGCCCCCGCCTCGCCGGGGGCGTCTTTCGTGGAGACGACAAGCTTGAGCGCCTGGGACGTCATCATCATCGGGGGCGGGCACGCCGGCTGCGAGGCCGCGGCGGCGTCCGCGCGCTTCGGCGCCAAGACCCTCCTGCTCACCCACAAGCTCGAAACCATCGGCGAGATGAGCTGCAACCCGGCCATCGGCGGCCTGGGCAAGGGCCATCTGGTCCGTGAGATCGACGCCCTCGACGGGCTGATGGGCCGGCTGGCCGACGTCGCCGGCATCCAGTTCCGCATGCTCAACCGCTCCAAGGGCGCGGCGGTGCGCGGCCCTCGCTCACAGATCGACCGCAAGCTCTATCGCCAGGCCATGCAGGCCGAGCTTGCCGCCACGCCGAACCTCAGCATCCTGGCCGAGGCGGTCGAGGACCTGATCGTCACCGATGGCGTGGTCCAGGGCGTGGTCGGCGCCACGGGAACGCAGTACCGGGCGGGCAGGGTGGTGCTGACAACCGGCACCTTCCTGAAGGGGATCATTCACCAGGGGGAGAAGCGCATTCCCGCCGGACGGGTCGGCGACGCCCCGGCCATTGGCCTGTCGGACCGCCTCTACGCCTCGGGCCTGGCGATGGGCCGCCTGAAGACCGGCACGCCCGCGCGCCTCGACGGCTCGACCATCGCCTGGGTCGGGCTGGAGATGCAGGCCGCCGACGCCGAGCCCGTGCCGTTCTCATTCCTGACCGACAAGATCACCACGCCGCAGATCGAGTGCGGGGTGACCTACACCAACGCCGCGACCCATCAGATCATCGCCGACCGCTTGACCGAGTCAGCGGTCTATGGCGGCCGCATCAACGGCCGCGGCCCGCGCTATTGCCCGTCGATCGAGGACAAGGTGGTCCGCTTCGGCGACAAGGACAGCCACCAGGTCTTTCTGGAGCCGGAGGGCCTGGACGACACCACGGTCTATCCCAACGGCATCTCCACCTCGGTTTCGGAAGAGACCCAGGACCTGTTCCTGCGGACCATCCCTGGTCTCGAGAACGTCCGGGTGAAGCGTTACGGCTACGCCATCGAATACGACTACGTGGACCCGCGCGAGCTGTTTCCGACCCTGGAGGTCAAGCGCCTGCCGGGCCTCTATCTGGCCGGTCAGATCAACGGCACCACGGGTTACGAGGAGGCTGGAGCCCAGGGTCTGGTCGCCGGCCTCAACGCCGCGCGCGCCGCTTCGGGGCTCGACGCCGCCGCCTTCGGTCGCGACGAGGCCTATATCGGGGTGCTGATCGACGACCTCGTCACCCGTGGCGTCACCGAGCCCTACCGGATGTTCACCAGCCGGGCGGAATTCCGCCTGT
This sequence comes from Phenylobacterium sp., assembly GCA_040391295.1. Taxonomy (GTDB): domain Bacteria; phylum Pseudomonadota; class Alphaproteobacteria; order Caulobacterales; family Caulobacteraceae; genus Phenylobacterium. Next base: position 14,733 of record JBEBYB010000038.1, on the reverse strand, counting down.
CGCTGCGGGCCGACAATGCCGACCAGCGCCTGACCGGGCGCGGTATGGCCTTGGGCGTCGTCGGTGTTTCACGTGAAACAGCGTTCCGGGCGAAGTCTGACTTCCTGGCTCATGCCCGTTCGCGCGCCGCCGCCCTGACCTTGACACCCGCCGTCGCCCAGCGAGCCGGCCTGCCGGTCAAGGCCGATGGCGTGGTCCGCGACCTCACCCAACTCCTGGCCTATCCGACGATCGGCTTCGACGACCTCGCGGTCCTGTGGCCGGAGATCGCCCAGTGGGCTCCGGAGATCCGCGAGCAGCTTGAGATCGACGCCTCTTATGCCGGCTATCTGGACCGCCAGGCCGCCGACGCCGCGGCCTTCCGCCGTGACGAGGACCTGCGGCTGCCCGCCGACCTCGACTATACGGGGGTAGGGGGGCTTTCCAACGAGGTCCGGGAAAAGCTGATCACCGTGCGGCCCCTGACCCTTGGCCAGGCCGCCCGCATCGAGGGCGTCACCCCTGGCGCCCTGACCGCCTTGCTCGCCCATGTTCGCCGCCGCGCGGCCTGAAGCCTTGCCCGAGTCCTCGCCTGTGTCTGAAGTCTCCGAACCCGTGGAGGTGGCCGACGCCGCCGCCTTCGCCGCTCTCACGGGGGCGAGCCCCGCCGCCATCGCCGATCTGGAGCGCTACCGGTCATACCTGATCGAGTGGAACGCCAAGATGAACCTCGTGGGGCCGGCGACCCTCGATGTGTTCTGGTCGCGGCACGCCTGGGATTCGGCCCAGATCCTGCCGCTGGCCCCCGACGCCTTGACCTGGGCCGATCTCGGAACCGGCGCCGGATTGCCCGGCATCGTCCTGGCGATCCTGGCGAAAGAGCGTCCTGGCTTCCACGTGCATCTGGTCGACAGCCTGACGAAGCGCTGCCGGTTCCTCACCGAGGTGGTGAACGGCCTGTCGCTTCCGGCCACCGTTCATAATTCTCGTGCGGAAGACTTGTCTCTGACTGTGGATATCGTCACCGCCCGGGCTTGCGCGCCCCTCACGCGCCTGATGGGGTACGCCCAGCCCTACCTGAAGCGCGGAGCGACCGCGCTCTTCCTGAAGGGCCAAGATGTTGCGTCCGAACTCGAAGACGCCGCTAGTAATTGGGACTTCGACGCCGACGTGCTACCCAGCTTGAGCGACTCCAGAGGCAAGATCGTGCGTGTAAGGAGGCTCGGCCGTGGCCGTAAACCGTAAGCTACGCGTCCTGGTCGTCGCCAACCAGAAGGGCGGCGTCGGCAAGACCACCACGGCGATCAATCTGGGCACCGCGCTCGCCGCCGTCGGCGAGAAGGTGCTGCTGATCGATTCCGATCCCCAGGGCAACGCCTCCACCGGTCTTGGCATCGGCCGCGCCCAGCGCAAGGTCACGCTCTATGACGTGCTGATGGGCGAGGAGCCGATGACCTCGGCGGTGATCAAGACCGCTCTGCCGGGTCTCGATCTGGTTGCCGCCGATCCTGATCTGTCCGGTGTCGAGCTGGAGCTGGGCCAACAGGCGCGCCGTTCCTTCAAGCTGCGTGACGCCCTGGAACCGGTCCGCGCCGCTGGCGAGTACACCTATGTCCTGATCGATTGCCCGCCGTCGCTGAACCTGCTGACCGTCAACGCCATGGCCGCCGCCGACGCCGTGCTGGTGCCCCTGCAGTGCGAGTTCTTCGCCCTCGAAGGCCTGACCCAGTTGATGCGGACCGTCGACTTGGTGCGCGGCAGCCTCAATCCCAGCCTGGAGATCCAGGGCATCGTCCTGACCATGTACGACCGGCGTAACAGCCTGTCGGAACAGGTGGCCGGCGACGTGCGCGGCCACTTCGGCGACATCGTCTACAGCACCGTCATTCCGCGCAATGTGCGGGTGTCGGAGGCGCCGTCCTACGGCAAGCCGGTGCTGGTTTACGATCTGAAATGCACGGGCTCCCAGGCCTATATGAAGCTCGCTCGGGAGGTGGTGCTGCGTGAGCGCGACCGCCGGGCCAAGGCCGCGGCCTAAGGAATAGTGATGGTCGAGAAACGTGGTTTGGGCCGGGGTATGGCCGCTCTGCTCGGTGACGTCGATGAGGCCAAGGTCGTGGCCGGGGCGCCGGCGAGCGAGATCTCCGGCGTGCGCGAGGTCCCGATCGAGCTGATCCATCGTAATGCGGACCAACCGCGCTGGGTGTTCTCCGAAACCGAGGTCGAGGAACTGGCCGCCTCGATCCGCGAGAAGGGCATCCTGCAGCCGATCCTGGTACGTCCCGCGCCGGGCCTGCCGGGCGAGTGGGAGATCGTCGCCGGCGAGCGTCGCTGGCGCGCCAGCCAGAAGGCCGGCCTGCGGGTCATGCCGGTGCTGGTCCGCGAGCTGGACGACGTCCAGGTCCTGGAAATCGCCGTCATCGAGAACGTCCAACGGGCGAACCTCAACGCCATCGAAGAGGCCAGCGCCTACCAGCAGCTGATCGAGAAGTTCCGCCGCACTCAGGAAGAGGTGGCCGACAGCGTCGGCAAGAGCCGCAGCCACGTGGCCAACACCCTGCGCCTGATGAACCTGCCGCAGGCGGTGCGCCAGCATGTGCTGGACGGCGCCCTCTCGGCCGGTCATGCCCGCGCGATCCTGACCGCCGACGACCCGGCCGCGCTCGCCGAGATCATCATCGCCAAGGGCCTGTCGGTCCGTGACGCCGAGAACCTGGCCCGCAACACCCCGTCCGCTGCTCGGCCTCAGGGCGTGGCCAAGCGCAGGCCGGTGAAGGACACCGACACCCAGGCGCTGGAGGCCGATCTCTCCGACGCGCTCGGTCTCGACGTCGAGGTTGTCGATCGCGGCGGCGCCGGCGAACTGAAGATCAAATACACGACCCTCGAACAGCTCGACGAACTCTGCCGCAAACTGACCGCGCGAGGCTGATTGTCTCCGATCGTCATCACCGGGCCCTTGTCCCGGTGATCCATAGACGCGGCGTCTCTGGGGAAGCCATCAGACACGGCGTGTATGGATGGCCGACACAAGAGGTCGGCCATGACGAAATTGCGTAGACCTAAGTCCTTGATTTATAAGGACCGAAAATCAAAATCTGGATTCTGGCGAAACAAACGCACAGGGATACGAAGGTGTATATCTCTGAGCCGCTGAGAGCCGATTTTGCGAGCGTTGTTTTAGAGCCCTAGACGCCGGGCCCGGCCGGCGATGGTCAGGGCCAGGCGCTCGGCGATCAGGCTGTCGGGCGAGCCGGCGGTCTTGCAGGCCTTGTCGGCGGCGAGCACCTCGGGCTGCAGCTTGTCGAGATCTTCCAGCGACCAGCTCCGCGCCTGACGCAAGAACTCGCGCTCCTGTTTCCAGAACACCCCCGAAGCCTTGGCGGCCTCCTGCAGGCCCACGCCGTTCTTGGCGAGCGTCAGGGTGCGGCGCAGCTTGGCGAGATACATGCCGATGGCCCGGACGGCGGCGGGGCCGGCCTCGCCCTCGGCGGCGGCGCGGCGCAGGGCGGCTTGGGCGTCGGCCAGCTTGCCGCTGAAGGCGTCGGCCGCGGCGTCGAACAGTGAGGCTTCCGGCTCCACGCCCAGGAAGTCGTCGAGGTCCTTGGCGGCGGCGGTCCGGCCGCTGCCCGGCTCCAGATAAAGCGCCAGCCGCTCGATCTCCTGGCGGGCGACGCCGCGCTCCTTGGGCAACCGGCCGACAAAGAGTTGGAGAGCTTGCGCGTCCAGTCCGACGCTATCCTTGGCCAGCAGCTCGCGGACCAGCCGTGCGACATCGCCGGGCTCGTCCTCGTAGCAGGGGATGGCCGCGGCCTCGGGCGCCTTCTCGGCGGCCTTGCGCAGGGCGGAGTCGCGGCCAAGATTGCCAGCCTCGACGATGAAGAAGGCGTCGGGGTTGAGCTTGCCGCTGGCGTGGGCGACCAGGGTCTCGGCCACCTGCTTGTCGAGCGCGGCCTTCTCGGTGGCGAAACGCAATCGCACCAGCCGGCGGCCGCCCATCAGCGACTGAGCGGCCAGCTCGCCTTCAAGCCGGGCGCCGTCGCCGTCCAGGTCGCCGTCGGTCAGCAGGGCGACATCGAAGGGATCGTCGAGATTGGGGACGATCTTCGAGGCGAGCTGAGCGCCGCGATCCTTCACGACCCCGGTGTCGCGGCCATAGATGAGGACCGCGCGGATGTGGCCCTCCGGCTTGGCCAGGAAACGCTCGATATCCGGCCGTTTGGCGAGGATCACGGCCTTGGAATTCCTAGGACTTGTCTTTGGTCGCCAGCCAGGCGGCGAGTTCCAGCTGGATCTTGCGGGCGGCTTCGGCGGCGGCCCGGTCCTGGGCGTCCTGCTGGGCGGCGATCGAGGCGTAGGGCTGGTCGGCGCTGTCGTAGGTGACCTCGACCCGCGTCGATCCCTGCTTCACCGGCGCGCCGGAGGGCAGGGCGGTCACGATGTAGTTGGCGGTCAGGACGTATTCGTAGCGGGTGGCGACGTTGTCGACCCGGACCCCGCGCGGATAGCGGGTTTCCGAGAGCGCCAGCTCCATCTTGTAGCGCGGGGCCACGCCCTTGTTGCGGGCCAGGGCGTCGTCCAGATGCTCGCGGATCAGTTGGCCGGTGCGGCCGGGCGGGGTGGTGACCTGCACGGCGGTGAGCTGCGAGGAGACGCCGGGCGTCGCATAGAGCGGCGTGAATCCGCAGGCCGAGAGGCCGAGGGCCGCGGCCGCCAGGGCGGCGGAGAGGACGACGCGGTTCATTGTCTGCTCACCCGGCCACGATGTTGACGATGCGATCCTTCACCACGATCACCTTTTTGATCGAGAGACCGTCCAGGCGCCGCGCGATTTCGGGATCGTTCAGCACCAGCTTCTCAACATCGGCTGGTTCCGCGCCGGCGGCGACCGAAATCTCACCGCGACGCTTGCCGTTCACCTGCACCGGCAACACGCGCACGGCGTCCTGGGTCAGGGTCGGATCGAACTCCGGCCACGGCGCGGAGACCACCATGCCCTCGCCGCCGATGCGGGCCCAGGCCTCTTCGGCCAGGTGAGGCGTGAAGGGCGAGATCAGCCGGGCGAAGGCCGACAGGGCCTCATGCCGCGCGCCAAGCACGGCCGGCGTAGCGCCCTCGGCGGGGAATTCCTTGAGTTTATTGAGGAATTCGTACATCCGCGCGATGCCGGAATTGAAGCGGAAGCTTTCGACCGCTTCGGTCAGGCCCTTGATGGTGCGGTGCGTGAAGGCCCGCAGTTCGTCGGCCTTGGGGTCGGCGACCGGCGCGGGGGCCGGGCCGGCCGGCTGGCTGTCGAACTCGTTCCAGACGCGGTTGACAAAGCGCCAGGCGCCTTCGACGCCGGAGGCCGACCATTGGGTGTCGCGCTCGGGCGGAGAGTCGGACAGCACGAACAGGCGCGCGGCGTCGACGCCGTAGACGTCGAAGATCTCGTCGGGCGTGACGGTGTTCTTCTTCGACTTGGACATCTTCTCGACGTCGCCGATGACGATGGGCTCGCCGGTTTCGGCGATCTTGGCGCGGCGGGTCCCGGCCTCGGTCTCGAATTCGATGGAGCGCGGCTCGACCCATTCGCCGTTCTGGCGCCGATAGGTTTCGTGGGTGACCATGCCTTGGGTGAACAGGCCCGCGAAGGGCTCGCGCACCGACAGCATGCCTTCATCGGCCAGGGCCTTGGTGACGAAGCGCGCATAGAGCAGGTGCAGCACCGCGTGCTCGACGCCGCCCACATACTGATCGACCGGCATCCAATAGTCGGCGGCGGCCCTGTCGATGGGCGTGGCGCTGTCGGTGTCGGTGAAGCGGGCGAAGTACCAGGAACTGTCGACGAAGGTGTCCAGCGTGTCGGTTTCGCGCGTCGCGGCCCCGCCGCAAGCGGGGCAGACGGCGTCCTTCCAGGTCGGATGACGCGCCAGAGCGTTGCCTGGCTTGGAGAAGTCCATGTCGTCGGGCAGGGTGATCGGCAACTGGTCCTTGGGAACCGGGACCACGCCGCACTTGGCGCAATGGACGACCGGGATCGGGCAGCCCCAGCCGCGCTGGCGGGCCACGCCCCAGTCGCGCAGGCGGAAGACGGTCGCGCCCTGGCCCTGGCCCTGTTCCTCGATGCGGGCGATCGCCGCGGCCTTGCCGGCCTCGACGTCCAGTCCGTCCAGGAAATCGGAATTGAAGGCGACGCCGGGGCCGACATAGGCCTCCTTGTCGACGGTGAAGGTCGCCGGATCCTCGCCAGGCGGCAGAACCACGGCCTTGACCGGCAGGCCGTACTTGCGGGCGAAATCCAGGTCGCGCTGGTCGTGGGCCGGACAGCCGAAGACCGCGCCGGTTCCGTAATCCATCAGGATGAAGTTTGCGATCCAGACCGGCAGGCGGCAGGTCGGGTCGAACGGGTGGACCACGGTCAGGCCGGTGTCGAAGCCGATCTTCTCGGCGGTGTCGATCTCGGCTTCCGAGGCGCCGCCCTTGCGGCATTCGGCGATAAAGGCGGCGACCTTGGGATCGGCGGCCAACTTCTCGGCCAGCGGATGCTCCGGGGCGATGCCGACGAAGCTCGCGCCGTACAGGGTGTCGGGACGGGTGGTGTAGACCTCCAGCCCGCTCTCGAAGCCCTTGGGGGCCTCCGAGGCCCAGCCGAAGGACAGCTTCAGGCCCTTGGAGCGCCCGATCCAGTTCTCCTGCATCAGCCGGACCTTGTCGGGCCAGCGGTCCAGGGTTTTGAGGCTGTCGGTCAGCTCGCCGGCATAGTCGGTGATGCGCAGGAACCACTGGTTCAGCTTGCGCTTCTCGACCGGGGCGCCCGAGCGCCAGCCGCGGCCGTCGACCACCTGCTCGTTGGCCAGGACCGTCTGGTCGATCGGGTCCCAGTTGACGATGCTTTCCTTGCGGTAGACCAGGCCGCGCTTCCACAGGTCCAGGAACCAGTCCTGCTGCTTGCCGTAATAGGCCGCGTCGCAGGTGGCGAATTCGCGGGACCAGTCGATCGACAGGCCCAGCTCCTTCAGCTCCGAACGCATCTTGGCGATGTTTTCGTAGGTCCAGCCGCGCGGATCGACGCCGCGCTCCATGGCCGCGTTCTCCGCCGGCAGGCCGAAGGCGTCCCAGCCCATCGGGTGCAGGACGTTGAAGCCGCGAGCCCGCTTGTAGCGGGCCACGACGTCGCCGAGCGAATAGTTGCGCACATGGCCCATGTGCAGACGCCCCGACGGATACGGGAACATCTCCAACGCATAGTATTTGGGAACCCCCGGGGTTGGCGGGCCGGCGCGGAACACATCGGTGTCCGCCCAGGCCTTGCGCCACTTGGGTTCAGTTTCTTTCGGGTTGTAGCGGGCCATGAGGCGTTCTTCGAACTTCAGTTAGGTGTCGATCAGCGCCGACGTCGCGCTGACCCCAGGGGGAGAGCGCATCCTGACTGGAGTCCCCGAATGCGCCCCTTTGAGGCCTTAGCCGATGTTGGACAGGCGAAGCTGCCGGGCCTTGGTAAGGATCGCGTTTTCCAGGTCGGTCTCGGTCTGACCGGCCGAGGCCGCGTCGGTCCAGGCGCCCTGGGCGTCCTTGACCTGCTTGAAGACGGCCACGTTCAGGCCGTCGGCGCGCAGGCGGGAATCCAGGATGTAGACGGTGGCCTTGAAGCGCTCGTTCGGCTGTTCCGGATTCACGAACCAGTCGGTGATGATCACGCCGCCGTAGGGGTCGGCCGAGGCCAGCGGCATGAAGGACAGAGTGTCCAGCGTCGCGCGCCACAGATAGCCGTTCACGCCGATCATCGGTTGACCGGTGGCCGAGCTCGACTTCTTGCCGCCGCCAAACATACTGAAACCGCCGCCAGACTCCTGGGTCTGGAAGGTCCGAGCCTTACCGCTACTCGAGCAGGCCGCCAGCGCCGCGAGGCTTAGCACCAGCACTCCGGTCGTCACGCCACGCTTAAACTCACCGCGCACAAACGGCATATATCGGCTCCTAGTCGTTATCCCGCGTCGGTCGCGCCGCGGCGCAGCCCCCCGCAGCCGCGCCCTCTATAACAACGCCCGTGCAAGCACCAAACAGGAATCGCGCGTGTCCCAGCCGCCACAGGCGCCGACCATAAGGACATCGACCTTGCGCCGGGCGCCTGGAGTCGGTTGACCTGGGGCCCGTGCGGACTTTAATCGGCTCAACGGTCACGCCTCAATTGGCGGATCGGGGCTAAGGGGCCATATTGGTGGTTATGTCTAAGCAGTTGGTCATTTCGTTGATCGGCGCGGCGCTCCTCGTGAGCGGCGCTTCGACGGCGCATGCCCAGACCGCGAAGAAGACCGCCGACTTCACCGTGCGCAGCGAATCCTCGACGATAACGTCCTCGCAAGGGACCAAGTCGTTGATGTGGGGCGCTGGCAAGGGGCGCTGGGGGGTTTCGCTCAACGTTGATCAACGCGGTGAGCGCGACACGCAACTGAACGACGTCCAGGCGGGGGCCTATTTCCGCGTGACGCCGAGCCTTCGGGTCGGCGGCGCCGTGGCGCTCGGTGAGAAAGAGCTGCCGGCCTACAAGAAGACCGAACCGCAGGACTCCGCGCCGCGCGTTCGTCTCGAGACCGCCTTCAAGTTCTAAGCGCGTCCACAGCCGCCAGACCGACCAGGCCCGCAGGCATCAGCCGGCGGGCTGTTTTGTCATTGATCCCGCCCAGGGCGTAGACCGGCCCGCCCGCCGTGCGCACGATCTGCGCCAGGCGCAGGGGGCCGATGGGCCGGCCCGCCGAGGGGCTGGCGGATGGAAAGATCGCCGACACCACCACCGCGTCGGCTCCGGCCGACAGTCCGCGCCGCGCCGCCAGGCTGTCGTGGGCCGCCGCCGTGACGATCCAGCCGGGACGCCTCAGTCGCCGGGCGCAATGGGCCAGGCGCTCCGGCAGGTGGACGCCGTCCGCCCCCACCCGGGTCGCCAGCGCCGCGTCGGCGCCGACCAGCAGCAACAGGCCGCGCGACCGGGCGATGGCGAGCAGGCGCCGGGCCTGGGCTTCGGCGCCCGCCGCCCCAAAGCTGCGATAGACGATGGCCGATCCGCGCGGCAAACGCCGGGCTGCGGCCTCGATGTCGGGGGTGCGCTCCGGATCGGTGAAGAACAGCAGCGGCGGCAGCGGGGGCTTTCGCCGCGCCGCCGCTCGCCCTAAGGCTTGGGCCGTCCGCAACACTGTCCAGAAGTTCGCTGAAATGACCGTCTCTCCCGCCCTCACCGATGTCCTAGACCGGATCGCCCGGGCGGCGAAGGCGTCGGGTCGCGCCGGCGCCGATGTGACCCTGGTGGCGGTCTCCAAGCAACAGCCCTGGGAGAAGGTCGCGCCGATCCTCGCGGCCGGCCAGACCGTGTTCGGCGAGAACCGGGTGCAGGAGGCGATGGAGCGCTGGGTCGAGCGTCGCGCGCAGGTCGAGCTGCGGCTGATCGGGCCGCTGCAGACCAACAAGGCCCGGGAGGCGGTCGCCTTCTTCGACGTGATCGAGACCCTGGACCGCGAAAAGCTGGCCGGCGCGCTGGCGCAGGAGATCCAGAAGCAGGGCAAGGCCCCGCGCCTCTATGTGCAGGTCAACACCGGCGAGGAAGACCAGAAGGCCGGGGTGATCCCCAGCGAGGCCGACGCCTTCATCGCCGCCTGCCGCACGACCTATGGCCTGAACATCGAGGGCCTGATGTGCATCCCGCCCGTCGCCGAGCCGCCGGGGCCGCATTTCGCCCTCTTGGCCAAGATCGCGGCGCGCAATGGAATCGAGAAGCTTTCCATGGGCATGAGCGACGACTTCGAGACCGCCGTGCGGTTCGGCGCGACCAGCGTGCGGGTCGGTTCGGCGCTGTTCGGCGCGCGGTAAGCCCCCTCCGTCTCGCCGCTTTGCGTCGATCCACCTCCGCCCCGGCGGGGGAGGATCTAAGAGCAGCTAGATGCTCCCCCGCTGGGGGAGCTGTCAGCGAAGCTGACTGAGGGGGCTAAACCCGCTCAATCGCCAGGGCGTCGCCGAGCTTGGCTAGCGACAACAGCTCCAGCATGTCTTCCCGCGACAACGCGATGCAGCCCTCGGTGGGGGAATAGTCGGGCTTGGCCAGGTGCAGGAAGATCGCCGAGCCCAGCGGGCTGACCGGCGGATCGTCGTTGTGGGCCAGGACGCAGACCAGGTCGTAGACGTCGTCCTCCCGCCACATCTGCTCGGCGCTGGCGGGATGGGGCAGCTTGACGGCGCGGTTGTAGGCCGGATCGCCGGGCGCGTCGCACCAACCGTCGTCGCGCTCCAGGGCGCGGGTCGGCAGGCCGGTCTGCGGCCGCTCGCCCTTGTCGGGACGATAGAGCACCCGGCGAATGGTCCAGACGCCGAGCGGGGATTTGCCGTCGCCCTCACGCTTCAGCTTGGCCTCGATGACCCCGGTTTTTCCAAGTGCGCAACGGGTCTGACGCCCGTTCAGACGGAAGCTTCCATCTGACATCGCCGTGAACATCATGGCCTAAGGGGTCTCCAGCGGTTGGCCTCGGGGGCCAATACGGTGCATGTTCCCGTCCATGGCTCAACGCAAGACCTTGCTCGTCGTCGACGACAACGAAGAACTCCGCGGCGCAATCGCCGAACAACTCCAACTTTCCGAGGAATTCTCGGCCATAGAGGCGGCGACCGCCGGCGACGGCGTGAAGGCCGCCGTCGAGCATCGTCCCGACCTGATCCTGCTGGATGTCGATCTTCCCGACATGAACGGCCGCGAGGCCTGCCGACAGATGCGCGCGCAGGGCGTGGTGGCGCCGATCATCATGCTGACCGCCGCCGACACCGACGATGATCAGATCTCCGGCCTGGAAGCCGGAGCGAACGACTATGTGACCAAGCCCTTCAAGTTCCAGGTGCTGCTGGCCCGCATCCGCGCCCAGCTGCGCAGCCACGAACAGTCTGAGGGCGCGGTGTTCCACCTGGGCGCCTACGAGTTCCGGCCCTCGGCCAAGATGCTGGTCGACGCCAGCCAGAAGAAGATCCGTCTGACGGAAAAAGAGACCAACATCCTGAAGTATCTCTACCGGGCCGGCGACAAGGCGGTGTCGCGCGAGGAACTGCTGGCCGAGGTCTGGGGCTATAACGCCGGCGTCACCACCCACACGCTGGAAACCCACGTCTATCGCCTGCGCCAGAAGATCGAGCCCGACCCCGGCAATGCGCGATTGCTGTTGACCGAGGCCGGGGGCTACCGGCTGGCGCCCTAGGGCGCGGCCGGGGGATCGACGGATGGCGAGGAAGAAGTGGGGATTGGCCCGGACCTTTCCCCTGATGTTGATCGGGGCGATCGTCGTCGGCGGCGTCATAGTCGGCGTCACGGCGTCCATGAAGCGGGTCGGCCTGCTGGCCGCTTCGACGGCGCAGGTGCGGCCCGAGACCCTGGTCGGCGAGCCCTGTCCGGTGTTGACCGCGCAGGAATATGAAGCCCGCGGCGCCAAGGCCAAGCAGGGCTTCATCACCAACGACATCCGCTATGATCGCAGGTTCGGCCACGCCGAGTGCAGCGTGATCGCCGCCGAGAAGGGCGGGACCGATTTTATCCCGGTTTGTCAGTTCAGCGGCCCGGCGCTGCTCAAGGTGACGACCGCCAAGGGGCCTTTCTACTTCGCGCCCGGCACTGGCAAGCCCGCCACGGTGATGACCCGCGACGGCGTGCCCAGCTGCGTGCTGGCCTCGAACTTCAAGGGCTGATTAGAGCGCGAAGTCGGCGCTGACCGGGGCGTGGTCGCTGGGTCGGGTCCATTCGCGCACGTCGTCGTGCACGCGCGCGCTGGCCGCGCCGGTGCGGAACGCCGCCTCGCGCAGGCCAGGCGTGATCAGGATGTGGTCCAGCCGCAGGCCGCGGTTCGACTTGCGGAAGTCGGCGGCGCGATAGCTCCACCAGGAGAACAGCTTCTCGGGGTCGGGAATGGCTTCGCGAACCAGGTCGGTGAAGCTGGCGCTGGCCATCAGGTTGGCGAAGGCTTCCAGCTCGGCCGGCGTGTGGCTGACGATCTTCGACATCTGCTTGTGACTCCAGACGTCGAACTCGCCCGGCGCGACGTTCAGGTCGCCGACGATCGCCAGCGGCGCCTTGGGGTCGCGGCGCGACATCTCGGCGGTCAACTGCTCATAGAAGTCGAGCTTGTGGTCGAATTTCGGATTGGCCAGGCGGTCGGGAACGTCGCCCCCGGCCGGGATGTAGAAGTTCTGGACCTCGACGCCGGCGATCTTGCCGGAGACGCAGCGCGCGTGGCCTTCGCGGCAGACGTCCAGCGGCGCGACGTCCTCGATCGGATAGCGCGAGGCGATCGCCACCCCGTGCCAGCCTTTCTGGCCGGCGATCTTGATGTGGGGCAGGCCGACAGCCTCGAAGGCCGCGCGCGGGAACTCGGCCTCCTGGCACTTGATCTCCTGCATGCACAGGACATCGGGAGCCTGCTCGTCGACGAAGCGGGCGACCTGCTCGGCGCGCAGGCGGACGGAGTTGACGTTCCAGGTGGTGAGACGAAGGCGCATGGCGCGTACTTAAGGGGGTTTGGGCAAAAAGAAACGCCCGGGCACTGGAGAAGCCCGGGCGTAAAGTGTGTCTCTCATGCCGCCGCCGGGAGGGGATAGGTTCCGGCACGGAAAGGTTCGCGATCACGCGAACCCCGTGGTTGCATTAATGACACTTCCGGAAAGAAAAAGTCAATCACAAATCACGCAAGGTATTGCGTGTTGTGAAAGTGTCACGATTTGGAGCGGCCGACATTCTTCGGGCGGGGGTCCTTCAGGACGAACAGCGAGGACGCCAGGCCGGTGGTCTTGGTCAGGTTGGTCAGCCGGATGCGGGTCGAGCCCCCCTGGGCGTCGGTCACGGTCCAGCCGATCAGCGCCAGGGGATTGTCGGAGAAGGTCAGGGTGATCTGGCCCTCGGCCTCCTTCTTGCCGTCGCGGGCGGTGATCGAGAAGCCGTCGGCCATGCGGTTGACGCGGCTGATGACGATGTTCTTGTCGAACCGGATCTGGCGCGCCAGGAAGATCGACAGCGGCGTGGCCATCAGCGGATAGGCCTCGAAGGTCTTCAGGCGCCCATCGGCGATCGAGACATTGCCGCCGTCGGAGACCACCAGCAGCTTGGAGGGCGCGTCGTACTCGAACCGCGCCTTGCCGGGACGCTTCAGATAGAGCGCGCCCTGGGTGGTCGAGCCGCGCGCGTCGGTCTGGACGAAGCGGCCCTTGGCCTCGGTCAGGCCCTGAAGATAGGCCGCGGCGCGATCCACCAGCTCCCGGTCGGCAGCCGACAAGGGCGCAACCGGCGCACGCTGCGCCAGGGCGGGGAGGGGAAGGGCGGCCAAGCCCAGCGCCAGAGCGCGGCGGGTCAGTCGAGTCATTCGATGCTCCAGTTTCGCCGAGCAGCCTATAGGGCGGCCTTGGCGTCAATAGGGCGCAAGAACGTCCAAGGCGCAGCTTGCGTTCCGCCACGTCCGGGGCCGAGCATGGGGTCTGGCTGCGACGGGTAGGTCGGTTCCTGGTATCGCGAGGCGCGAGTTAATGAGATGTCACCGGTGTCATTTCCCCGGATCGGCGTATCGGACGCCGCCGAGCTTGTGCCCGTCAAATTTCGTCCATATCACCGAGCCGCCGGACGGCGGGCGGGTTCCGCAGAGAACTTCCGAGGCCGGCGATAATCGCGTGGGTAACATAAGGGGCGCAGCCTGATGGGCATGGCCATTCCGGGTCTCGATGAGGCTCCGACGAAACATGCTGGCCTTCTGGCCTGGGTACGTGAAGTCGCGGAGATGACGCAGCCGGACCGGGTTCACTGGTGCGACGGGTCCGACGACGAGTGGAACGCCCTGACCGCCGAACTGGTCAAGGCGGGCACCTTGACGCCGCTTGACGCCGAGAAGCGTCCCAACAGCTTCCTGGCCCTGTCGGATCCGCGCGACGTGGCGCGGGTCGAGAGCCGGACCTTCATCTGCTCCAAGGACCCGGCCGACGCTGGTCCGACCAACAACTGGCTCGAGCCCGATGAGATGCGGGCCGACCTGAAGCAACTGTTCAAGGGCTGCATGCGCGGGCGCACCATGTACGTGGTGCCGTTCTGCATGGGGCCGCTGGGCTCGAAGATCTCCGCCCTGGGCGTCGAGATCACCGACAGCGCCTATGTCGCCATTTCGATGCGGGTCATGACCCGGATGGGCCAGGGCGCCCTGGACATGCTCGGCGAGGACGGCTTCTTCGTCCCGGCCCTGCACTCGGTCGGCGCGCCGCTGGAAGCGGGCCAGGCCGACGTCGCCTGGCCCTGCAACGAGATCAAGTACATCGTCCACTTCCCGGAGGACCGCGAGATCTGGTCCTACGGCTCGGGCTATGGCGGCAACGCCTTGCTGGGCAAGAAGTGCTACGCGCTGCGCATCGCCTCGGTGATGGCTCGCGACGAGGGCTGGCTGGCCGAGCACATGCTGATCCTCAAGCTGACCTCGCCGGCCGGCCAGGTCCGCTATGTGGCCGCCGCTTTCCCCAGCGCCTGCGGCAAGACCAACATGGCGATGCTGCAACCGACCATCCCCGGCTGGAAGGCCGAGACGGTCGGCGACGACATCTGCTGGATGCGCTTCGGCGACGACGGCCGGCTCTATGCGATCAACCCGGAAGCCGGCTTCTTCGGCGTGGCGCCGGGCACCGGCAACGCGACCAACAAGAACGCGGTCGACGCCCTGCACGCCAACACCGTCTTCACCAACGTCGCCCTGACCGCCGACGGCGACGTCTGGTGGGAAGGCCTGA